>NZ_CP065938.1:1862321-2172708 GCF_025232395.1 Taurinivorans muris
TGATTTGAAGCCTATGTTTTTGTGCCATTTATAAAACCCCGTGCAAATTTTGCAGAAAAGCCAGCTTTTGATTTTTAGGAAGATTTTTTATGGTTATTTCAAGTTTCAATGCCTGGGATTTTTGCATGAGTCCTTGATAGGCAAGAAGAGTGACGGGGCGGCGGCTTTGCGTATATTTCGCACCGCCCTTTCTTATGCCGTTATGCTGCTGGAATCGTCTGATGAGATTTGCGGTGATACCGCAATAAAGGCTCTTGTCACTGCATTCCGCCAAATAAACGTACCAGTTTTGTTCGTGCGCTGTTTTCATCTTTTTCTTTTTTCGTATTTTTTTATTGAAGATACACAAAAAGGACGCAATAGACAATATGCGGAAAAAGTGAAAAACAGGATTGTCCGCGCCGGCAGGAATAAATGCATACATCATATATTTTAATGGGTTAAAAACAGAGAAAAATAGGAATGTGACGCCGGTGGATCGTGAAGAATATAGCAGGTGATTGATAGGGAATAAAACCGGTTGCAGCATATGGATTATGGGAGTGATTCCCTGCAAAAAAAAACGCATGAAAGAGAAATCCGGTTTTGACGGCTGAATTTTTTGTGAAAAAAAGAATAAAAGATATTTTTATGCTAACTAGCTGAATAGACATGATAAGCAGCCATTTTTTTTAGAAAGTGCGGCTTGACGAAAAAATAATTATTATCTACAATAAATCCGTTATTGGCATTTATTTTTAATTTTAACAAATTTCTTATAAGGAGAGTTTTTTGTTAAACAGCAATTAAGAATAAATTCAATAATAAGTGCATAATTGCGCTTGTAGTGTTGATTTGGTTTTGAGTTGGAGGATTTTAATGAAAGATAACCAATGTCATGGGGAGATAAGAACCCAGCTTGAGAAAAACCTCAGCCCGCTGGAAGTGACGGCTTTGGCTCTTGGTGCCATTGTCGGCTGGGGGTGTTTTGTTCTTCCTGGTATTCGATTCTTGCCTGAAGCGGGTCCGTTCGGAGCTGTTCTCGGCTTTTTGATTGGGGCTGTATTCCAATGTATTGTCGCACTGAATTATAGTGTGCTGATTCGTCCTTATCCTGTCGCCGGCGGCGCTTTTGCCTATGCGTATGCCGGTTTTGGCTCCAAAGGCGCATTTATTTGCGGGTGGGCGTTAGTTTTAAGCTATGTATGTGTTATTGCTGCGAATGCGACCGCACTTATCTTGCTTACCCGGTATTTGCTGCCCGGCGTACTTGATGTGGGACACTTGTATTCCATTGCCGATTGGGAAGTCAATGCGGGCGAAGTCGGCTTCGTTTCCGCAATTTTGCTCCTTTTGGGGTATATGAACTATAAAGGCGTAAGTGCGGCTTCCGCAGTGCAGGTATTTTTAGCCATTGCTTTGACACTTGGTATTTTGGTGCTTGCCGGCGGAACTGCCATATCCGAGACAGCAAGTTTCGACAACTTGAAACCGTTTTTCAATGAAAACCGCGGCGTTTTTGCAAGCATATTAATGGTTCTTGCCCTGACTCCTTGGCTTTTTGTCGGGTTTGACACCATTCCGCAGACCGCCGAAGAATTTAATTTTTCTCCTCATAAAGCTCGTGACCTTATGATAATTTCCATTGTCGTGGGTGCCGTTTTATATTCCGCCATGGTGCTTGCCGTTGCGGGATATATGCCTTATCCGGAACTGCTGGCGCGTAAATTCGCATGGGACGCAGGCTGGATTGCGGACCAAGTTTTCGGACGTTTCGGCGGAATTGCCCTTTGTATTCCTGTGCTTGCCGCCATTTTGTCCGGCATGAACGGATTTTTCATGGCAAGCACGCGTTTGCTGTTCAGTATGGGACGAAGCAAATTCCTGCCCGATTGGTTTGCGGAACTTCATCCGTGTTACGGCACTCCATGGAAAAGCACTCTCTTTATCTTGATTTTCACGCTTATTTGCCCTTGGTTCGGCAGGGAAGCTTTGCTTTGGATTGTTGATATGTCCGCCATCGGTACGGCGCTCGCTTATCTTTTCACCTGTATGTGCGCATATAAGTATTTGGAACAGCATCCGGAAATAGCCCGGGCTGCCGTAGGTAAAATCTTAGCGGTCATTGGCTGCATGACTTCCATTATCTGTTTTATTTTGCTTATTTATCCAAGTTCTCCCGCAAGTATCGGCATTCCTTCCTGGTGCTGCCTTTTCTCATGGGTTATTTTGGGCGGCCTGTTTTATTCCACGAAGCATGCCGAACTTTCTGCAACTCCTCATTCCCGTTTGCGTTATTTGCTTTTCGGCAAGTCTGACTATCATGTTTTGTTTGATATCGATGAAGATGAAGAACGGGCGAAAGAAGAAGCGTATTCAAATTAGTTTCATACATAAAAGAGGTTATTATGAGAATAAGATTTTGGTTGAAAACAGTTGTTGTCGCTGTATGTGTTTTAGGTTTGACCATGCCTGCATTTGCTAAAAAAAGCGCCCAAAAAGACAATTTGGTCGATGTGAAAACCGCTTGGGTCACAGGACAGGAATCTTTCCCGGTTTGGCTCGCCAAAAAACAAGGCTGGGATAAAGAAAAAGGCATGAACATCATTACGACTGTTTATGGTTCCGGCAATGAAGCATTGGAAGATTTTTCTGTGAACAACTGGGCGATCGGCGGTCTTGGCGCCATTCCTACCTTGAGAGGCGCTAAAGACGGCAATATGCTCGTTATCGCCCTTGCCAATGACGAATCAGATGCCAATGCTGTCATGGTTCGCCCCGGAAGCCCTATTTTGAACAAGAAAGGTGTGGCAAGCTCTTATCCCAACGTATACGGTTCTGCCGTGGATATCCGCAGAAAATCATTCATCGTCACCCCTCTCAGTTCCTCCCATTACACGTTGATTAAATATCTCGAAGTTCTTGGCGTAAGCCCGAGGGAAGTCGATGTCAAATTTATCGACCAAGCGCTCGGACTGCTGAGCTTTGAACATGCGAAAGCCGATGCTGCTGTTTTTTGGGCTCCATATACGTTCATGGCAAGCGGAAAAGGCTATGTGACGGCAAGCACGGCTTATGATGTCAACGCGCGTTTGCCGATTTTCATTGTTGTAAACAAAGCCTATGCGGAACAGTATCCTGAAATCACAAAAAATTTCCTGGCAATCTATATGCGCGGCATCCATTGGCTTTTGAACGCTCCCCGTGCCGATGTCGTGAAAGAAATGCAAACATATTACAAAGACGTTTTCGGACTTGATTATTCTGAAACCATGCTTGATTTGAATTTCAACGTCTTCAAGCTCTTTAATTTGGCTAAACAAAAAGAATTGTTCGCAGCCGGCGAAAATGGCGTGAGCAAGGTTCAGGCATGGCAGGAAAGCATTGCGCAGTTCGTGCTTAATTACGGTTCCGTGCACAAGAGTTTAGAAAAGAATATTATCGGCAGCAAATATGTTGTTCCTACCTTTATCAATATGATTGAAGAAAGTGATTTGAAATAGGATAATCGGTGAAACTATGCGTGTTTTAGGTACAGTTATTCTCGGTTTGATAATACTTTGCGTCGAAGTTTATCTTGGCGTGCAAAGTTTTTATCCTCAAGCGCTGCAGCAGGAACAAGCCGATGTTGTGCAAAGTATTCTTGAAAATAAGAAAACTATTGTTGATGAGCTTTCAGAACAGGAGCTTGCTTGGCTTGCGCAAAACAAAGTGATTCAGGTTGGGGTTGACGCGAACTTCTATCCTTTGGAAACCTTTAACGAACGTGGGCAATACACCGGTATCGGCGGTGATTATCTGCGTTTGCTTTCTTCCATGACAGGAATGGATTTTGCTGTGCAGCGTCAGCAAGACTGGGCGACGGTTGAAGAACTTGCCCAATTGAAACGTATTGACCTTTTTATGGCGCTTGCGAAAACCGAACGCCGTGAAGAGTATTTGTCGTTTGCCGAACCGTATGTGAATTTGCCCGGCATGATCATGGTGCCTCGGACAAATACCGCGAGCAATCTGACTTTGGACGATCTGAAAGGCAAAAAGCTCGCTGTTGTGAAGAATTATTACTGGGATGACTATGTCGCCGCAAATTATCCCGATATTGTTCTTGTTCCGGCGCGCGATACGATCAGCGCCATGCAGATGGTCACAAACGGCGAAGCTGATGCCGTGATTGACTATGAATTTAACCTGAATGAAAAAATTCAGGTCGCAGGTATTTATCAGCTGCACACTGTCGGACAAATTCCGTCTGAATTCGGGCACAGCGTTGCCGTGCGCACTGATTTGCCGGAGTTGTTTTCAATTGTGGACAAGGCTCTTGCACAAATCACTCCCGAAGAACGGAAAAGCATTGCGGACAGTTGGCTGAATAAGGCGAAACCCGCAGGGAACGAACGCCGTTTGCAATGGTATTTCTTCTTCTTTACGCAAGCTGTTTTGCTGATACTTCTCCTGATAAGCTTCGTTAAGAGTTTGGCAAGAAAAGCCGCTATCGCAAAGGCTAAAGAAATACGTGCCCATATGGCATAGTCTTCCGTATTTTAAAAAGTCCTGCTTCGGCAGGGCTTTTTTTTAATTTAAATTGACAATATCAAGATATCCTTATATACTATATTGCATATGATGAAAGGAGCAGGTTATGCATATTGGAGAATTGATAAAAAAGCAAGAGAAACCGTTTTTTTCCGTTGAATTTTTTCCGCCTAAAGAAAAGGAAAAATGGAATGATTTTTTTCAGGTTGTGGAAAAGATAAAAGCAATCAATCCGTTATTTGCTTCTGTTACCTGCGGTGCAGGAGGTTCGGGGCAAGATAATACCGTTGAAATCGCAAGCGCCATTAAAAACAATCACGGCATTGAGTGTATGGCGCACTGCACATGCGTACGTTCCGATAAAGCAAAGATTGATGAATATTTAAGTGAACTCCGTCATGCGAATATTGAAAATATTTTGGCACTGCGCGGAGATAAGCCGAAAAATGCGGAAGGGCTTGTCGATGAATCGCTCATGAGCCATGATTTTAAATTTGCTTCCGATTTGGTCGGGTATGTAAGAGAGCGGCATAAGGATTTTGATGTTGCCGTTGCCGCTTATCCTGCTCCGCACCCGGAATCAAAAACATTTTCAGAAGACAGAAAATTTTTAATTGAAAAAATACGCAAAGGGGCGAATTTCGGTATTACGCAGCTTTTTTTTGATAGCCGTGAATACCTTGATTTGCAGGAACGTCTGAAAAAAGAAGGAATTGCGGATTGTCCGATTATTCCGGGCATTCTTCCCATTCAAAGCCTTGCTTCGATTAAGCATACGCTTTCCTTATGCGGCGCGAATATTCCGGGGAAATTCTTTTTGGCTTTGGAAAAAGCCTATGACGAAGGTGGCAACGAGAAAGTGAAAGAACTCGGTTTGAAATACGCTGTCGACCAAATCCGCATTCTTTTGGACAGCGGCGCGAAAGGTATTCATTTATACAGTCTGAACAAAGCGGAGCTTTGCCTGCAATTGGTGGACATGATATAATACGGTGTAAAACCGTATATAAAAAGAGCCGTGTATTCAAATAAATGGCTCTTTTTTTGTCGCTTCAGCATAAAAATATCTGTCGGAGCATTTCCATTTGAGATGAGGAATTTTTTATGCGGGGTAAAAACTTTTATCTCTGCTGCCGCTGTCCGTAAAGCTTGCAAGTTTGCTGACAGCTGAAGCAAGAACTTTCTTCCACTGCGCTCCTTTGCAACACGTTATAATAATTTCCTATATCCCTTTAACATCACATAGCATTATGAATATCATGCGGAAATGCTGCGTGCAGGCGGAATGAAAAAATTTCGATACGAGATTGTTCTTCTTTGGTATTTTTGTCAGTCAAAACCAAAGGGCGGCAGTCGGCGCTTTCTTCATTAAGAATACCGCGGAAAAAGTATCGGGTGTTTTTGCGGACAAACAGGATAAAAACAGTCGAAGGTTAACGTATCCGTATTCATGGGTAGTTGATAACCATGAAAATTTAAAAAATATCAATACGGAAACAGGTTTTTTTGCGCAGACCCTATTGGGGTGATACGGTAAACCGAAATAACGGAAGTAATAAAAGCGCATAGGTAAAATCAACGAAATGGATACAGGAGAGTATTCGCCCAAATAGTACGGTCTGTTTGCGGAAGCTGGGGATATGCAGGCAAAGACAAACTATTTTCAGCTGGAAGCGGTTTGCGGATAAAATGCATTGGGCGGACGCATTCGTATTTTGACATGCAAAGCGCTGTCATATAGGGCAGGAGAAAATCTGCCCGTTTAGCGGATTGTCTTCATTTCAATACGAATATCACAATTCCTGTACATTCATGATACTTGCTTCAAAAAGAAGCGGATTGATTTTTCCAAGCCGCACAAGCACCTCTTGCCCAAGCAGTGCTTTATCCCCGAAAAGCTGTCTTTTCGCGCGCACAAGAATTTGTTCACGCGTCAGGCTTACGGTCACATACATATCATTTTCATCAGAAATAATGCCATGGAAAGAGCAATTTTCACCTTGGCGCTTTGCCTCTTGCTGTATGAATACAAAACGCCAATAACGGGGTCTGCTGCGTTGGACCTGACTTGCAAGCCCGTTATGAATATTGAAATTCATAAGCATGTTTTCCATTTCTTCTTTATTGAAAAGAGGTTCTTGGAAAAAGGTGAAATGCATGATTTGCGCCTGATTCACCAAATCGGCATAACGGCGCAGGGGAGAAGTGACAGGACTGTATGCTTTCAATCCCAAGCCAGTATGGGGTTTCGCCTCGATTTCCGTAAGGGCGGGGCTGAGCAGACGGGCGATTTTGGCTATCTCTTCTGGCTTTTTCCAAATTCCTGCCATTTCTTTTGGAATACCGATGTGCTGTGTCCTGAAAAACAACGGAATTTCATGGGAAACCGCAAAATCGGCGGCAATGGAATTGGCGATGACCATGAGTTCGGAAACAATAAGCTGCGCCTTGGGGCTTTGTGGCATCGGTTCCAGATGAACCTGCGTTTTGCTGCCGGTTCCTTCAAGGTATAAATCGTATTCGTCACGTTCGATGATGACAGCCCCGTTTTCAATACGTTTTTGCATATGCGCTTCTGCAAAAAGATAGGCTTTTTCAAGCAGAGCGCCGTATTTTCGCGCTTTGGCAAGAGCGTTTTCATCGGGAGCATACCGTTCTTCGTTCACAGGATAATGGCAGGAAGACTGCCGCACTGTTTCCTTTGCTTCTTCTATTTGGGAAATAGTTTCAGACAACACGGCTTCGCAGGCAGAATATTGCAGGTTATCACAAACGTGCACACGGGAAAAAGAAATGCCGCAGTCGATAAGTTCGTTTTCGGCATTGAAAACAGCCTTAATCAGCATGGAGGGCTTGATTTGATTTTCAACCAGACTAAAGGAATTGGTGGAGAGCTCCTCCGGGAGCATGTGCAGATTTTTTTCTGGAAGATAAATGCTTGTACAGCGTTTTGCAATGATTTTATCAAAATCGCTTTGAAACTGCCAGAAAAAAGCGGGACAGGCGAGACTGATATGGATTTCTTTTGTTTGGTCCGCATGTTCTTCAAAAGAAAACGCATCGTCAATATCTTTTGTGCTTGCGCTGTCGATACTGATAAATTCCTTTTGCGCTATTGAAGAAAAAATACCGCAAAGTTCCTGCTTTTTGTCCAGAGAACAGTGCAGGGCGTTTTTATATCGGCTTTGTTCCCGAGGCAAGGGCAAAGGATTGAAATTTTCCTTTTCTGAAAGCTTTTTCGCAAGTTCCTGAATTGCGGCGAGCTCATCGGCAAAGGGAAGAGCGAAGTTATCGGTTTCGTCATAATCGATTTTGCTCAGCCAAAAATTATAATGCTCCGGAACAAGCTTCCATGTTACGGCAAGATAATAGGCGAGATAGGTTTCATCGGGAATTTGTTTGGTAACTTGTTTCCACAAAAGGTTTTCTTCATGGCTTTCCGTTTCCGCCATATGCTTGAGCAAAAGCCCTTTCAGCGTGGCTGCGACCGGTTCGGGCGGTTCTTTCGCCTTGTCCTTATCCGTGACATGCTGATGTTTGCAATATAAATCCCAAAGGTGTTTAAACCAGTCAGCCCCTCCGGAAACAAGCGCTGTTTTTTCTTTTTGCTGTTTTTCGGCAAGCAGTTTCGCTTCGGCTGTTTCTTGGCTGTAAACTTCAAAAAGCGGGTTTTGGAATTTAAAGTAATTTTTGCATTCCAAAAGGGCGTGGGCGTATCCTGCCACAATATCGGGATTGATATTGTTTTCCATGAGACCTGCAAAAAAATCCGCACTTTCTTCCGTCACTTCGCCTTGTGTCATTTTCCAAAGTTCGGCGATGTCGATATTTTCTTTGGTCTTTTGCCGAAGTTCCTTATGCGCGATTAAGCCGGAAACAATATCCTCTTTGGCTGTGGCTTGAATGATTGGACCAATCCATGGCAAAAGGCGGGATTGCGTTAAATTTATTTCACGCCTGTTGGCAAGCAGTAAACGGATTTTTCCTCCCTGCTCATCTAACACACAGCCGAGTGTGGGGGTGTTGTCCTGCATAAATTCAACAAGCAATCCGACTTTGATGGGCATATGTTTCCTTGTTCAAAAGGCGGGAAACCGCCTTCCTGTTTATTATCAGTGTTTGAAAGAACGCTGGCCGGTAAAGAGCATGGCGATGTTTTTTTCGTTGCAGGCTTCAATCACTTCAAAATCACGCAAAGAGCCTCCGGGCTGCGCAATGGCGCTTATGCCTTGGGCGGCAGCCGTATCGACTCCGTCACGGAACGGGAAAAATCCGTCAGAAACCATGCGGGTGCCGATGAGTCCGCCTTTTTTTTCGGCGGTTTCCGCCATTACCTCGTCGAGTTCTTCTTTGGCTTTTTTGTCCTTCAGGGCTAAGAGCTGCCATTCGTAAAGAGATTTTTGGTGACGGTGGTAAATAATGGAATCGGCAAATTTCGTATAGGCTTTATGCACGGTAAGTTCCACACAGCCGACTCTGTCCTGTTCGCCGGTGCCGATACCGACTGTTGTTCCGTCTTTTACAAAAATAACGGAGTTGGAAGTGACCCCCGCTTCAACCGCCCAAGCAAAAAGCAAATCTTCCACTTCTTCGGGGCTTGCCGTTCTGGTCGCATAGGATTTGCCTTCTTTATCCATGGCGGTTGCGGGAATGAAATCTTGGGCGGTGCGGATACGGTTGACAAACGATTGCTGTAAAATCAAGCCTCCGTCCATCAGGCTTTTAATATCGAGAAAAGGAATACCGCAGTATTCTTCAAGGCGTCCAAGCTGCGGCAATTCCATAATGCGCAGATTTTTACGGGCTTTTAAAATATCCACGGCGCCTTCTTCAAAGCTTGGAGCGGCGACCACTTCAAAATATTGGGAAGAAATAAGTTCTGCCGTCGCTTTGTCCAAAGCGCGGTTGACAACGACAGCGCCGCCGAAAGCGGCTATTCTGTCCGCCCAGAATGCTTTGTGCATCGCTTCTTCAAGGCTGCTTTGCCATGCCGTTCCGCAAGGGTTGTTATGCTTTAAAATAGTGGCTGCCGGTTTTTTTGTGAGGTATTGCAAGATATTGGCGGCATTGTCCACATCGGTAAGATTGGTTTTTCCGGGGTGTTTCCCTGCCTGAATCATTTGTTTTTCCGTAAGCATTGAAGAAATGCCGCTTTTTGCTGAACGCCATTTTTTATTGCCCAGCGCAAGCTTTCCGCTTTCCATTGCGTAAAGGGCTGCCGGTTGGTCCGGATTTTCGCCATAACGAAGCCCCCGAATTTCTCCGTCCATATTCCATGTGCGTTTTTTGTAGCAAATTTCATGTTCGCCTAAGGAAATTTTTAATGTTTCGGGAAATTCATCAGCCACGATTTGGCTGTACATTTTTTTTAAATCGCTCATGTTTTTTCCTATTCGTTTACAGAGCCGATATCGGCTTTAATGGCATTGACAGGGCAAAGTTTTATACAGCGTGTGCAGACGACGCATTTGTCCACATCAAACGCCAAATGGCGGTTTTTATCCATATATAAAGCGGCGGTGGGGCAAATTGCCGTGCAGGCTCCGCATTCAATGCATATTTTTTCGTCACGGATAATGCTTTGGGCTAGGTCCGAAACATGAATGCCTTGCTCTTCAAGGTATTTTTTTGCTTGGTTCGCCTGCTCTCTTGAGCAAAGAAGCTCCAAAATCAGATAGCCTTCGCGGCCGCTGGAAATTTGGGCTTTGGAAATATTGAAATCCAAATCGAATTTTCGGGTTAAATTGCAAACGATAGGTTCCGTGCTGATATTTTCAGGAAAGCGGAGATGAATGTTGTAGCCCATGATCAGTCCTTAATTCGTCCTTACAGGTTTTTTAAAATTGTTTGTGCCCGTTTCGCTTCCGCAGCTTTCGGATAAATGGTGATAAGCTCATTGAGGCGTTGTTTGGCGGCATCGTTTTTCTTTAATTCCATAAAACTCATCGCCTGTTTCAAATAACAGGCAGGAGCCTTGCTGCTGTTGGGAAATTGGGAAATGACTTTTTCGTAAGCAAGCGCCGCCCCGGCATAGTTTTTCAGTTGATATTGACATTCCCCTTGCCAAAACCACGCATTGGAAACGAGTTTATGATCAGGATAAACAGTGGTGAAATCTTTAAACGCGTTCAGTCCCTTTTGATAATCACGGCTATTGAAGCTGTTGATACCGTTATCATAGAGAGCCTGCGCTGTATCTGCGTTCTTTGCGGGGGCATTGGGCTGCGCGGCGGCTGTGTTTTGTTGGGTTTGGGTTGACGGACTTGGTGTCGTGATCATCGCCGTGTTATTGCTTTCAGTCGGCACGGAGGTTTGACTTTGCATGTCCGCCGGACTGTCCAGCTGCAAATCCATGGCGAGCTGTGTTTCAATCAAACGCAAGGCTCTGTCATGGCGTGCGATAATATTGCCAAGCTGGGCTGTTCCGCCCAAATGTGCCGTGCTATTTTGCAGGTTGTCGAGCGAACCGCGGAGCGCCGCCATTTCCCTGTGCAAGGCTTGAATTTGTGACCAACTGTCCGCCTGAGCGGGCTGTACATTGGAAACTTGCGCCTGAAGCTGGCGGATAGCTCTTGTGTTCTCGTTGACTGCATATTGAAGATTATTGCTGCCGGCTGTGCAGGCGCTGCCAAGGAGCAGCACAGGTACTAAAAGAGCGAGGTAAGATTTTTTCATATATTGAACTCCTTAGGTATTAATAGGTTTACTGCGTTTCATTCCGAAAACAAGATATGAAATTCCTCCTAAAACCGGGAGGAAAATTCCTGCCAAAACCCAAAGTACGCGTTCCTTTTCAGTTGGGAACTCATGTTTCATCGCATGCCATATGGCCCAGAGGTTGAGTATGGCGGGCAACATCAAAAGAAAAAACGTGAAACCGGAAACATCAGAAAAAAACATATGCTACCTATCGGGGCTTTTGTAAAAAATGTATGCTACAAGAAACGTTCCGAAGCAAATGGCTATATCGGCGATGTTGAAAACGGGCCAATGCCATTCCTTGTAATAAAGGTCTATGAAGTCAATAACATAACGCAAGCGCACCCTGTCGATGAAATTTCCGGCGGCTCCGCCGAGAATGCAGGCGAAGCCGAAGCTGAGAATTTTTGAATACGGCATTTTACGCATAAAATGCAGAATAATCCCAAGGGCTGCCATGGTTACGAAAACAAAGAACCAAAATTGCCAGCTTGATTCGGGATTATTCAAAAAACCGAAAGCCGCGCCGTAGTTCCTGACGTGCACGATGTTAAAGAACGGAATAACGGCAAAGCCGTCATAAAGGGGAATATTGCGGACAATGGCGGCTTTGCTGGCTTGGTCTGCAATAATCCAAAGAACAGCAAAAATAATCAGAATGGGATATCTATTATCTTTAACCATTTTTCCCGTTCTTATTCAAGATTTTTCATCACTTCCGTACAGCGGGGGCAAAGGGTCGGATGATTTGCGTCGGTTCCGAGTTCTTCAGAGTAAATCCAGCAGCGTTCGCATTTTTCACCCTTGGCTTTCGTTACCGTAATGGCGATACCGTCCGTATCGGCAAAAAACGCATCAACGGGAGCGTTTTTAATATCTTCGATTTTCAGTTGTGAAATAATGCAAATCGCGCGCAAATCCGCATTGCAGGCTTTGAGGGCGTTTTGCAGTTCTTCTTTCAAATAAAGCTCGACGGCGGTATCGAGGGAATGCCCGATTTCTCCTGATTTACGCAAGGGCTCGATGGCTTTGGTTATTTCGGAGCGGATAAGGAGCAGTTGTTCCCAGTTTTTGCGGGCTTCTTCCGAAAGGGTGAAACCGTCGCGATTTAAGTCCTGGGTCGCAAAAATTGTTTTCGCTTCCGGCTTCAGGGCTTCCGGAATGTAGCGATAACTTTCTTCCGCCGTAAAGCTGAGAATCGGAGCCATATCACGCAATAAAATCATTAAGATATGGTAAAGGGCGGTTTGGGCTGAACGTCTTTCCCTGCTTTCGGGGTGGGAAGAATACAGTCTGTCCTTTAAGATGTCGAAATAGAATGCGCTGAGTTCCGTCGCGCAAAGTCCGTGCAGGGCATGGTAAACTTTATGAAATTCAAAGTTTTCATAAGCGTCTTGGATTTTGTTGTGCGTTTGCATGACGGTATCCAAGGCGAATCTGTCAAGGCTTTCCATTTCTCCCGCGGCAACCATGTTCTCTTTGCCGAGGTCGAAAATACTGCCGAGCATATAGCGGATGGTGTTGCGTATGCGGCGGTAAGCGTCCACAAGGCGGCTCATGATTTCGTCGGAAAAACGGATGTCTTCGCGGTAATCGACACTGGATACCCAAAGACGCAAAAGTTCCGCGCCGTGCTTGTCGATGACTTCCTGCGGGGCGACGACATTGCCGATGGATTTGGACATTTTTCTGCCGGCGCCGTCCACGACGTAACCATGGGTTAAAACATTCTTATACGGGGCGACGCCGCGGGTTCCGACGGAAGCGAGCAAGGAGGAATGGAACCAGCCGCGATGCTGGTCGGAGCCTTCCAAGTAAAGGTCGGCGGGAAAGCCGCCTTCAGGGCGTTTTTCCATGACAGCGGCAAAACTTGTGCCGGAATCAAACCAAACGTCAAGAATATCTTTTTCCCGTTTAAAGTGCGTTCCGCCGCAGTGCGGGCATTTTATGCCGTTCGGGATGATTTCGCTGTCTTGCGCTTCATACCAATAGTCACAGCCTGTGGGGTGTTTTGCAAAACGTTCTGCGATTTCACGCATCCATGCGGGATCTTGCCATGCTTCGCCGCAATCTTGGCAAAGCAGCGCAAGAATTGGGACGCCCCATGTTCTTTGGCGGGAAATGCACCAGTCGGGGCGCTGTTCTATCATATTGTAAATTCTGTCTTCGCCCCAGCCCGGTATCCATTTCACATCGCTGCGGATGGCATTTAATGCTTTCTGACGCAGGTTATTGGTATCCATGGTAATGAACCATTGGGTCGTTGCGCGGAAAATGACAGGCTCTTTGCAGCGCCAGCAATGGGGGTAGGAGTGGGAAATTTTAGCTTGCGCAAGCAAATTTCCGACTTCTTCAAGTTTGGCGATAACATGGGGATTTGCGTCAAAAACCATCATGTCTGCGAAAAATTCGACAGCAGGCAGAAAACGTCCTTGGTCATCAAGAGGGGAGTAAGCTTCAAGTCCGTATTTCAAGCCGACTTCATAGTCTTCCCGTCCGTGGCCCGGAGCGGTGTGCACACAGCCGGTTCCTGCGTCCAATGTCACGTGTTCCCCGAGAATGACAAGAGATTCCCGTTTATAGAAAGGGTGCAACGCTTTGAGGTTTTCAAAACGTTTGCCTTCAGCTTCCGCAAGAACCGTGTACTCTTCCCAGCCGAAAATTTTCGCGCAGTTTTCAAGAAGTTCTTTTGCCAGAATATATTGGTCATTGCCTGCCTGCACAAGCACATAGATAAATTCGGGATGCAGGCAGACGGCGAGGTTGTCGGGCAATGTCCACGGGGTTGTTGTCCAAATGACGATATAGCTGCGGGCGGTATCCGCATTGGGGAAAATATCCTTTAGTTTTTCGTCAGCTAAAGGAAAACGCACGTAAACAGAGGGGGAAGTGTGATCATCGTATTCGACTTCAGCTTCCGCAAGGGCGGTCTGGCAGGAATTGCACCAATAAATAGGCTTTTTGGAACGGTTTAAATTGCCGTTTTCAGCAAAGTTGGCAAGTTCCGCCGCAGTTACCGCTTCATAGTTCGGGTCCATGGACATATAGGGATTTTCCCAGTTTCCGAGAACACCGAGGCGTTTAAACTCTTTTCTTTGAATGTCGAGGAATTTTTGCGCATATTTTCTGCAGGCTTTGCGGATAGAGGCTTCGGGCATCTGGGCTTTCTTTTCTCCGAGTTCTTTTTCCACATTGCGTTCAATGGGCAGTCCGTGGCAGTCCCAGCCGGGAACATAAGGGGTTTTATAACCGGATAAATTTTTTGATTTGATAATGATGTCTTTCAATATCTTATTTAATGCGGTTCCTAAATGGATGTGTCCGTTTGCATAGGGAGGACCGTCGTGAAAAACATACTTGCCCTTGGAGCCTGACGCTTCCTGCATCACTTCATACGTATTGTTTTGTTCCCAGAATTTGAGCATTTCAGGTTCTTTGTGGACAAGGTCCGCTTTCATGGGATATGAGGTTTTCGGTAAATTCAATGTTTTTTTATAGTCAGCCATTCTTTTTGCCTCCGGAGCGTATAAACCGTTTTATTTTGGTTTATTCTTGTAAAATCGTCAAGTAAATACAAAGTTTTTTTAAATTTTTTTTACAGGCTTGTTCCTAACGCGAAAATACTGCCGTTGGGGGCGTTTTCAAAAATTTTGCCGCCGTAAACAAGAACGGTTTTTTCCATTCGCATGCTCGCCCAGTTTTCAAAGTGCGCCTCAAGGGTTTTTAAAAGGGCTATCGCCGTGGGGGTCACGGTTTCGCCTTTGCCTGCAAAAGGACAAACGGCAGCGCCTTGAAGCAGCGCGAGAACGGCGGGTGCCGGGCTTGGGATAAGCCCGTGCATGCAATGGATTGTGCCGTCCGCCAAAGGCAGGGGACCGCAGATGAAATTATCGGGAGCAAGTTCCGTGTAAAGGGCGCAGACAAGACAAATATCCAAAATGCTGTCCAATGCGCCTACTTCGTGAAAGGTCACGGAGTCCGCCTCTTTGCCGTGCACGTTTCCTTCCGCTTCGGCAAGAAGGGTGAAGGTTTTTACGGCTAAATCCTTCGAGTTTTCGTGCATGCCGCTTTTTTCAATGATTTTTTCGATGTCGGCAAGTGTTCTGTGGGCGTGTTCATGCTCCAAGGTTATATGGGCGCTTTTTCCGCGTATGCCGTTGACAAAACGGTCTTCTATGCGGACGCGGTCTTCCAGCTGAGGAAAATTTAATGTTTTTATGTGGGAATTGAGCTGTTCTTGGCTGAGTTCAAGCAAAGAAGCCAAACCGCACAGAAGCATGTCCCCTGACAAGCCCGATTGGGGGCGTATGCAGAGGATTTTTTGCTGTGTTTTGCCATGGGTATTATGCTGATATTCGTGCGTATGCCCGTGTTCATGATGAGTATGTTCATCCGTATGGGAATGCTGGTGTGAATGCTCGCGGGAGTGTTTGTGGGAGTGTTCCATATTATTTCTCTTTTATTAACATATTCAGAATACGTGCGGTCGCGCAGGCGGCTCCGAAACCGTTGTCGATATTGAAAACGGAAATTCCGGAAGAACAGCTGGCAAGCATGGAGGACAGGGCCGTTTCTCCGTTTTTCGCCATGCCGTAGCCGACAGACGTAGGCACGGCAAGGATAGGGCTTTTAATAAGTCCGCCTAAAACAGAAACAAGGGCGGCGTCCAAGCCTGCGACGGCGATAACGATGTCGTATTCCCGGATTTGCGGGAGAGCTTTTTGTATCCGCCAAAGCCCCGCAACGCCGCAATCTTCAAACATGGAATGTTCAATGCCCAAATATTCCAAGGTTCTTGCCGCTTCCCAAGCTGTTTTCGCGTCTGCGCTTCCCGCGGAAACAACGGCTACTTTCTTGCTGGCTTTATGGGGAGGCAGGGCGAAAGCGAAGGCGGTTCGGGACAGTTCATGATAATTGATGTTTTTTTGGATGGTTTCCGGAAAACCGTAAAAAATTTCAGGCGCCAAGCGTGTAAATAAAATACTTTTTCCTGTGCTTTCATTAAATTCAAGCAGAAGGGATTGTATGATGTCTTTGTTTTTTCCCTCGCAAAAAACAGCTTCAGGCAGACCGAGACGCTCTTCACGTTCATAGTCGAATTGGACGTGAGCGGTATTTTTTTTGTTTTTCATAGGGGATTGATAGCATTTTTTCAGAAAAGAGTAAAGGCTAATCATGGCTTATGTGGTTTATTGACCTATAAAATACTTTTTTGATGTTTGAAAGTATGCTCGTTGTTTTGACAGGGCATGCTCGAAAAAAATCATGCGATGTCGGGGATAAATAATATTTTTTTCACAAGAAGCTGTTTTGTTTTTTTTTCTGATGCGTAAAAAAATATAGTATAATTTATTTTTTTTATTGATGATTTTTTTAAAAAAACGGAAATTTTCGCTGAAAATTTAAGAAACTTGCAATTTTCAAAGCATGCATTGCAAATTTTAATATGCTGCGGAATTATTTTTGTCAGGTTTTCCAAAAATATGTGAAAATAAAAACTTTACCGTCATTCCTTATTATTTTAGCTGGTTATGGTCATTTGCCATAAAAAAGACGGAAAAAGAATGGACTTTCTTATTTTAATTATGAAATACTTTAGAAAAATATGGAGGTTTTTATGGAATTTTTTATGGATTTTTTAAACAGCTTCAGCGGGTTTCTTTGGGGACCTGCCATGCTTGTTCTGTTGGTAGGCACCGGTATTTATCTTACGCTTGGTTTGAAATTTTTCACATTTCGTAAAATGCCGCAAGGTTTTGCCGGCATTTGGAAAGGGCGCAGCAGCAGCGGCGACGGGGAAATCTCTTCTTTCAACGCTTTGATGACAGCCCTTTCTGGAACAATCGGCACAGGCAACATCGCAGGGGTTGCAACGGCGATTTTCTTGGGCGGTCCCGGCGCGCTTTTTTGGATGTGGATGACCGCCCTTGTCGGCATGGCTACCAAATTTTCTGAAATTTTGCTTGCAATGTATTACAGGCAGCGTTCCCCGCAAGGCAACTATGTGGGCGGGGCTATGTATTTTATTGAACGCGGGCTCGGACCGAAATATAAATTTTTAAGTGTGCTTTTTTCCATTTTCTGCATTTGCGCTTGTTTTGGCACGGGCAACATGATTCAAAGCAACACTGTTGCCGAATCCCTTGCTTCAAATTTCGGCGTGCCGAACTGGATAAGCGCTCTCGGTTTATTTGCTGTCGCAGCTGTCGTTATTCTTGGCGGCATTCAGCGTATCGGCAATTTCGCCGGCAAGGTCGTGCCTCTTATGGCGCTTGTGTATATCCTTGTTTCTTTGACCGTTATCATTATGTATGCGGACAGGGTTGTCGATGTGTTCATCTATGTTGTGGATGACGCATTTACGCCGACCGCCGCACAAGGCGGTTTTGCCGGTGCCACCGTGATGATGGCTATCCGTTACGGTATGGCGCGCGGCGTATTTTCCAACGAAGCCGGTCTTGGTACCGCTCCTATCGCCCATGCCACGGCAACCAATAACTGTTCTGTAAACCAAGCCATGCTCGGTATGCTTGACACGTTCATCGATACGATTATCGTATGCAGCATGACAGGTTTCGCCATTTTGGTAACCGATTTGTGGCGCTCCCCCGAAGCATTGAACGGCGTCGCTCTGACTACCGCAGCGTTTGACCTCGCCCTTGGCGGCATCGGCGGCAAGCTTGTGACCATTTGCCTGCTTTTCTTTGCATTCACAACAGCTCTCGGCTGGTGCGTGTACGGGGAACGCTGCGCCATTTACCTTTTTGGTGACAAGGCCCTTATGCCGTTCCGTTTGATTTACACCTTGGCTATTCCCGTCGGGGCATTGGTGCAATTGGATTTGGTATGGCTTATTGCCGACTGTGCCAACGCATTGATGGCCATTCCCAACCTTATCGGCGTATTGCTCTTGAGTCCGTTGGTATTCAGACTTGTGAAGGAATATAATGCAACCGGCAAGGTCCATACCTTTGATGACGAACAAGAACGCAAGAAGTAATTTTTGCTGATTTTAGAAACAAAAAAGCCGTTTTTATGAACGGCTTTTTTTATGAGCGAACATTTTTTATATTTGGGATAGTATATCAACCGCGGCGGCATGTTTGGACAGTTTTTGGGGGAGAAGCCGTCTTATTTTAAAAATATTTTTGGAAAATATCTTCTAAGGAAAGTCAAAAAAGAAAAAAGGCGATTAAATAAAAAAAGCCCCTAAAAGGCTTTGAAACTGGTGGATGGTGAGAGGCTCGAACTCCCGACCCTCGGTGTGTAAAACCGATGCTCTACCAACTGAGCTAACCATCCGTCGTTTTGTCTATATACAGAGAAGCTTTTTTATTGTCAAGGAAAATTTTGCAAAAGAGGCAAAAAAGCTTAAGAACGTTTTCGTTTCGTAAAAGAAGCATGAAAATACGTATGATGAATGAAGAAACACGGAGAAGAAAATAATTGGTTTATAAAGGCGTTAAAAAAGCTGAGATAAAACGATAAGGCAGGGCAGTCAAAATCAAAACCATATGAAAATCTTGCGTGTGACCGCTAAAAAAAGCCCCGTTTAATGGATTTTCCACCAAACGGGGCTTTTGAAAAGCTTAGTTGATTACAAGTCCCGTTATTTTCTTTCGCCGAATAATCTGAGCAAATACAGGAAGAGGTTGATAAAATCAAGATACAGGGTCATAGCGCCGAGAAGCGCGCCGCGGCGCATGGCGACAGCGTCGTCAAGGGGAGCGGTTTCGCCCATTTGCTTGAGTTTTTGAGTGTCAAAAGCGGTAAGCCCTACGAAAACAATGACTCCGACAATGCTGATCACGAAATCCATGGCGGTACTTGCAATGAAAATATTGGCGAGCGTGGCAAGGATAAGTCCCCAAAGCCCCATGATACAGAAAGAACCGATACTGGTAAGGTCTTTTTGGGTCTTAATACCGTAAATGCTCATTCCTCCAAACATGCCGGCGGTGATGATGAAGGTTTTTGCAATGGAAGCTTCGGTATAGACAAGGGTGATGGGGGCGAGGAAAACGCCGTTCAGCACCGCATAAAGCATGAACAGGGACGTTGCGACAACAGGGGATAATTTATGCATGGCAAAGGAAAGGTAAAGGACAATTCCTAAAATGCCTGCAATAAGCACAATGGGCATATAGCCGGAAAAAGTCGCCATAAGAATTGTTTGATTGCTTATTGTGATATAGGCGCTGAGTGCTGTTATGCAAAGAGCCGCCGCCATCCATAAATAGACTTGCTGTAAAAAGACAGTCACGCTGGAACGGCTTGCCGCCATGCTTTGTGTTTGATTATATTCCATTTCATTTCCTCCAATGGTTGAATGAACATAGTATAAGCACGATTTGCCAAATAGGCAAGGGCAAAGAGTTCGGGAGCGGTTTTTTCCGGTTTTTTGTGCCGGTATCTTCAATTGGGCTTATTCGGAGTGGTATTGTTCTGCGTCTATTATCCCGTCCGTTCGGGTACATGTCGTTTTTTTCGGCTTGCGGTCGGTTTCATAAAAAAATTGACAATAAATGTGATACAGCCTATTTTTTTATTTAGTTACCAACATAAAATGGATTACCGTTATGAATTTGAAAGACCGTGTCAATTCAATACAGCTTCGGCGCTCATGGGACATGCCCGATTTCCGGCTCAATATTTGCTGTATAACCCTGCGGGAAGATCTTGCTCTTTTGCCGTTGTTTTTAGAGAAATATCCCAAGAGCAAAGTTTGTCTGCTGCTTGTTTTGGATCTTTTGGGCAATAGTCCTGAATACATAAGCGTTTCAACCGCCGGCGGCACGATTGCCGTTCCGGTTTGCGGGGTGAAGGACATAAAGCGGATCGCTGAATTGGAAAAAGTGATTTTCTGCAAGCCCGGAGCTGCCGGTGCCGGCATGGTGGCTGCGGTTTTACGTGAATTGGCTGTTTTGGGCATTCATAGCGTGTACTTGTATGCAGGGCGGAGAGGAAAATTCGGTGTGCGGAAAACGTTACCGGATTTCTACCGCCAGAATGAGGCAAGCTTGCAAAAGGTATACGGTCTTTTGGCGGATGATGCCAGCCGTGAGGCGTATGCCGCGCGGATCAAGGCGCTGATGACAGGAAATGCCGGATATTTGCCGCTTTCCGCGCATGAGGAATATTATCATCCTCTAGTCCGCCCGGAATACGGGGATATCATGTTGGACGGAGGCGTGTCGGACATGGTGGGCGTTCAGAAGCGATTTGCGCAAAGCGTTGGTGAGAAAGGATGCGTGTTCGGTTTTGAACCTATTCCGGATATGGCTGCAGTTGCAAGAAAAGAACTGGCGTGTTTTCCCCAGTATCATCTGCAAACCTCCGGACTGGGCAAGACCACGGAAGAGGTCCGTTTCGCGTATTTGCGGGATTCTTCCCATATGGCAGCCCAAAATTCCGAAGAGGAAAATTCCGTTCTTTGCCAGATGACGAGCATTGATGATTTTGTGCGCAAGCATTGGCTCGGTCGGGTGAACTGCATAAAACTTGATGTTGAAGGTGCGGAAATGCTCGCTTTGGCGGGAGGCAGGGAAACCATTCTGAAACACCGTCCGAAATTGATTGTCTGCCTGTACCATAAGCCGTCGGATATGGTTGATGTTCCCCTTTTCATCCATGATCTTGCCGAAGAATACGCATTGTATGTCGCACATTCGTCATGTATGTTCACGGATACGATTTTGTATGCTATCCCCCGCTCATAATTGAATATTGACGGTTAGGCGGCATGAAATTCTTCTTTCTGCTTTGTTTTAGGCAGTAATTTTGAACTTGCAGCGGCAGCGCCGGTGTTTTTTGTTTTCTTTGTTTTATGTCTGTGTATCAGCGGCATTGTTTTTGATTTAAGCGGTAAAAATTTAAAAAAAATTGCCGGCAATTTGGTTCCGGTTATTTTTATGATACGGATTGATTGCCGGCTGTGATTTGAAAAAATACGGAGAGCAAGGACTTAGAGGCAGTTTTTCAGCTCTTTTGCAATGATGCCCGCAATAAGTTTGTTGCCTTGTTCACTCGGGTGGACGCCGTCTTTTAAATCGCCGACAAAATCATTATCCAGCAGTTCTTGGAACATATTGATATAATACACTGAATTTTCAGAACAAATTTTTTCTTGTATGCTGATAAGCCTGTTCAGGCGTTCATTTTGTTCAGCATTGGCGACAGGGCTCGGACTAATGGCGATGACCTGCCCTTTGCTTTTGGCTGATTGAATGAGTTTCGTATAGTTTTCTTTGCTTTCTTCAAGGCTTAAATACGGATTTTCCGTAAATTTCATCGTATCCACGACACCGCACATCAAAAAGAAGACAGGCGTGCTTCCTGCTAAGTTGCGGACGGAAAATTCATTGTCAAAACGGGCGAGTATTTCTTTGGAAGAGTTTTTGCAAACCCCTAAATTATAAAATTTCGTAGGGGGAAGAGAAAAATTTTTTTGCAGATTGCCGATTATTAGTTGATAAAAGCTGTCTTTGGGCTGAACATTGACACCCAAGGTGATGGAATCACCGAAAAAATAGAAAATATGCATGGATTTTTCCTCTTAATATGAAAAAAATCCCCATTTATTGGTTTGTGCCGTCAATAAATGGGGAGGGTATTTTTTACAGTTTTTTTTTCTTTATATACGGTATTGCATGTTATGCAAGAGCAAGCAAAAGAAGAAGCGCTGCGATATTGATGATTTTAATCATCGGGTTGATCGCAGGGCCTGCGGTATCTTTATACGGGTCGCCGACGGTGTCGCCGGTTACAGCCGCTTTGTGCGCGTCTGAACCTTTGCCGCCGAAGTTTCCGTCTTCAATGTATTTTTTTGCGTTATCCCATGCACCGCCGCCGCTTGTCATGGAAATGGCGACGAAAATACCAGTTACGATAGTGCCCATGAGCATGGCGCCGAGGCTTGCGAATGCCGCGTCCTGTCCGCCGACAAGGGAAATAATTCCATAGAGGACAATAGGTGCGAGAACAGGCAGCAAGGAAGGGATGATCATTTCCTTAATTGCCGCTTTTGTAAGCATATCGACAGCAGCATGGTAATCAGGTTTGGCGGTTCCTTCCATAATTCCCGGAATTTCTTTGAATTGGCGGCGAACTTCCACAACAACGGCGGAACCTGCGCGGCCGACGCTCATCATGCCCATTGCGCCGAAGAGGTAAGGCAAAAGCCCGCCGAGGAAAAGACCGATGAGAACATAAGGGTCTTGGAGGGAGAAGGTGATTTTGGAAAGCGGGAAGTAGCGGGAAAGGTCTTCCGTGTATGCCGCAAAAAGAACAAGGGCTGCAAGAGCGGCAGAGCCGATAGCATATCCTTTGGTAACGGCTTTTGTCGTGTTGCCGACAGCGTCAAGGGCGTCTGTGACTTCACGGACTTCTTCAGGAAGACCGCTCATTTCGGCAATGCCGCCGGCGTTATCGGTAACAGGTCCGTATGCGTCAAGAGCGACAACCATGCCGGCAAGAGCGAGCATTGTTGTAGCGGCAATGGAAATGCCGAAAAGTCCGGCGTTATGGTAAGCAAACAAGATACCGGCGCAAATGACGATTACAGGCAATGCGCAAGCTTCCATGGAAATAGCAAGACCTTGGATGACGTTTGTTCCGTGACCTGTGGTGGAAGCTTTTGCAATGCTTCTGACAGGACGGTAGGCGGTTGACGTGTAGTATTCGGTTATCCATACCAAAAGGGCGGTAACGCCAAGACCGGTGAAAGAACACAAAAGGAGGTTGCCGCCGGTGAACGCTTTGCCGTTGATAACCATTTCACCGGTATTCCAGAAGAATGCCATGGTGATGAACGTGATAAGGGCTGCGGAAATGACAGCGGTCGCAAGGAAGCCTTTATAAAGGGCTTTCATGATTTTCTTATCGTCGGAAAGCTTCACGAAGAAGGTGCCGGCGATAGAAGCCAGGATACAAACGCCGCTGATGAGAAGCGGATAAATGATCATAAGGTTTTGCAAAGCGCCTTCAAAGTAAATGGAAGCCAAAAGCATGGTGGCGACAATGGTGACGGCATAGGTTTCAAAAAGGTCGGCAGCCATGCCTGCACAGTCGCCTACGTTGTCGCCTACGTTGTCAGCAATAACGGCAGGGTTGCGAGGGTCGTCTTCAGGAATGCCGGCTTCGACTTTGCCTACAAGGTCAGCGCCTACGTCAGCGCCTTTGGTGAAAATACCGCCGCCAAGACGGGCGAAAATGGAAATTAAGGAAGCGCCGAAGGAAAGGGCTACCAATGCCTGCATGAGTTCAGCCGTGTCGACCTGGAACATTTGCAGGATCGCATAGTAGAAAGTAACGCCTAAAAGTCCGAGACCGACAACCAACAAACCTGTGATTGCGCCGGATTGGAAAGCGATGTTCAATGCAGGGGTAAGACCTTCACGGGCTGCTTCCGCGGTACGCACGTTAGCGCGGACAGAAACGTTCATGCCGATATATCCGGCTACACCGGACAAAATGGCACCAATTACGAAACCGAGTGCGACAAGGAAAGAAAGGGAGAAAAGAAGCAGCACCGCAACAATGACGCCCACAATGGCGATAGTGCGGTATTGGCGGTTTAAATATGCCTGTGCACCTTCTTGAATCGCACCTGCGATACGCTGCATATCTTCATTGCCCGTGCTGGCTGAAAGCACGACTTTAGAGGCTTTGAACGCGTAATACAGTGCGAATGCCGCGCAAGCAAAGACCAATAATAAGGAAATAGAAGTCATATAAGACCCTCGCTACGTTGAAATGATATGGGAAAAGCCACGAAGCTCTGTCCAACATATTAGAATTAAAAATCATATATGAAAAAACAACAATAAGCAAGGATAAAGTCAAGGTATGAAAAAATAATTTTAAAACCCTAAAGAAGTGAGCACTTCGTGGGGAACAGTGTTCCACCACGTTGCGAGCATTTCAGGGGTGACGGGATTTTCCTCCCCTCCCAGAACATAAGCATGGTCGCCTGTTTGGATATTTTTTCCGTCGTAAATGTCAGTGATGTCAATGGCGGTCATTTGCATGGTGATATAGCCGAGCACGGGGCAGTGCCGTCCGAGCAGGGAAACATGAGGCACAAAATTGCTGTCTTGGCTGAAAACACGGTTGCTGCGGCGGTATCCGTTGGCATAGCCTATGCCTATCCATGCCGCCACGGTGTCGCGTTCCGCCGTAAAGCTCTGCATGTAGCTTAAGCATTCCCCGCGTTTTAAATGATTTATACTGAGAATTGGGGCGGTAAGAGCGAGGGCGGGCTTCAAATGAGGGGTCAGCGCCTCTTTTTGGGTGCCGTACAGCGGATTTCCGCCGTAAAAAATTCTTCCGATGCGGGCGATATCTCCCGCATATTCCGGATAGGCGACGAGAGCCGCGGAATTGGCGAAACTCGTTTTTATGTCAGGAAAGGCGTTTTTTAACGCTGTAACGGCAGGAGCGAGCCGCTCCGCCTGTGTTTGCATGTAGCCGTTTTCAGAAATAACATCGGCGCTAGCATAGTGCGTCAGCACATATTGCGCTGTTTTGTTGTGTTTTTTGATGGAGTGAATCACTTCACCGATATCTTGAGGCAAAAATCCGAGGCGTCCCATGCCGGAATTGATTTTTACGGCGATTTTGCTCGAATGGGTCAGTGCTTTGTCCAAGGATTGCCTGTCGTGGGCAAGGCTGACAATGTTTTCCTCTTCGCCTTTTTTGTATTCTTCGTCGGTCAGCGCTCCCAGCAGCGGGATAATTTCATTTGCGATACCTTTTTCCCTGAGCTCCAATGCCTCATAAATCGTGCCGGTGGCAAAATACTTGACGCCCTGTTTTTCAAAAAAACGTGCTATTTCCACGGCGCCATGGGCATACGCATTCGCCTTGATGACAGGCATAAGTTCCGGATGGAGATTTTTAACCTGTCTGTAATTGTAAAGAAGCGCATCGAAATCGATTTGTATTCTGCAAAAAGCGTTTTTCATGGTTCGTCCTTTTTTGTCTTTTTGTATTGTAATATGAATTCCATAAAAAGCAAGACAAGATTTTTACAGTGATTTCAATATGATATATTTATAAAAAAATATTTTTTTAAAGAATTTATTTGCTTTATTCTTCTGAAAATTTATGTTACAATTTTTGTGATTTTTTATAATATGAATATGTGGAATATGTGAATGCTTTGTTTTTTTAGATATGTCGTCATAATTTTCGCTTTTTTCTTCGGGGCTGCGGCAAACGCGCAAGCCGTGGAGCTGCCCGATTCCATCGCTTCCGACGGCTCCCTCGTGACAAAGGATGAATTGCCTTGGAAAATTTATGCGGATTCCCTTGTGAGCGTGAACGACGGAGTCGTGATTGAAGGGCGCGGCAATGTTTTGCTCGTCCGCGGTGATGATTATTTAAAAGCTGATTTTGCCAGATTATACACAAATACCGAATGGATTTTGCTGCAAGGAAATGTTTATGCGAAACTGGGCACCGATGAAGTCGAAGCAAAGGAAGCCGAATTTGATTTGACAAACAGCACAGGCTGGCTGAAAGACGCGAAGCTTTTTCTTGCCGGTCCGCACATGTATTTTAAGAGCGATGAAATATATAAAAAGGGAGAATCCCGCTATTCCCTTTTAAAGGCTACCGCCACGACCTGCGACGGTTCCGTTCCCCTGTGGAAAATCGAAGCTAAGGAAGCCGATCTTGAAGTTGACAGTTACGCGCATTTTTTTGATGTCATTTTCAATATAAAGGATAAGGGGGTGGCATACGTTCCTTATTTTGTCGCACCGACCAAGACGACAAGGCAAAGCGGTTTGCTGCTTCCCAATTATGGTTATAGCTCCACACAAGGTTTTTACTATACCCAGCCTTATTTTCATGTGATTGACCAAAGCCGGGATTTGACGGTTTACGGAACTGTTCTGACGGAAAAAGGGTTCATGCCGTCCCTCGAATACCGTTCCCACACAAAAGAAAATGAAAAACTGTGGGCGATGGTCGATTTTTTATATGACGACACGCGGGTTTTGAGTGAAGGACAGGATTCCGTGGACCAAACGGACGGGAAGATCCGTCCGAACAGGACCCGTTACTGGCTGAGAGCCATGGGCAGCGGGGATATTTTCGAGAGCCGCTGGAACTATAAATATAATTTGGATTATGTTTCCGACCAAAATTTTATTCGTGAATTCAGCAACCGTATGACAGGTTTTGATTATACCCGTGACAACAGTTACAGCATGTTCGGACGAAATTTTGCCGAAGCGGATGAGAACAGGGTGACTCAGGGCTTTGCGTACAGGAATTATGAGAAGTTTTATTTGACGGCAGGAATGAAATATACGCAAGACCCGAGTTTCGGACACGGAAACCTTTCCCATAAATACGATACGACGGTTCAGCATCTTCCGGAATTTGGCTTGTATTGGAACAGGGATAAAATCGTTGAAAATTTTCCTTTGGAATGGAACATGCAAGCCAATATGGGCTATTATTACCGCCGTTTCGGCACGAAAGGCGCCAAGGCGGAGCTTTATCCGGAGGTGGCGTATCCTGTCAGTTTGGGCTTTGTCCGCGGTGAAGTCGCAGGGCGCGCCAGAGGAACCGCATATACGGGCATTTCAGGAAAAGACACTTCTTTGCTGAATGATTTGGGCAGCGGGGAACAGCAAGGCAGCGACACACGCTTCATTCCGGAATTTCGTTCGAGTTTTTACGCCCAAGCTGACCGTATTTGGCAGTTTGAACAGGAAAACGCCCCCGTTCAGGAAAATGTCGGCAAACGGGAAATGGTTGCGCTGAAGCATACCGTTCAGCCGAGAATCGCTTATGAATGGATAGAGCATGTTGATCAGGAAGGAAATCCCTTTTTCACCATTGAGGACAGACTGCAGGGCAAAAATGATTTAATAGTCCGTCTGGATAATATTTTGACTGCGAAATACAGTTCCGTTGTCCGGCAGAAAGACGGAATCGGCAATAATTATTCATACCGCGATTTCATAAATCTTTCCGTCAGCACCGGCTTTGATTTTAAAGAGGACAGCAGAGAAAAACATGTTGAGGTTTATGAAAGAAGACCATGGCATGATTTGAGAACCCGTTTGGATTTCAAGCCGCTGAAATGGATCAATTTCCATGGTGATGCTTATTATTCTTTTTATGACGGCAAACTGAACCGTGTGGATGTGGGTTCGACTTTGTTCCATAACACCTATGGTTCTTTCAGAACAAGTTACAGTCAGCGCGAGCCTAATTACAATTACAGAAGATTTGTGAATTACGACAATGTCAATGACATAGTTCCCAGCGGAAAAATCAATGTTATCACCAATACGCTGTCGTTGAAAGCTTCTCCCGAACTTTCCCTTTATATAATGGAAAGGACGAATTTGGATACGGGAAAAAGCTATGAACGTGTCGCCGGAGTCGGGTATAAACATCAGTGTTTATATTTGTACGGGGAATATACGAAAGACCAGATTGAGGAACGTTTCAGTTTGAATATAGAATTTTTGGGGTTAGGGTTTTAATTATGATTGCGAGGCTTGTTTGCGGGGCTTTACAAGGTATAGAAGCGTACAAGGTCGAACTTGAAATTGATTACACCAAGGCGGGCATGCCGGCTTTTGTCATGGTCGGTTTGGCGGAAGGCGCCGTTAAGGAAGCGAAAGAACGCGTGTTTACGGCTATCCGTGCCTGCGCGTTCAAACTTGCGCCTGCCAAAATCACAGTAAACCTCGCCCCCGCCGACAGGAAAAAAGCGGGCACCGCTTATGATTTGCCTTTGGCTATCGGCTTATTGACGGCATCACAAAATATTCATCCTTCTTTAAATACGGAAAAAATTTTTTTTGCCGCAGAACTTTCATTGAATGGGACACTGCGGCCTGTAAGCGGAATTTTGCCTCTCGCCCTTTTAGCCCGCTCTTTGCATATGGATGCGATGATTGTTGCGCGTGAAAACGCCGGTGAAGCGGGCATTGTTGACGGGCTGACCGTCTACGGTCTTGATACGCTTATGGATGTGCTTGATTTTATTTGCGAAAAAGCTTGTTTTGAGCCGGTAAGGCATAAGCAGGGTGAAGAATGCCGAAGTTATGATATGGATTTTTCCGAAGTGAAAGGGCAGGAAGAAGCGAAACTCGCCATAGAGATTGCGGCGGCAGGCGGGCATAACCTCCTTTTCATCGGTTCGCCGGGCAGCGGCAAGACCATGCTTGCAAAGCGGATACCGACAATTCTGCCGAGTTTGACCTTTGAAGAAGCTTTGGAAGTGACAACCATTTACAGCGTATCCAATAAATTGACCGCAAAAGGGCTTGTGACGGCAAGACCTTTCCGTTCCCCTCACCATACGGTTTCGGAAATCGCCCTGATCGGCGGAGGAAGTTATCCCAAACCGGGGGAAGTGAGTCTTGCCCATAGGGGAGTGTTGTTTTTAGATGAATTGCCTGAATTTTCCCGTTCGTCTTTGGAAGTTTTGCGGCAGCCTTTGGAAGACGGGTTCGTTTCCATTTCCCGTTCCGCCCAAAGCTTGACCTATCCCGCTTCCTGCATGCTCATTGCCGCCATGAACCCTTGCCCCTGCGGATATTACGGGGATAAAAAACATGAATGCACATGCTCAAGCCAGCAGTTGGCACGGTATCGGGCTAAACTTTCCGGACCGCTGCTCGATAGGATTGATTTGCATATCGAGGTTCCTTCCGTACAGTTTGAGGATTTCCATACCGATTTCAAAGGCAAGGATTCCGCAGGCATGAAGCTGCGTGTTGAAAACGCGAGAAAAATTCAGAAAGAACGCTATAAGGGTACAGCATGTTTGACCAATGCTGATTTATCAGGAGCCATGCTTGAAAAATACTGCTTTTTAGAGCAGAAGGAAAGGGACTTTTTGGGTAAGGCGGTGGACAGGCTCGCTTTGTCCGCGCGTTCGTTCACACGGATTTTAAAGGTTGCGCGCACTGTTGCCGATTTGGAAGAACAAGAAAAAATTGCGGTTTCACATATCGCTCTTGCCATCCAATGCAGGGCATTGGACAGAACCATGAAAAATCAAGGGGGAATTGCATGAATCCTTTGCGACATAAATTTTTGCCGATTTCTTTCGTTATTGCTGTGATCGGTTTGTTTTTTTCCGTATATAATATTTTAAGCGTTTTTTTATTTGAAAAAGTCTGTACGGACAATTGCAGTGTTTTCGCCAATTTCACTATCATGGGCTTTTCCCTGTGGTGGCTCGGAGCGATATTTTTCGCAGGTATTTTGATTTTATCTTTATTCGGCTGCGCGTATGTCATACGGATTTTAACCGCCGCCGCGCTTTTTTTCGATATTTTTCTGCTTTTGATCATGGTGAACACCACGCTTTGCATTGTTTGCATCATTGCGGGGATTTTGCTTGCGTGTTCCTATTATGCCGTCCGTTATGAAAACAGGCGTCCTATCGCTCCGTATCCCAAAACCTTGCTGCTTTCCGTTTGGTGTTTTTTGTTCGTATTGCTGATTGGTTCCGCAATCAATGCAAATCAGCGCGGGGTGCCTTTTATCGAAATTGAAAATCCAAGCACGAAGATTTTCTTTTCCCCTTCTTGTACGGCTTGCAAAGATATTCTTGAGAAAGAGCATACGAATAAAAATATCGCATGGTTTCCCGTGGAGGAAAACGGCAACGATATTTGGCGTATCATGTATATGTGGGAACGCCTGGAAGCGGGAGACACTTTGTATCAGGCATTGCTGAATTCGGAAAAGAGAAAACCCGAAGAACACGTTGATTTTTTTGATGTGTTCAGTTTTCGGTATTTCGTAATCCAATACCGGGTTTGGAAAAATACCGCCATTGTCAAGCGCAGAACGTCGTTCATCCCTTATATTGAAGTTTTTGGCGCACCAAAGGATTTACCCGTGCAAACCGTGCGGCTGGAGCAATCCGCCGTAATGGAAACCGAAACAAATATCAGTGCGTTAATCGGTAAGGAAACGACGCTTTGCGGTGATGAGGCAAAGCCGTGCGAAGAATGACGGCTGCGGAAAAATCGGAAAAGAACGATTGAGAGCCGTCCCTCCTAATCTTTTATTTCAAGAAAAACTTCCTGCACGCGGATAATGGCTTCTTGGGAGCCGAACACATAAACGACATCGTTTTCGAAAAATTCCGTTTCAGCGTTCAGTTCCGTGATATTTTGCGTTGTTCTGTGTATTGCGGCGACGTTTATCTTATAGATGTTCCTTAAAATTCCGTCGCCTAATTTGGTGCCGATGAGTTTGCAGTTTTTTTCCACTTTTAAGCTTGCGAACTGCAAATCGGGCAAATTGTCTTTTATCGCCTGCAAATTGCTGCCTAAATCTATGGTGTGCGCACCCGAATAGACTTCTTTGCGGATCTGCTGGACATATTGTTCGATTTGCTGGCGGGGGATAAGAAAATAATTGAGAACTTTCGCAAAAACTTCGATGGACGTTTCAAATTCTTCCGGAATGACATCATCGGCTCCCAGTTCTTTTAAACCGGTTATTTCTGATAAAAATCGGGTCCGTACGACAATATGCAGACCGGGATTGAGTTTTTTGGCGTTGCTAATTATGGCGCGCGAACCTGTGGGGTCTGAAGTCATAATCGCCAGACAGCGCGCCTTTTTCACGCCCAAATGCTCAAGCACCAAAGGATAGCTTGCGTCACCGTGAAAAATGGGCTCGATGTCTTTAAAACGTTTTACCGTATCCGGATTGAGTTCTGAAACAACATAGGGAATTCCGCTTTCCTTGGCTACCTTGGCGAGGCTTTTTCCTCCGATTCCGAAGCCGATGATAATGATATGCTCATTGAAATCGTTCTGTTTTTCCGGTAACACGTCTTCTTCATGGGCGTATTTTTTAAAATAGCCGCTGAGTAATTTAGCGGCAAACTGCGGAGCGTTGTTGATGAAATAAGGCGTCAGTGTCATGGTGATGATACTGGCAGCCAAAAAAGTTTGGTATCCGTCATTGTCCATGAGGTGAAGCGTTAGGGCGTGCCCGGCTAGCACAAAGGAAAATTCTCCGATCTGGGACATGCTGAAAGCCGAAATAATGGCGGTGCGCATGGAATATCCCGTAATTTTCACCACAGGAACAAGCGTAAAAAGTTTTATGGCGAAAATAAGAGCCGCTATGGAAAGAACGATAAAAATATGGGAAATGAAAAAGTCCAAATTCAATAACATTCCGACAGAAATGAAGAAGATACTTGTGAAGATTTCTTTGAACGGCAGAACATTTTCCATAATGCTGACACTGTATTCCGATTCCGCAAGAAGCAAACCCGCGATAAACGCTCCCAAGGAAAGGGATAAGCCTATAGAGGCTGTTATCAGGGCTACGGAAAAGCAAAATCCCAGGACTGTCATGAGCATAAGTTCGCGGGAACGGGTTTTGACGACGGCAAACATGAGGCGGGGTAAAATGAATTTGCCGAACAGGATAACGCCGATAATGACAAGGGAGTTTTCGCCGAGGGTGATCAGGCTTTCTTGCAGGGATAATTCCAATTTTCCGCTGAGAAGCGGAAAAAGAAGCATGATAGGGACAATGACGAGGTCTTGGAAGATGAGGATTGCAAGGCAAACCCTGCCATGCGGCGAATCAGACTGGGCTTTTTGCTGGAAAAGGCTCAAAACAATGGCGGTGGAAGAAAGGGTGACCAAACAGCCGAAGGCGACAGCGTTTTGCCATGGCAATAAGGCGGAAAATATTGCTGTAATCAGTAAGATAGTGAAACTTATCTGTCCGAATCCGCCAATTAAAAGGGGGCGTTTTATCCGTTTCAAATCTTTTAAGGAAAGTTCCATGCCGATGGTGAAAAGCAAAAGGGCGACGCCGACCTCCGCCATAATGTCGACCGCTTCAATTTCCGACACAAGTTTCAGCGCGGAAGGACCGCAGATAATGCCGGCGACCAATAACGCGACAATGCTGGGAATTTTGAATTTCGCACAAATAAGGATGACCACGATGGAAATCATGAAAACTGCGATAAGTTCCTGTAAAAAATCAAAATGCATAGCCTTACCTTGATTGTTCGGATTAATGGGTTATAATACAACAAGTTATAGCGGATAATTTAAATAATGCAAGTATGGAAGAAGACTAAAAATGCATGAAGAAAGAGAAAAAAGCGGAGCATTAATATTAAACAACAAAGAGCACCGAACAAAAGCTAGGTGCTTATTGCATAAGGAGCATTGCGAAGGGGCAAAAGCCCCTTGAATTATTTATTATTCAATTTCACAATGCTTTTTACGGTGTCAGACATTAAAGCGCCTTTATTCACCCATTCCTGAAGTTTTTCCGTGTCGATACTGACTTCAGCAGGGTTTTTGTGAGGATTGTAATATCCTAAAAAGTCCAAAGGACGTCCGTCACGGCGGGTTTCGCTGTTGATGGCAACAACACGGTAGAAAGGAAGTTTCTTAGAGCCGCTGCGGGTAAGTCTGATTTTTACAGCCATTGTAATCTCCTCTTTTTTATGGTAGATATTATCTTTTTTTCTTTTTCTTTTTATCTTTGTCACGTTTTTTCTTGGTGGCGGAAGTACCGCGGGAGCCCGGCATTCCGGGCAGAGAACCCAAACCGCCAAGTCCGCCCATATTTCCTAAACCGCCGAAACCGCCCATGCCGCCCAGTCTGTTCATGCCGCCCAACTGGTTCATATTGGGCATAGGGGGCATTTTTCCTTTGCCGCCTTTCAGCATGCCGGACATCATTTTGCGCATTTGGTCAAATTGACGCAATAGCTGGTTGACATCTTGGACTTTTGTGCCTGAACCGTTCGCAATACGTACTTTTCGTGACGGATTGATGATATCGGGGTTACGGCGTTCTTTCATGGTCATGGAATTGATGATAGCTTCTGTTTTGGCTATTTCTTTTTCATGTCCTTTCATTTCGCCAAGTTGTTTTGCAATGCCGCCAAGACCCGGAATCATTTTTAAAATGGATTCGAAAGATCCCATGGAACGCATACGTTTCATTTGCGTGCGGAAGTCTTCAAGGTCGAACTTGGCCTTTTGCATTTTTTTCGCAAGGGCTTCCGCCTCTTCTTGTTCGATGGTGCTCTGGGCTTTTTCCAACAAGGTCAGCACATCGCCCATGCCAAGAATGCGCCCTGCGATCCTGTCCGGGTGGAATACTTCCATTTCTGAAAGTTTTTCTCCCATGCCGACAAATTTTACGGGTGCGCCGGTAACGGCTTTAATGGAAAGAGCCGCCCCGCCTCTTGCGTCGCCGTCCATTTTGGTGAGCACGACGCCTGTAATGCCGATTTGCTGATTGAACGCGTCGGCAACGGTGACGGCATCCTGCCCGGTCATGGCGTCAGCCACAAACAACGTTTCCTGTGGTTTCGCAATATCCTTGATTGTTCGGAGCTCTTGCATGAGGGGTTCGTCAATATGCAAACGCCCTGCCGTATCGAGAATAACAACGGTGCATTGTTTTTCTTTCGCATCCATGAGAGCGTTTTGCACAATATCGGCGGGTTTCATATCCGCTTTGGAATCGAAGCAGGGAATATCAAGTTGTTTCGCCAAAGTGCGCAGCTGCTCAATAGCCGCAGGACGGTAAACATCGGCAGGAACAAGGTAAGGCTTCATTTTTTGTTTGCGAAGCAAAAGAGCCAGCTTACCGGATGATGTGGTTTTACCGGACCCCTGTAATCCTGCCATAAGGATAACAGCGGGCTGCTGCCCCTGCAATTTCAGTTCCGTGCTTTCACCGCCGAGCAGATGCACAAGTTCGTCGTTAACAACCTTAATGACTTGTTGGGCAGGACTGACTCCTTTCATGACGAGCGTGCCAAGGGCTTTTTCTTTTACCGTGTCCGTAAAATCTTTTACGACTTTAAAGTTGACATCGGCTTCAAGAAGCGCCAAGCGCACTTCACGCATAGCCTCCTGGATGTTTTCTTCCGTAAGCTGCACACGTCCGCCAAGGGAACGGAACACGCCGGAAAGTCTGTCAGTTAAGCTTTCGAACATAGTTATTCCTAAATATTGATGCTCTCAAATAAGATTAGCTCATTAGCGTTACTTGAAAAAGTGTGTTACGTCAAGAAAAAAGAATGGATTTTAAAAAACGGGCGGGCGAACGGCGGCTGTATAAAAATTTGATACATTCCGCACGGGCTGTACGGAAATTAGACAGGGGAAAAACGGGCATGAAAACGTTAAATTCAGTTTAATAAGCTGGTTATGGTATCGGTACGCTTTTTGCAGATAAGAAAGTACCTCTCTAAAATGAAGCATGGCTTACCATAACAGGTAACGTACTTCTTCCTATCTCCCCCTATAAAGCCACCTTCCCCTTGGGTGGCTTTTCTTTTTAAAAAAAACTTGTCAATCAGAAAAAGAAAGTGCAATATACAAAAAATTTTTAGGAGGAACGCTATGAGTTTATGCCCTTGCGGATCTCAGTTGGAAGATAAGGATTGCTGTTTGCCTGTTCTTGAAGGCGCAAAAAAGGCTCCTACCGCGGAAGCGCTGATGCGCGCACGATATACAGCCCATGTTTTGAAAAAATACGATTTTTTGGTGGAAAGCGCCCATCCGGAATTTCGTGATGATGTCAGCCCCAGTGAAATTGAAGAATGGTCTTCCGTAATGGATTGGAAATCTTTGGAAATTCTTGGAACCAAAGAAGGTCTTGAAAATGATGAAACAGGGGAAGTGAGCTTTTGCGCCCATTATTCCGTTCGGGATTTTCCTCAGGAATTGCGGGAAGATGCGTTCTTTAGAAAAGAAAATGACACATGGTACTATGTTGACGGCACTGTTTACGGCAAAGAGCCGGTGCGCCGCGAAAGTCCGAAAATCGGCAGGAACGATCCCTGCCCCTGCGGAAGCGGCAGAAAATATAAGAAATGCTGCGGAAAAAATGAAGAATAACGCGCCGGAGGGGGTGCCCGTTCGGATTGCGGCTTGCTAAAAAAAGAAGATTAATGTATTTTCAAGATACTGCATACGGCTTTAGAGGAGGAGTATATGCTTATTCGTGATTGGATGACAAGTTCGGTGATTTCAGCGAAAGAAGACGCATCAATGCTTAAAGTTTCAAAATTAATGCAAGAACATGGAATAAAACGTATTCCTATCGTCGATGACGAGATGAAACTTATCGGTATTGTTTCCGACAGAGATATTAAGGAAGCTTCACCTTCAAAAGCGACTACGTTGGATGTGCATGAACTTTCTTATCTTTTGTCAGAATTGAAAATCAAGGATATTATGACGAAAAACCCCGTTGCTGTCAGCTCGATGGATACCATCGAACAAGTCGCCCTTATCATGCTGGAGAAGAAGCTGACGGGGCTTCCTGTCGTGGATTGGGAGAAAAAGCTTGTCGGCATTATTACCGAAGCCGATATTTTTAAAATTTTCACGGAAATTTCAGGGGTTCGCCGCGGCGGTATCCAATTTGCTTTGGAGCTTTCCGAAGACCCCGGAACTTTGCCTCCCGTCCTTGATTTGATAAGGGAGAACGGCGGCAGAATCGTATCCGTGCTGACCGGCGGGTATAAAGACAATGATACCATGCGTGATGTATACATCCGCATACGTCCTATGGCGGCGGAAGAAGAGAATAATCTCATTGAAAAGATGAGAGCCCATTGCAAAGTTGTGTATTGGGTGAAGGATACAGTGCATATGCTTTGATAATGGTTTGTAATTATATGAGTTTTTTGGGTATTGCCCAAAAAAAGTAAAGAAAGTTTGTGAAAAACACTTTACAAAAATCATTTTAATGCATACTATTATTTTAATACAAAGCTCTTTGCGGGAAGTTTTTAACGGGACTTTTGCCGGAAGAGCTCGGGTCGAAAAAATTTGAATAGTTATCAAAAATACGAACTTGCTTTTTTTTGATAATTATGGCAAACAAAGAAAAGGATATTCATCCTGTTCGATTCTGATATCAAACATTGTTTTAGTCTGCATGGATTGAAACGAAAAAAACTAAATGTCCATATTGTCCAAGGAGGACCACACATGGCTGAAGTAACCTACAAAGGTAAATCTTTTGAAGTAGATGAAGACGGTTTCCTTCTTCGTTTTGATGACTGGTGCCCAGAATGGTTGGAGTATGTGAAAGACTCTGAAGGTATTTCAGAACTTAACGAAGATCACCAAAAAATTCTTGACTTCCTTCAAGATTACTATCGTAAAAATGGTATTGCTCCAATGGTTCGTATTCTTTCCAAAAACACCGGTTACAAATTGAAAGAAGTTTACGAATTGTTCCCATCTGGTCCTGGCAAAGGAGCTTGCAAAATGGCTGGACTTCCAAAACCAACCGGTTGCGTATAGTCTTTAGTCATAAAGAACTTTAAGGCAGGAATTTGTGTTCCTGCCTTTTTTTGCGGCTTCGGCATAGAAAACACCGCTTTTTAAGCCGGTGGAATGAAAAATTTTAGACACACGCTGTCCTTTTGGGAACGCTTTGATGTGTTTGGCAATCAAAACCAAAGAGGAGCGGCGCCGTATGGGCGGCAGCCAAGGTTTTTCCGTACAAAATGGAATTGCGAATATCTGGCTGCGCGAAAATTTCGCCGTTTAAATATATGCAGAAATAAAAGAGATATCGGAAAATTATCGGGCAATTTTGTAAACGGAACAAGTTGCTTTATATGGAAGAAAATGCTTGTATGGAGCATATTCACATGTTGCTGCTCATTTCGCTCCATTTTAGCATACCTTCGCTTGTGGGATAGTTGAAAGGAAAAGAACGTTCCTTGACGTATAATAGTTCAATTCAAAACGTGAATATGGAACGGGCATTTTGGGTGCGGTGACTGTCATATATGAATACGGCGGGTTGGAATAAAGACGTAATAAAGACAGGTATCCAAAATTGATGAAGATAGGATGAATAACCAATATCCGCTTGAAGAATAGTATATCTTTTTTATGGTTAACTATGAAAAAATAAAGCAAAGGTCCGTCGGGTCAGGCGTAATCGGTAAATGAAACGCTATTGGTGAACTTATTCAAAATGCTTAAAACGTAAACCTGTGTCATGCTCCTCCATTGTTGGAGAAAAGCACGGTCAGTCCATGGTTTTTATTCAAATGAAGCGGAAACTTCGGGAATTTTTTTGCGGCACTTTTTATAGTTGTTTTTATCTTATTGATATGATAGAATAAAATATCTGGATATTACAGTTTGACAAAAAAAATAATAAGCGTATTATAAAATTATAAGTAAAGCTATTCCGCAGGAAACTGTGCGGAGAGCTGCTTATCATTTATATCGTTTATAAAGCACATATGGAGGCTTAAAATGAAATTAAAATCTTTAATTGCAGCATTTGCAATGGTACTTGGTTTAAGCACGGCTGCTTATGCAAACGGCCTTGTTCGTACTGTCGACAGCTTTGACTACCTCGTAGACTATTCTGGCTCTATGATGATGACCGAACAAGAAATAAAAATGCCTAAAATGGAAATTGCCAAAGAAGTTTTGAATAAAATCACCAAAGCAATTCCTGATCTCGGCTACAAAGCAAGCATGCACACCTTGGCTCCTGCCCATGAAATTGTCGCTTACGGAGATTTCGCTCCCGCAGCCATGGAAGAAGCTGTTGGCTCTTTGCAATCCGATTTAGCTATTTACGGAAGAAAAACACCTTTGGGCAACGGCATTAATGCTTTCGCTCCCCAATATGAACAAATGGCTCGTCCAACCGCTATTATTTTGGTGAGTGACGGCTTGAACAACTTGGGTATCGAACCTGTGAAATCCATTGTTGACAATAACATCGGTGCCTGCTTCCATATCATTTCTTTTGCTGATTCCGCTGAAGGTCAGGCAACTCTCGATGAAATCGCTAAAATCAATGACTGCACAGTCATGGTTAACGGTGTTGACCTTTACAAAGACGATGCAGCTTTGAATGACTTCGTGCAAAAAGTTTTCTATGCCGGTCTCGCAAATGACGCTCTCGTGCTTCGCGGCGTAAACTTCGCTTTTGACTCCGCAGTTCTTACTGACGAAGCTAAAGAAATTTTAGGCGATGTTGCCGTTATCATTAAAGACGCAGCCAACGGTGTTGCTTTGCAAGGCTGGACTGACAGCGTTGGTACTGAAGCATACAACAAGGCTTTGTCACAACGCCGTGCTGAATCCGTAAAGGCATATTTGGTTCAAGAAGGACTTGATGCCGGCAAGATTGAAGCAAAAGGCATGGGCAAATCTTTCAAATATGATAACTCCAATGCTGACGGACGTTATTTGAACCGCCGCGTTGAAGTTCTTGTAAAGTAGTTCAACCGATCAAATTATAAGCAATACTTATAAGATTGATTAAAATAATTTATGCAAAGGCTATTTATTAACTATTAATAAATAGCCTTTGTCCGATTAAAAAACTAGCACCCTTTGAATTAAAGGTGAAAAGTTTTTATCGGAGTAATTGCTATGAAAAAAATTTTCAGCGTCATTGTCCTTTCATGCTCTTTGCTGGCTTGTACTTCCGCAAAAGAAGAAAACACCCAAGTATCTTCAGCGGAAAATCAAAATTTTGTTTATGAAAAAGTGGATGTTACCAATTTATCCGAACAGGAACAATTTGTGTATGAGCAGCTTAGAACGTTTGCGCATGGGCATATCAGCAAATGCAACGTTCAGATCATTCCCAATAAAAATTCGCCTAAAATTGAAAAACGCAACAATATGTATGTGGCGAGTTATGTTGAATTTGACCCAGGCAGTTTGAGTATGGAAATTATTTCAACACCCCATAGGAAATATCAGTATTTGGCAAAAATCAAATATCGTGAAAATCTTTATCAATGCATGGCTGAAACAGAGCAGTCAGCTTTGAAGGGCAAATATAATCTTGTGAGCAAGCGTTTTATTACCGAAGTCCCGAAATACCAACAAGGCAAATGGAAATATTAGGAAAAGGGGGTAATTCCCCTTTTTTTAGGAATAATTATGTTGAGTTGTTTGGTTTCCGCAAATTGCCAAGGTGTTCCCCTTATACGGCAATTATTGGCGTTTCAGCCGTTTGCAAAGAGTTATTCTCCGGAATTTTTTGTCAATTTTAAAAAGGAGAGCATTCCCCTTGAAAAATTGGCAAGCTGCAATTTGCTTATTTATCAAAAGCTTAATGCGCATTGGGGCGAACTTTCGGAAGATTACCTGCTGAGTCATGTCAATCCGAAAGCGAAAGTCGTTTGCATGCCGAACATTTATAATCCCGCATTATGGCCTATTTCAAAGGGGACAGGCGATTTGTCCGACCCTTACAATGAAACCTATGTTGATGAGCTTATGCGCCGCAGCTTATCGAAAGAAGAAATCCTATATCTGATTAAAAAAGTCGATTTTGCAAAGCATTATGATTTGCAGTCCATGTTTGCGGAAGCTATGAAGGTCGAGAGAAATAAAGGGTATGTCCGCTGTGCTGAGTTTTGTGATTTCATTGAAGAAAATTTTTCTAAAACCAAACTGTTCACGACATTTAATCATCCCTACGGCATTTTATTGAATAAAGTGGCGCAGACCGTGCTTGAGGAAATAGGATACAGGGGCGTTCCTGATCGGCTTATTCCGGATTTGACGTGTGATGATGAATATTATATGCCTATTCATCCTTCGGTGGCAAAATTTTTTCATTTGTCTTTCATTGACGAAAATACAAAATATCCCGTTTACGGCAATATGCTGACCTATTATGAATATGTTGCGGGGTATATTTTCGCGCGGGAAAACAAATTTCCTTTGGCCCATTATTTCAGATGTCTGTCTGAAAGAAAAAAACAAATTTCCGTCCGTTAGGCTTGACTTATCTGTTTTGCTCCTTATCTATTATTTGAACAATCGATAAGGAGTTTTTTTATGTCTTCAACCTATAAATTCAAAGCGGAAACCCATAAGGTTCTGAATATCCTTACTCACTCTTTGTATACGAACCGTGAGATTTTTTTGCGCGAATTGCTTTCCAATGCTTCCGACGCCCTTGATAAACTGCGTTTTAAACAAAATAAAGGGGAAAGCATTCTTGCTCCCGAACTTCCTTTGGAAATTAAAATCAGCACGGATAAAGAAAGCAATATCCTGACTGTCCAAGATACCGGCATTGGCATGACCAAACAGGAAATGCAGGATAATTTGGGCATTATTGCAAAGTCAGGATCTGAAAAGTTTTTAAAAGATATCGGCGATACCTCTTGCGACAGCGGCAAACAAAAAATCGACCCCTATGCCGAAGAAGAAATTGTGGAAAAACAAGAAGGGGCGGGCGCCGACGCCTCACAAATAATCGGGCGTTTCGGCATCGGTTTTTATTCCGTGTTCATGGTTGCGGATAAGGTGGAGGTGTATTCCGTTCCCGCCATTGAAAGCGTGAAGGAAGAAAGCGAAGCAAAAGCCCATGTTTGGACTTCCCATGGTTCGGACACGTTCACAATCACGCCTCTTGAGGAGGTTGCAGGGCTTGTCCGCGGTACCATGATCAAAATATATTTAAAAGATGACGCAAAAGAATTTATCGAAGAATATCGCCTTGAAAACATCATCCGCCGCCATTCCAATTTCCTGCCGTTTTCCATTTTGCTGAATGACAAGGTAATCAACACTATTTCCGCGTTATGGCGCGAACCTAAGTTCAATATTAAAAAAGAACAGTATGACGAATTTTATAAGTTCCTTACCTATGACACGGAAAATCCTTTTGATGTCATCCACTTGTCTGTTGACGCGCCGGTGCAGTTCAACGCGTTGCTTTTTATCCCTGAAAAAAGCGAAGACTATTTTCTGGAACAAAAGGACCAATGGGGGCTTGATTTGTATGTCCGCCGCGTCCTTATCGAGAAAAACAGGCAGGAACTTCTGCCCAACTATTTCGCTTTTGTGAAAGGTGTTGTGGATACGGAAGATTTGCCTTTGAATATTTCCCGGGAAACATTGCAGGAAAATATCGTTTTAAAGAAAATTTCCCAAACCATCGTGCGTCAGCTCATGAGTCATTTTGAAAAAATGGCGGCGCAGGATAAGGAAAAGTATAACACTTTTTGGAATAAGCACGGCAAATATTTTAAATTTGCGTTCAATGATTTTGTATACCGCGACAGGGTTGCGAAGCTCATGCGTTTTGTTTCTTCCGGCTCCGAAGAGCTTCTCAGCCTTGAAGAATATGTCAGCCGCATGAAAGCCGGACAAAAGGATATTTGGTATGTGAGCGCTTCTTCCAAAGAAGCCGCTAAGCTCAATCCTCATATGGAACGGTTCACCCGCAAGGGGCTTGAAGTTTTATATTTGCTTGAACCGGTCGAAGAAATCGCTCTTGAGAGTTTGCAAAAATTCAATGAGTACACGTTTAAGAATATTGAAACGGCTGATGCCCGTGCTCTTGATGATTTTGCTGATGTGGAAAAAGCGGAATCCGATTTGCCGAAACTTTCCGACCTTGAAAAGACGGAATTTGAGCAAATGCTTGAACGCATGAAAGAAGTGCTTGGCGATAAAGTGAAAGACGTGAAAAGCACGGACAGACTGTCAGGCAGTCCTGCCTGCATGGCTTCCCAAGACGGTGTAAGTTCGACCATGGAAAAATTGATGCGCTCTTTCCAAAAAGACGACAGCATTCCGCAAAAAGTGCTTGAAGTCAACCCCGACCATGCATTGATCCGTTCTTTGCTGACTATTTACAAGGACGACAGCCGTTCCGGTCTTTTTGAAGAAATGGTGTGGGGAATTTTTGACAACACTGTTTTGCTTGACGGTTATATGAACGATCCGTTCCTTATGGCGCAAAGAAGTTTGAAGCTCATGGAAAAAGCGGGTCAATGGTATGCTGATTTAAGAAATAAGTGATTGTTTGTTTTGGGGGAATTGTTTTCCCCAAGTTTTTTGCACGGAATTCTTTTTTGAATTTCGTGCTTTTTTTTGGTCTTTATTTTGCATGGGGTTCATATGTCGAAATGGACAAGAGTATTTTTTGTCCGCAGGAAGAAAAAGGATTGGAGGATATGCCGGGAACAAAAAAGGAAAAAAATTTGAGTTTTTCCTTTGGCACTGACAGAAAACTGCTGCGAAAAATGTTTTGGCATGGTCTTTGCTTAATAAGGTGTATGAAAAGAAATGAACATCATTTTGTCAGATTTATGACAGCATGTTGTGACGGCAAGGAGTTTATATGCAAAATTCACTTTATACGGGATTATTTGCGTCGTTAACGACTGAACATAGAATGGCCATGATAAGCAACAACTTGGCGAATGTGAACACCGCAGGTTATAAATCCGATGCATTGGCTTTTAAAGATACGATGATACATTTCGCCCATGATTTTATTCGTGAGCCGTTGGAAAATTTGCGTTCCGAACCTTTATTCCCGGAACAGTGCCTACGGGCCAGAACCCGTATCGCCACAAAAGAAACGGACTTTTCCCAGGGAAGCATGCAGTTTACGGGCAATCAGCTTGACATAGCCATTGTCGGCGAAGGGTTTTACCGCGTGAATGCTCCGCAGGGCGAGTATTTGACACGTTCCAGCGCTTTCACCAAAGGTCCGGACGGTACGATAATGACGAAACAGGGATACCCAGTGCAGGGTACAGGAGGAAATATCGTTCTTCCGCCGAATGCAAGCAATGTTCATGTTTCCGCGGACGGAGCCGTTTATGCGGACGGTCAGCAAGTGGGACAGCTTGACGTGGTCACCGTGGAAGACCCGCAGCTTTTAAGAAAGGTCGGCAACAACCTTTATGGTGTTCCTGAAGGTGTCGGTCTGCAAAATGTTTTGGACGGCGAAAGGACTATGGTCAGCCAAGGTTATACGGAGGCTGCCAATGTCAATGTCGTGTATGAAATGGTCAACATGATTGAAGTGCAAAGGATGTTTGAAGCCCAGCAAAAAGTCATGTCAACGGCGAATGATGTGGATAAACAAGTGATAACTACTGTTGGTAAAGCACGGTAATAAAGCGAGGATAACGATATGATGCGTTCATTATGGTCTGCGGCGAGCGGTATGCATGCGCAGCAAATGAATATCGATGTGATTTCAAATAACTTGGCAAACGTGAACACCTCCGGCTTTAAAAAAAGCAGAGCCGAATTTGAAGATTTGATGTATCAAACCATGAGGGTTGCGGGTTCCCGCGGTCCTGCGGACCAGCAAATTCCTGTCGGCATTCAGGTCGGCTTGGGGGTTCGTACCGTTTCCGTGCATAAATTTTTCACGGAAGGAAATCTGCAGAATACGGATAACACTTTGGACATCGCCATCGAGGGTGACGGATTTTTCCAGGTTCAAGTGGGCGAGGAGTTGATGTATACCCGCTCAGGGGCGTTTAAATTAAATTCAGACGGCGTCATCGTTACGGCAAACGGCTATGAATTGCAGCCCCAGTTCACCGTTCCGTCCGAAACCCGTTCCATTGCCATTTCCGAAGACGGTGAAATCGTTTGCCTTGACGGGCAGTCCAATGAAATTGCAACCGGTGATATTCCGTTGTATACTTTTGTCAACAATGCCGGTTTGGATTCCCGCGGCAGAAACCTCTATATGCCGACGGAAGCTTCCGGCGAGGCTGTGCAGGGCGTTCCCGGAGAAGATAATGTGGGCACATTGGCACAGGGCTTTTTGGAAATGTCAAACGTTGAAATCGTTGAGGAAATGGTTAATATGATTGTCGGACAGCGCGCTTATGAAATGAACTCGAAAGCGATTCAGACTTCCGATACCATGCTGCAAACAGCGATTAACGTAAAACGTCAATAAAATAAGTGAAATATGGAGAGGGGAAAAATCATGTTCCGAAAAAATAGGCAAGAATATAGTCATAAAATTGACATGTATTTCTTATGCATGGTTTTTTCTCTCTTTGTCTTGCTTTTTCCAAGCTTGGCGCAAGCGAATAAAGCCTACGGCGTTGATAAGAAAGTTGAAAGCGCCCGTCATAGCGAGCCGTTGGGACAAGATGTTTGGCGTTTGAAAATTCAGGAAGCCGCCATTGTGCGGGGCGATAAGGTCTTGTTGGGTGAAATCGCGGAGCCTCTGGGCTCGATTTCCCGGGAAAAATGGCAGGAATTTGCGAAAAAGGAATTGTGGGATAGCCCGCCGGAACTCGGAAAACCTTATAAGATCAGCAAAGCGAATTTGAAGAATGCGCTGCGTTCCTCTCTTGGCATGTATGCGGATTCTTGCTTGCTTCCCAATGCCCTTGTTTTGCAAAGAGGCGGGGAAGTCGTGCGGGAAGAAAAACTGCGCCAAATGGCGATGCAGTATTTGACGCCTCAAATGAATAAACTCGGCGGAAGAAGCGATTTGACAGATTTTCGTCTGCCTGCCTATATTTTTGTGAGCAGCCGTTCGCAAAATTTGGTTTTGGAAAAAACAGCCGTAGAGCCCGGGCGGATCAATCTTCGTTTTGCAATTCAGGAAATGGACGGAAAAATCATACAGCGTTTTACCGGAACCGCATTTTTGAACGTTTGGGTGGATACGCCGGCGGCGGCAAGACCTCTTGCAAAGGGTGACACGCTCAATCGGCAGGACATCACTTTTAAAAGTGTGAATCTTGCGTATGAACGCGCGGAACTTTGGGACGGAAAGGGCGGTCCGTGGCAGGTGACCCGTCCTTTGGGCGCAATGGAAGTTATCGGCACGGCGGATTTGAAGCCTTTGTCAACCATAAAAAAAGGCGATAAGGTAACGCTTGTTTATCAAAAAAACGGCATACATCTTTCTGTGCTTGTGGAAGCTATGGAAGACGGCGCGTTAGGCGATACGGTCTTGGTTCGCAATATTGATTCAAAAAAACAAATTTACGGGAAAGTGCAAGACAACGATACGCTTCTTGCAAAGTAGGATGGTATGAAAAAACATATTTTTTGCGTAGCGGCAATGGGAATGGTTTTTATGGCAGGCTGTACGGCGTCAAGGGAAGCCCCTGTCGTCACTCAGCCGGTTATGCAGCCGATAACGTATCAGGAACCTGCCCCAGCCTATGATAATCCCGGAAGCCTGTATAATCCCAATCAATACCGCTCCATTTACGAAGACGGCAGGGCGAGGCGTGTCGGTGACATCGTGACGATCAACGTTGTCGAGCAGCAGTCGGGTTCACAGGAAGTAACCACTGATGCGACCAGGACGAACACGACGTCCGCGAGCATAGCCGCCCTTGGAAAGAGAAAAAGTTTGTTCGGTATTCCGATTGGGGCTGAAACTCCGATTTTTGAGGGTTCAAGCTCAAGCGATTTGCAGGGTGACGCGGAGTCCACACGCAACAGTTCCATTACCGCAACGCTTGCCGCACGTGTGATCAATGTGCTGCCTGACGGAAATTTGCAGATTGAAGCCGTGCGTGAAATAACCTTGAACGATGAAACGCAGTTCATGGTTGTGACAGGCATTATCCGGGCAAGGGATATTGCCGCCAACAATACTATCGCTTCGACACAAATAGCCAATGCGAAAATAGAGTATTACGGACGGGGAGTACTCAGCCAAAAGCAAAAACCGGGATGGCTTTCCCGTTTCCTGGAAATGGTTTCACCGTTCTGATTTGAAAAATATGAGACCTGCTGCAAAGCGGGTCTTTTTTTGTGCGCTTTAGCTCAAAAAAACCACCAGCTAAGCTGGTGGAATAAAAATCTTTAGATACAAGACTTTCTTTCTTTGGTATATATTTGATGTGTTCGTCAATCGAAACCAAAGAAGGAAAGTTTTTTATGAATGAGAACCAGAGCTTATCCCATACCAAATGGAGTTACAAGCCTTACATTGTATTCGCACAAAAATTTCGGCGTAAGGAAATATATTTGAAAATGAAAGATGATAGAGGAAAAATTTTAAGGCAGTGTTGTGACCAAAAAAAGGTACGTTCTTAGAAAAGGTGCTGACCGGTCCGTATGCTGGTTATCATTCCCCTTAACCTAAGCGTGTCTGCATTCATGGGATATTTGAAAAAAAAACGCTCTTTGATGATTTGATAGTTATGCCAATCTGAAATATGAATATGGAAAATGTTGGATGCAGCAGGCATTTTGCTGATACAGCAGGGCGGACTACAGAAGCAATAAAAGCGTATGGTTGAAATCTGTTTGTGCATGAAATGCGGCAGGCATGAGGCAAGGCAGGAGTTTGGCATGCGCGTTAAATATCTTGACAGGCATGTTTTTTGAATATAATATTAAAATGTCGACATTTAAAATATATTAAAAATAGCTGGAGGGTTCGCATGGAAGAAAAAAGAAAAGAATTTTTGCCCATGTACGGCGGAATATGGGGAGGCATGGTTCCTCTTGCAATTCTTATTGTCGGTTTGGTTTGGCTGTCTGTTGCGGAACGCGGCGGGACAAAACCTTTTTGGGCATGCGGCTGGCTTGCGCTTGCAGGCGGTTTGTTTTTTGCAAAAGATAAAGCCGAATACTGCAAAGCCGCAATGCGGGGTATCGGCAATCAAACAGGCATAGTCATTGTCACGGCATGGCTTTTTGCAGGTGTGTTTGGAAAAATCATGGCTGCCGGCGGGCTGGTGAACGGTTTATTGTGGTTAGGCATGTCCACCGGAGCGCAGGAAGGCATTTTTACGACCCTTGTTTTTATAACAGCGATGCTTTTTTCTCTGGGTACGGGAACAAGTACGGGAACATGCCTTTCTTTGACTCCGGTATTGTATCCCGCAGGGATTTTTCTCGGCTGCGATCCCGTTTTATTGGGAACGGCGATTTTATCGGGAGCCGCTTTTGGCGATAACTTGGCGCCCATTTCCGATACGACCATTGTTTCCGCTTATACGCAAGGCGCTGAAATGCGCGATGTCGTCCGCAGCCGTTTCCCGCTGGCTATGGCTGCCGCATGTATTTCCGCTGTTGTTTTCTTGTTTTTCGGCGGCGGAGGAGATGTGAATATTCTGCCTGATTTGAATGCGCAGCTCAATCCAAAAGGGGCGTTTTTGCTGCTTGCGATGGCGGTTGTCGTGGTGAGCGCATTAATGGGACGCCACATCATTGAATCCCTCATTTACGGCAATGTTTGCGCCATGCTTATCAGCGTGGCGATCGGAACGTTGCATTTTTCGGATTTCTTCGGCATTCCTGAAGCCGGGCAAAGCACTGGTCTTATTCAAAGCGGTATTGAAGGTGTTGTAGGGGCGATTATTTTCGCTGTGTTAATTTTGGCTGTGACCCAGATTTTGGTTGAATGCGGAATTTTGGAAAAAATTCTTGAATTTGCGAACAGGAGCATTGTCGCGACAGTATCGCAAGCCGAATTGTTCATTATCGGCGTAACGGTCGCCGCTTCCATTCCGATTTCCGCAAACGCGCCGGCATTGCTTCTCGTCGGACCGTCTCTTGTCCGTCCTATGGGTGAAAAATTCAATTTGGCGGCGGCAAGGCGGGCCAATCTTATGGACTGTGCCGTATGCACGATATTCTTTATTTTACCGTGGCACATCGCTGTTGCCGTTTGGTATGGCGCATTGGTGACGGCTTCGGAAACATGGGGATTTGAAGCTCCTGCTGTCAGTTCCGCATTAATGAACCCTTATTCTTGGGCTCTGCTTGCGGTTATTCTTTTCTCCGCCCTTACCGGTTGGAACAGGAAGTTTGAAAACTCCGGGCAGACAACATAACCGCTGTTTTGGTTCAAATAAATAAAAAAGGATTGGAATTGCCCAATCCTTTTTTGTATTTTTTTCGTTTTTTCTATCTTGTTTCAGCCGTATGCTATTTTACGAAAAGCATGTGCTGATAGCTCGGAAACGGCCATAAATCTTCCGCAACCAAGGTTTCCAAGCTGTCGGCGAGCGTTCTGAGTTCCTGCATGGCGACAAGGATTTTGCTGCGGCAGTGTTCCGCTTCCGTCATTTGGATATTAGGCGCAAGTCCGGGATTTTTCTGCACATTGATACGTTCTTTTTCGTCCACAGGGTCGAAATCGATTTGAACTTGCAGTTCGCGGATAGCCATGTCAAGTTTGAGTATGAGTTCGCTCATTTCTTTGAGGAGCTTATCGGAATTTTCAATACCCAAGCCTGAAAGGACTTTCGCATTTTTGGCAAGTTCCGTCTGATAGCGGATGGCGGCGGGATAAATGTTCGTGCGGGCCATGCTTAAAGCAAGTTTCGCTTCCGTATGGGTTGTTTTGATATATTGCTCGAAATACACTTCCTGGCGGGAACGCAGTTCTTCACGGCAAAGCACGTTGTAGCGCGTGCAAAGGTCGATGATTTCCGGACTGGTGAAAACGGGAAGCGCGTCCGGGGTATGGGGGTGAATGGGCAATTTGCGGCGTTCGGCTTCCTTGTGCCAGACTTTGGAATATCCATCGCCGTTGAATAAAACCGCGCTGTGTTCTTCAACGATAAAAGCCACAAGCTTTTGCACCGCTTCGCCGAGGGTGCAGTTTTTTTGCAGTTCACGTTCGAGGAAGGTGGCGGAAAAATCAAGGCTTTCGGCAAGCATGGTATTCAAAGCGACTATGGAGCCGGCAGGATTTTGGGAAGAGCCGACGGCCCTGAATTCAAAACGGTTGCCCACAAAAGCGAAAGGACTGGTACGGTTTCTGTCGCCCGGGTCGGCGGGAATGGGAGGAAGCGTATCGACACCGATATTCATGATACGTTTTTTGCGGCTTCCTTTCACTTCTCCAATTCTGAACTGATCCAAAATATCCTGGAGTTGGTCACCGAGGAAAAGGGACATGATGGCAGGCGGGGCTTCGTGCGCGCCAAGACGGAAATCATTGGAAGCGGAAGCAACCGTTGCGCGCAGGAAAGCGCCGTATTTATGGACGGCGCGAATGACGGCACAAAGGAAAACCAAGAATTGGGCATTGTCGTGAGGGGTTTCCCCCGGTTCGAAAAGGTTGCCGATTTCCTTATTGCCAATGGAATAGTTCACGTGTTTTCCGGAACCGTTCAGCCCTTGGAAAGGTTTTTCATGGAGAATGCAGACAAGATTATGTTTTCTCGCCACACGGCGGAGAATGGTCATGATCAGTTGGTTGTGGTCGGTGGCGAGGTTTGCGGATTCGTACAGAGGGGCGATTTCATATTGGCTGGGAGCAACTTCGTTATGGCGTGTTTTTACGGGAATGCCAAGTTTGTAGAGTTCTTGTTCCACTTCAACCATAAAGGCGAAAACGCGTTCGGGAATAACACCGTAATATTGGTCTTCAAATTCCTGTCCTTTTGGAGGTTTCGCACCGAAAAGGGTGCGTCCCGCAATGAGCAGATCAGGACGTTTCATGACGTAATCACGGTCGACAAGGAAATATTCCTGTTCCAAACCGCCGTTTGCCGCAATAGGCAGATTGGTTTCAACGCCGAAAAGTTTTAAAACCCGTTGGGCTTGCTTATTGACAGCTTGGTTGGAGCGCAAAAGAGGTGTTTTTTTATCAAGAGCCAGACCGGTCCATGAAAGGAAAAGCGTCGGAATGCAAAGAACTATGCCCCCTGCATTTTCCATGACGTAGGCGGGGCTTGTCACGTCCCAAGCCGTATATCCGCGGGCTTCAAAGGTCGAGCGAAGTCCGCCGGAAGGAAGGCTGGAGCCGTCCGCTTCGCCTTTGACAAGGTTTGAACCGCTAAACTCGGCGATCGCGCCTCCCTCGTCGTCGGGCGTCAGGAAACTGTCGTGTTTTTCCGCACTGTTGTCCGTAAGAGGATAGAAAACGTGGGTGTAGTGGGTGGCGCCTTTGCTGACTGCCCAATCTTTAATGGCGGAAGCAACCACATCGGCAATGGCGGGGTCAAGTCTTTCCCCTTTTTCAATTGTCTGTTTCAAAGATTTATAAACCGTTTTGGGCAAGTGTTGACGCATCGCCTTGTCGTTGAAAACATTTTCACCATAATAATCGGTCGGCAAGGGCTTGCTTGCGCATTCAACATGAGAGGACATACTGGCTCCTTTTATTTTGATATCCTACGGTATTGACCGCCAACAGCATAGAAGGTGTCTTCCACTGTGAACATGGCATGGGGGTCGTGTCTGAAAACAAGTTCTTCAAGGAACTTGATCATTGTTTTTGCGGTGATGGTGATCACAATTTCTTTCGCTTCGTGGCTGTATCCGCCATAGGCGGGCAAAAGCGTCGTTCTTCCGCCGTGTTTTGCGATTTCCCGGCAAAGTTCTTGCCCCTTATTCGTAATGATGACAACCATTTTTCTTTGGTTGAACATGCCCACGACGTAGTTTGTTACCTGCCCGACAATGAAAATTTGAATAAAGGAAACAATAATTAAATCAGGGCTTATGCTGAAAGCGGAAGCGATGAAAATAACGCTGTTGAACATGAATGAGAAACTGCCGAATTGCACGCCCCATTTTTGGTTGACATAGGCTGCGATAAAATCGAGCCCGCCGCTTGAGCCTTTTGTCTTGAGCATGACTCCGCAGCCGATACCGTATAAGACCCCTGATAAGATGCAGGCGTAAAGGGGGTCTTGAATGGGAATGGTTATTCCGTTTAAAACAACGGTCCATGCGGACATGGCGAATGTCCCGTAAGTTGTGTAAATGACAAAAGCCCGACTGACATTGAACCAGCTGAAAACCATGAGCGGAATGTTAAAAAGCAGGTTCCATGTCGTCGCGCTCATGAAATTGCCGAAAATATAGGTGCATAAGAGGCTGACACCCATAATTCCGCCGGTCAGAAAACCATGGGGAGCGGCGACGTTTTGTACGGCGAACGTGACAAACCCCGCTCCGACAGTAAGAAGAAATAAATTCCATAAGGTATAATCGTATAAGCGTCTTTTCATAAATTTTACCAACCTTGTTTTCCCACAAGGTCAACAAATGTCGTTGTACCGTGATTTTCTTCTTTGCAGACGTTCCCCGATTTGAAAACCCGGATCAGATTTTGGGACATTCTCTCGCAGCCGACAGGAATAAGCATGATTCCGTTTTTCGCCAATTGGTTTTTAAGGGCGTCGGGAATGGTCGGTCCTCCCGCAGCCACGATAATTCTGTCAAAGGGAGCGAAAAGTTCCAAACCCAGCGTGCCGTCCGACAGAAAAAGCTGTATATCGTAATAGCCCAGTTTTTTTGTTAAGAGGTCTTTTGTTTTCGTATATAGTTCTTGTATGCGTTCCACGGAAAAAACGTTCAAACCCATTTCACGAAGAACTGCCGCCTGATAGCCGGAGCCTGTGCCGATTTCCAGAACTTTCATACCCCGTTCCGCCATGAGGAGCTGGCACATGAGCGCGACGGTATAGGGCTGTGAAATGGTTTGTCCGCAGGCAATGGGAAGCGGTCTGTCTTCATAAGCCGTAGGGTGAAGCGCTTCATTGACAAATAAATGGCGCGGCACGGTTTCCATTGCCCGCAAAACGGCTTGGTCCGTAATTCCGCGTGCGGCAAGCTGTTCTTTCACCATACGCTGGCGGGAATATTTATAAATATCGGCTTGCCGGCAATCGAAGTTCGGACGGGGATTGGTTTTTTGAGGTCTGTGCAAAAGTTCCGCGGGAGTGATGAGATGCCGGATAATTTCTTTGCGGGAAGAGTTTTCAGCTTCTTTTTTGGCATATTCAGCATTTAAACGCAGGACCCGTTCCGTGGGCATTCCCCATGGTTCATAGGTCAACCCTTCGATTTTATTATGAGAATTTTTTTGCTGTGCTGTGGTTTTTCTGCTTGACATCGTATACCTTCCACGTTTTTAAGTGTAATAAATAAGGTATGCTTAGTCAAAGCATTTCTTAGGCTTGGAGGATTTTTTCAAGATCGCTCAAAACCGCGCTTTTCAAGGAAACAAATTCTTCTTCTGTTTTTGCTTCAAAACGTACGGTCAATTGCTCGCCTGTCTGGGATGCCCTGACCAAAAACCATGAATTTTCAAAAACGCAGCGTATTCCGTCAATGCAAATGCATTCCGCGCGGTTTTGGTATTTTTGCGTGAAATGGGCGATGACTCTTTGATTGATGGTTTTTTTCCGTTCTTTTGTGCAGGGAACGGCGATTTCTTCACTTGTGAAAATATGTCCCCAATTCGGAAGCGCGGTTAAATCAAGATTATTTTTTTCCAGTAAAGAAATGAGCCGGACGGCGGTTAAAATCCCGTCATCGGTTTTATACCAGTTTTCCGCATGAAAAAAATGTCCGGAAAGTTCGCCGCCAAAATCGGCGCCGGTCTTCAGCATTCCTTTTTTCAGCGTGGAATGTCCTGTGGGCATGAGCTGATACTTCGCTCCCAACCTTTTGATTTCATTGATGAGTTCCTGAGAACATTTAACATCGACCAAAAAAAGGGCGTCGGGCTTTTTTTTGATAATTTCGTTGATAAAAATACTTATCAGCTCGTCGCTTTTTAAAATCCGGCAATTTTTATCCGCAAGCACGACCCTGTCGCCGTCACCGTCAAGGGCGATACCGTATTTCGCTTGTTTTTCCCGCATTGTTTTTAAAAGCGCCTGTAAATTTTTCGCCCGTGTGGGGTCCGGATTGTGGTTGGGAAAATTTTCTTCTTCTTCGCAAAAAAGTTCATGGACATCCGCCCGGGCTTTTCTGAAAATATCGGCGCAAAGTTTTCCTGCCGCCCCGTTTGCTCCGTCAATGACAAGGGAACAGTCAAGAGGCTCGCTGTTTTCCAAAACTTTTTCGGCATAACTTGGCAGGCAGTTGTAAAAACTGATAAAACCCTTTGCGGAATTTTGTTTCTGCATGGTTTCCATGAGCTCCGGCACAGTCTGATTGCTTTTATTCAGCGAGCTGAAAAACTTTTGCATTTCATGGTAAAGACCGCGTATTTTTTCTCCGGAAAGGGTTGTTTCCCCGTTCCATAGTTTGAAGCCGGAAAACTCGGCGGGATTATGGCTTGCGGTTATTTCTATTCCTGCAAAAATTCCCAGATGGTGGATACTGAAATAAAGGCAGGGCGTCGGCACCATTCCCAAGCTGATCACGTGCAGCCCGTGCAGGGAAAAGACTTTCGCCAGAATATCATGGAACAAAGCGGAATTTTTTCTTGTGTCATAACCGATTAAAATACGCTTGTGCCCTTCTTCCTTATAAAAAGCGGCAAGCACGAAACCAAGGGCGCGGACAAATTCCTCATTGATTTCCGTATCCAGCAATCCGCGGATATCATATTCTCTGAAAATATGTTCAAGGTTTTTTACTGGCATAAATTTCTTTACTCATTGCGTATTTATAGGTACAAATAAGGACGTTTTCGCCAATGTGTTAATGAATATAAAGGAAATATGAAATTTGACAAGTGCCCTTATGATTGAAAACATCATCTTTTGCTTCGCTTTCGCCTTGCAAATTTTCGCGTGGGTTTTGGCGGGAGGAAAATTTGCCTTCCGTCCCCGTTCCATGAAAAATACAGGAAAAAAAGCTTGTTGGAATACCGTTCTTTTCCGCAGGGTCTGTCTTTGCCTGGGGGCTGCCGCCGTGGCAGGCTATGCATATGGTTCGCATGATTATCTGCTCTTTGCGGGGCAGGCTGTCCTTTTGCCGATACTTTGGTTCAGAACGGGAATAGAGAGAACGGAATGACGCTGATGAACAATGCACGAATTTTTTTTCCGCCGGCATTGAGGGCAGGTTCCCTGTTTTTATTTTGTGCGGTTTTATATCTGCTTTTCCGGAACGTCGGAGTGGAGTATTCTTCTTTTGCCGTAATTACGGAACACTATATCGGCAGGTTCGGAATGCGGGGGCTGTCCGCGTATTTCCTTTTGAGCGGAGTTGCCACATTTTTCTTTGTTCCCCGCCAGCTGCTGAGTCTTGTCGCGGGATATTTTTATGGCACGCTGCCTGCCGTTTTCATCGTTTCTTTGGGTGCGGGGCTCGGTTGTTTGCTTTCCATGGGCTATGGAAATTTTTTGGCAAAAAATTTTTTTCAAAAAAATATGAAAACCCGTATGCAGTGTTTGGAACATATTTTTACAAAATCGACTTTTGGAATCGCTCTTGGCATACGCATCATGCCTGTCGGCAGCAATACGTTTCTGAATATGCTTGCGGGAGCGGCGAAAATACCTTTTTGGAGTTTTTGGGCGGGTTCCGTGATCGGGTATATTCCGCAAAATTATCTCTTCGCTTTGCTTGGAAATGCAGGAAAAACGGAAAATACCCTGCCGCTTTTGCAGAGCGTTTTCTTCTATGCCGTTCTTTTCTGCGCGGGATTTTTGATTGTGAAAAAAAATTTGCCCGGGCATATCACCTTGAAGTATTTGTATGACGGAATAGTCAGAGGAAAAGAATAAGATGTTTACGTCGATTTATGTGCTTGCCGGGGGCGTTCCCTTCGGTTTTTTATTCCGCAAATCCGGCTTTGCGGTGAAATGGACGGATAAGCTCCTGGCGCTTTCTGTTTGGATTTTATTGTTTTTACTGGGGTTCGGGCTTGGCGGCGATAAAAATCTCATGGTGCAAATAAAAGATTTGGGCATACAGGCTTTTTGCATTACGTTTTTCGCCGTGCTCGGTTCGCTTGTTTTTGCCTATCTTGTGGCAAAACTTTGGTATAAGGAAGCCCTCGGCACGCATGGGCATAAAGTCAGCCATAAAAACGACAGGGATATCGCGGAAAGCAAATGGACGGCAATAAAAAGTTCCTGCATTGTCTTATGTTTCTTTTTGAGCGGAATTTTTTTAGGTTATATGCGGGTTCTGCCTTTTGAAGCGGACAGCGGAACATATACTGTATCGGCTCTGTATGTTTTGCTTTTTTTGGCAGGAATGAGCGTGGGGTTTGATTTGCATGCCTTTAGGATAATTCAGGAATTAAAAGGCGTCATTCTTGTTGTTCCGCTTGCTGCGGTGCTTGGTACGGTGCTCGGCTCGATGTTCGCAAGCTTCCTAGTGCCGAATCTCGCCCTTTTGGATGCCGTGGCTGTCGGGGTCGGGCTTGGTTATTACAGTTTGTCGTCCACCATCATTTCGCAGGAAGTGGGTCCGGTCTTGGGCTCTGTGGCATTATTGTCGAATATTATGCGGGAAGTCGCCTGCCTTGTTTTTGCGCCGGTAATGGTGCGCTTTTTTGGTCTGCTCGGACCTGTTTTCGCAGGCGGGGCGACTTCAAATGACAGTTCTTTGCCTATCATTGCAAAATTTTGCGGAGAGCGGTATGCTATCATTGCAATATTTACGGGAGTGGTTTTGACGCTTGCCGTACCGTTCTTGGTTCCTTTGGTTTTATATTTACGTTCATTATAGAGGTTTTTATGCAGGCGATCAAAGAAGAGATGTTTTTTCCCAAAACCCGTTCCGCTCTTTCGCGGCGGGATTTATTGATATATGAAGAACAGCTTTGTGCTGATTTAAGGTCGTTCATCGGTTTTGAAAGCCATGCGCTTTATTTTCCCGTGGAAGACGAACTCAAAGCCTATACGTATGTTCCGGAAGAAAAAAAACTTCTTTTGCCTTTGCGGATAAAGGATTCTTTGCTTGGTGTCCTGCTTTTGAAAGAGGTGCGGGCAGAAGAGGAAAACTTCGCCCTTTTGCCTTCTTTGGTACGGCTTTGTCTTGAAAAAATTCATTTATGCAAGCGGGAACGTCTTGATGAGCGGAGCGGGCTTTTGCGTCCGTGTTTTTTCATGGAAAAATTAAAAAAAGAAGTACAGGCGATCAATGCATATTTTCAAACCGCCATGCGGCACGATATGCGAAAGCAGGAAAATGAATTTCCTTTGTCGGGCATGTCCGGTTTTTCTTCAGCCGTGTCTTTTATGCAGGAAGAGCAGGAACATGCTTTGCCCATGGCGCGTCAAAGCAGTATCGGCTTGATGGTTTTGCCCGTATTGGGGCTTAATGCCGTGCGTTCCGCCATGGGCTATTCCGCCGGCGAACAATATTATCCTGCGCTTGCGGAAAAAATACGCACAAGCATTCCGGGCGATGCCTACTGCACGCTGCTTGACGAAGATAATTTCGCGGTCCTGTTTCCCGGAGCGACCCGGAAAATGATGGATAATCTTGCCCATGATTGTCTTGCTATCGAAGAAACCGTGCAGTTCGACAGGTATAAAAAGCCTTTTTTGAAAGAAAAACATGCAAAGCTCGGTTTTTGTGCCGGGTATGCCTTATTTCCGCAGGATTGGGACGGAACGTCCGATTCCCGCGCAGTGGAGGAGGTTCCGCATTTATTGGTGCATAAAGCCAAAATCACGGCAAAACGCCTGCGGGAAGCCATAGAAAAGCAAAGCGCCATGGCTGCGTTGCAAAGTCTTGCTTACAGGCAGATTGTTTTGCACGGCGGCACTGTGACGGCTGTTTTGCCCTATGCGCAAATCCGGGTTGATTTGGGACGTGAAAGCGGCGCTTGCGAGGGTATGTGCTTCAGCGTCGGTTCTGCGGCGGATATGCGCAAAGGGGAAATTGTCCTGCGCAAAGTGTATGCGGATTATGCCGAGGCGGAAGTGCTTATGCTTGAAAATCCGACCGAGGGCGTAGGTGTCGGGGACAGGCTTTTTTATGTGGCGGAAAGCTCTTTTGCGACAATGGATATTGATAAGAAAACCCGTTGTTATGCTTACAGGGAGTTTACGGATCTCATCAATGAGGACATAGCCAGGGAGCAAAATCCGCAATTCGGTTTGGCTCTTTTGTTTTTGCAGTGGAATGACATGCAGGGATACGGCGGGGGAAAACGGCACGGGCATGTCATGAAAACCGTTTTGCAAGCTCTCGCACAATATTTGCAAAAGCATGGACTGAAGAAAAATTGTTATGCGGAAACGCCGAAATTCGGCAGTTTGAGTTTCAACAGCGTTTTGGTTTATCACAAGAACACGTCTGCGCAGGCTTTGGAAAACTTGTATAAGGACGCTTTGGCGCATATCCGGAAAAAATTCAACATGCATGGGGCTGTCGGTTTGTGCATGTATCCGTATTTGAATTACAGTCCTGCCGAAATGTGGGAAAATGCGCGGAAAGCCCTGGATTACGCCTTGCTTTTGCCGGCTCCCCACGTGGGTGTTTTCGACAGTTTGGCGATCAATATCAGTGCGGACAGAAAATTCAGCTTGGGGGATACGTTCGGGGCTGTGGAAGAATACCGCATGGCTCTTTTGGCGGATACGGACAATATTTTGGCATGGAATTCCTTGGGGGTTTGCCTTGCGGATTTAGGACGCCATGCGGAAGCGAAAAATGCTTTTGAAGTGGCTTACAGCAAAAACAATAAGGATTTTTCCACTTGTTACAATCTTGGTACGACCAATCTCGCTTTGGAAGACAGGAAAGGGGCGAAGGAATTTTTTCTTGCAAGCCTCGCCATAAAACCGGATCATTTGTATGCAAGAATCAGGCTGGGTGAAATTGCGGAAAAAGAAAAAGATTTTGAAACCGCGAAAGAACAGTATGAGCTTGCTTTGCAGGCGGATGAAGCCAGCTCCGTTCCTTACCGCTGTTTGGCGAAGCTTTTCATGCAAGAGGGGGATTTTGAAAAAGCCCGTGAATATTTGCAAAAAGCTTTGCAAAAAAACAGCGAGGATGCCGTGAGCCTGCAATTATTGGCGGGGCTTTATCTGGACAGTCATGAAGACGCCCGTCTTGCGGAAATGCTCGCAAGGCAAAGCATCGCCCTTTTGCCTTTCAGGCGTTCGGCATGGGCGGAACTTGCCAGGGCTTTGGATATGCAGGGAAAAATTACTGAGGCTATGGAAGTTCGCCGCAACAGCATGAGGTTTTAATGACCAAGGAAGAACGAAAAGATCTTGCCCGAAAAATCATGCAGGAGGAAGAAAAAGGCATAAGCCCTGAAGTGCAAAGCTTGGGACAGCTTGTTCTTTCTGAAGTTTTCCGCCTTGAAAACGAGGGGGATTTTGCGGAAGCAAAAGCCTTTGAAGCTTTTTTGCCGCTTGATGAGGCGTTTTTGGCTTCTCTGGCACCTTTTCTGGGACAGGAAGAATTTGAGGGAACGCTGGCGGCATATAAGGAAGAAAAAATGAAACAACGCTTGAATTATCTTGCATCATTTTGATTTTTATTGTTAAAATCGCATGTTACGGACTTTCGTAACTTGACTAAATAAATATAGGACGCTATATATGAAAAAAGTGCAATGTACTGGAGGATTATATGTTCGGAATTGGTACGCATGAAATACTGGTTGTTTTATTGCTGATTCTTGTTATTTTTGGAGCGAGGAAACTTCCGGAAATAGGTGCGGGACTCGGCAAAGCGATACGGAATTTTAAACAGGGTGTTTCCCAGCCTGATGAAATCGATATAACCCCTAATGCTGATACTAAAAAAGAAAATAAGGAAGGCTAGTTATGATTGTTGAACAATTATCCGTATTCCTTGAAAATAAAGCAGGCCGTTTAATGGAAGTGACAAAAGCCTTGACGGAAGCCCGTATCAATATCCGCGCCTTGTCTTTGGCTGATACGTCGGATTTCGGCATTTTGCGCCTTATTGTCGATGATATAGAAAAAGCTCAGAACGTATTGAAAGAAAAGGGCTTTACCGTCGGAAAAACAGGGGTTATCGCTGTCGAGGTAGGAGATCATCCCGGAGGTTTGCAGGCTATTTTGCAGGTTTTTGAAACTGCCGGAGTCAATGTTGAATATATGTATGCATTCGTTCAAAAGAACAGTGAAAATGCGACGCTTATTTTCCGTTTGGACAGAATAGAGTACGCTCTTGAAGAATTGAAAAAAAATAATATTGCCGTGCTGCCCGTTTCAAAGGTTTGCGGTTCGAATTAAGTAAAAAAGGCAATGCGCGGGCATTGCTTTTTTTATGCTGTTTCAACATGTGATATTGCAGGTTTGTTTGTATGGTTCGCGAAAAAACGGTAAAAAAGGTAAGCATTATTGACCTTGGAAGCAATTCCGTGCGCATGAATATTGTGCAGATCCAGCCCAATGGCGCCGCTTCGCTCATTTTGCAGGAAAAAGAGATGGTTCAGCTCGGGCGGGACGCTTTTTTGCAAAAAAAATTGCAGGAAAGCGCCATGCAAAGAACCTTGTCGGTTTTGCGGAATTTCGTTGCCCTTTGCAAAAAACATTCTGCGGACGAGTTTTTGGCCGTTGCGACGGCGGCGGTGCGGGACGCGGAGAACGGCAAAGCCTTTTTAGCGGAAATAACCAAGCAAACGGGCATTGTTTTTTATTCCATTTCCGGTTTGGAAGAAGCCCGGCTCATTTATAAAGGTGTTTCGCAGGATTTTCCGGTATCGGACACCTTACGGTTTTATTTGGACATCGGCGGGGGCAGTTCGGAATTTATCGTGGGGGATTCCTATTCCCACAGGGAACTTGATTCTGTGAAAATCGGCTGTGTGCGTTTGGCTGATATGTTCATGAAAGATAAACACGGAGCGGTGAGCGAAGAGGAATACGCCCGAATACAGGATTATGTGCGTCTTGAAATAAACCATACCCTCGGGCGTTTGTCCGGTTATGTCTTGGAAGAAATGGCAGCAAGTTCCGGCACCGCGCGCTGTCTTTTGCAGATAGCGCAGAGTCTGGATGAAGAAAGCCTTTTTCAGAAAAATTTTCTTTCCTATAAGAATATTTGCAAAATCGCCCGCATGCTTTGCGCGAAAACTGAGGAAGAACGCAAACGGATTATCGGCATGCATCCGAAACGGGTCAATATCATCATTCCGGGGATAGCCATTTTGCAGACCGTTATGGAGGAACTTGGCTTCAGCGGTTGTTATGTCAGCGATTCCGGTCTTCGCGAGGGAATTTTAAGGGTTTACCTTGAAGAAAAATATCCTCACGCGACCGTACATGAGAATACCATCATTCAGGAAAAAAGTGTTTTTAAATTAGCCCGTTCCGTAAAATATGAAGAACAGCATGCAAAGCATGTCGCCCATTTGGCTGTACGCTTGTTCGATAGCGCAAAAAGCCTTTCTTTGCATTCTTTTTCGGAATTTAAACGGCAAACGCTCTATTATGCGGGGATTTTGCACGATATCGGCATTGTGCTCGCCTTTGCGAAGCATGATGAACATGGTTGGTATATTGCGAAAAATTATTCCAATTTGCTTGGTTTTACAGAAAAAAGGCAGTTGGAACTGGCTCTTTTGGTCGGTTCGCACAGAATGAAAGAAAATTCCTGTTTGCAATCCTGTACGGAGATTGCGCCGGAAGAAAAAAAAGATTTGGAATTGCTTGCAAGTTTTCTCAAGATAGCTGAAGCCTTGGACAGAAACCATGAGCAATATGTGGATGATGTGTATTTTGAGAAAAATGGCGATACGGTAAATATTTGTGCCGTCAGCTCCGAACCTGATTGCCTGGAGCGGAAAAAACTCACAGAGGGTTTACCTCTTCTCAGACGGACAATTCCGGCTTTGCAAAGTCTTGTTTGGAAGATTAAGGATTGAGTTTTGTTTTTGCCGTACTTGCCTTATGCCGGGATAGGGTTGTTAAAAATCTCATACGCTTGTTAACGGAGTATTTTTTCGGGAAAAGCATAGACAAATGTTCTTTTGCCGTTTTGTGAGTACATAATTTCCAGTATTTCGGTTCTGTTTTGTAAAGATAAAAATAAAATTTCTGAAAAAGTAAAGGACTGCAAATAATTGCGGTCTTTTTTATATAATGGAAAAATTTAATTGAAATTGATATTGACTTTCAATTTCAATTAAGGCATTATGTCTTTAACAAACGTTTGTGTGAATTTCCGGGCTGAGAAAGGAGTGAATATGGTTTCAGCGGATTATAGAGTTGATTATAGGTGTAGCAATGGCAATATCCATGTGGATGTAAGCGGTGAATTTAATCGGAATACGGCGGGTGCGGTTTTGGAAATCCTGCAAACCGCTTATACGGGCAGTGGGCGTATTTTTATAGATACCGCACAAATTCAGAATGTTGTGGAATGCGGGGCGGAATACTTCAAGACCGCTTTTGCGGCGATTGATGTTCCGACGGCCTGCCTGTTTTTTAAAGGGAAGAAAGGGGAACGTATCGGTCCTGACGGTTCAAGATTGCTTTTAATGAAAGAAAGGGAAAAGAAATGTTGTGGAAATTGTAAGAATTGCTCTTGCAAAAATCATAAATCTTACCAAGGGGAATGATACGGCTGCCGTTGGCATAGTGTGTGGTTCCGAAAACGGAAACACGAAATCCGTTGCTGATGAAATTGCCTGAAGTTTGGAACGGATAGAGAAAAAGAAAATTAAATATCGGCAACATAAAAATACCTTAACGAAAAATTTTATCTGCCATAGCCGTTCATAATTCATCGCAACATTATGCAACTGCCTCCACACAAAAAACGGGTTATTGATAACCCGTTTTTTGTGTGTGTGTGATGTCGGAATTTTTTGCTTGATTTAGTTAAATCATACAGTTTTTCCTGCTGTGTCAAGCTTGTATTTTGCATAGGCGCGCACGAGGATTTCATGCATTTGCTCGCGGCTGATACAGTCTTTCGTGTCAAAGGCATAGGCGATATAATTTTTTTGCTGTTTCGTAATGCTTGTGTGAATGCCCGAAAAAAGTTTTTCAACTTCCTTTTTTTCCGCCCTTTCGTCCGGCAGTTCATTGTTTTGCGGGTCCTTATAGTGGCAGCTGCCCGCAAGAAAAGAAAAAGGCATGCCCATTTCAACACTGTAATAGGTATACGCCCCAATACAATTGGAAAGAGCGTACCGGTAATTTCTTAAAATATCGTAATACCTGTCGACAAAACGAATATCCCAAACGCTGCCGGCTGTCACGACGGGCATGTCTTGTTCAAGATATTTCAAATGGGTACCGCGGTGTATATCCGTCATAAAAAGGCAAATATTGACCGGCTGCATTGCCTCGGGAAGTTCGCGCAGCTGCCGGCAAAATTCCGCAATGTCGTAAATGGCGAATTTTCCCAATACGGAATGGGCGGGAAAACAAATGGTGCCTTTGGCAGTTTTTGCCTGTTCGATATTGTGTTCATGCCTGTACCAGACAAGAGGGTGCGGAATGCGGTAGCACGGCTGCGGGGCGAGGCTTTGCTCAAGCATGGGAAAACGGCTTCTGCTGTAACTGAACATGGCGTAAGCCTTTTGGGTTCGTTCATCGGGACGCAGTTCTGCGGATAAATGTATGCCATGGTCGGAATAGACATAAAGAGGCAGTTCCATGGGGAAACGGGCGTATTCGCGGTAAATGCGTCCTTGTGAATATTGCTCCGCCAAGGGATAGACCGGAGGGCAGGGTCCTGCCTGCCGATGTTCTTTATCGCAGAGTTCTTCCAGTTTTTGTACGGAAAATCCTTGATAGGAATATGAAGTATCCATTTATTGCGCTTTCTTTGGGAAAAGTCTTTCTGTCTTTGGGGAGAGAACGGAGAAAAAGTCCTCCGCTTTTTCAATATCGTCACCGGTAATGACCGTTACGGAAGCTATTCCGTTATTGTCGCCAAACCAAATGGAACCTTTTCCCTTACCTGAAAGATTGGAGTGCCACATGCCGTCTTTTTCTTCCAACGGGGTGGAGGCAATTCCGCCTTTTTTCATGTTTTCCAGTGTCATTTCACCAAGTTGTTTTGCAGTGGCGGGAGTTTCCATAACAGTAATGGAAACGGCAGGGCTTTGGCTCATGCTGACAAAAAGGGCGGTAACGCCATTGTGAGGGGTGCTTTGTACAGGGACGGGCATGCTCCAGCCGGCGGGAATAATCACTTTGAAATATTTCGTATCGACTTCTTGTCCTCCCATTTCTTTTAATTGCGGAGCTTTTGAACGATATGCGTGGGCAGTAGGGGGATTGCCGGATTTTTGCGCACTTTGCGCAGCTGCCGAAGATATGTTTGAAAAACAAAAAATAGTGACGAATAACATTAAAAGAGCTATGAGTTTCATCTGTGCCTCCTGATTGAATGGCTGTGTTAAGATAGCTATTGAATATAAACATTATGTTGTGCTGTCAACCCATTACTTAAGATAAAACCGTCAAACGTATTGAATAGTAAGCATTGATTGTTTAAAATTCATAAGATAAATAAAGCAGCACAAGCATACTGCCGAGTATGGTAATCAAAAAACGGGCGAATTGCATGGATAGGACAATGATAAGGGCGGCATGCGCCGGAAAAATTCCAAGGGCCGCGGGTAAATTTCTTCGCAAGGTGCGGATAGGGTTGCCGATGGCGCTCGCCGCAAGCATAGCAAGCAAAACTTGGGCATGGCTGACCATGTTTTCAGCTAAAAAGTGCGAAGAAACGCTTGCGGATTGGATAAGCCCCCCAATTTGGGCGATGACAATGGCGATAAGCTCTGCCGGAAAGAATTTCGCCACCTGATAAGGCACGGCTTCTTCCCAAAAATCAAGCATGCCCGATTTTACTATCCATTCTGTTCCGAGCATGAGAGGAACGGTGATATATCCCATGCGAAAGAGGATAGCCAAGCTTTTGAGTACCCCTTGTCCGAGGGCTGTTTTCCAAGGAACGGGTTCTTTTTGCTCAAGTTTTAAACGGGAGAAATCAGTCTGGCTGTTTTTGCTCGTGTGCCAATGGAAAAAGAAAACCCCGCAAATCAGTAAAAAGCCCCCTAATAATTGCACGGCGAAAAATCCGACTCCTGCGGCGCCGATCAGGGCGATAACCGGATACATCACGCGCACGGAATGGGACACGTGGGCTAAATAGCTGTTCGCCATGCCTCCGGCAATGAGGGCGGAAGAGGGGATTTCTCCGTTTTTATGGCTTGCGGCAAGCATGCTGTTCGCCCCGACGGAAGAATACAGGGCTATGGGCATGGCTAGTCCGATAATTTCAGGCAGGCGCGCCTTTTGGGTGATTTTTATCAGCCCTTTGCCAAGGCAGCGATACCAGCGCCTTGCTTCCATGAGCGCTCCCAAAAAGGCGGCGATTCCGACCATAAGAAAAAGGCGTCCTATGGATTTCAGTTTTGCCGTAAGTTTATCGGAAGCGGCCAACGGGGCTTTTCTCTTGGCAGGATTTGCTGTTTCTTGTTTTTCGTGTTTTGCCTTGCTCTGTGTTTCTGTTCGGTTTTGTTCTGACAAATAGGTTTTTGCATGCTCAAGCTTTGCCTGTTCAGCGGCGGTTATCTGCGTTTTTGTATGAATGGCAAATTCTTTGCTGGGCATATTGAGCGTCAGGAACCATGCGAAACAAAGGGCAAAAATGAGCAACAGACAGCGAAATGGCGATTGCCAAGGATATTTTTCTTTTTTCTTTTTCATTTAAATAAATGCGGTAGTCTGTTGAATGCCATGCGGAGCTTACCTAGCGGGAAATGATTGTGCCGTCTTTGATGTTGTCGCGGCTGTTTTTGGTATGTTCAATAAAAAGGTTTTGTATCTTCGGATTTGAACCTAAGCCGTTTAAAACAGTATGGACTTCATAACCTTTTTTAATGAGTATGGTTTTCCAAGACGCTTCTTCTTCGCCAGCCATATCGTTTTTAGCATGGTCGCCCGCTACAACCATAAAAGGCATGAGCCATACTTTTTGGGCATTTGTTTGTGTAAGTTCCGCAAGAACATTGTCAAAGGCGAGCGCTCCCTCGACGGTCGCCAGCCAAACCATGGGGTCGGCGGAATGGAATGCATGGGCTGCCGCCAAAAGGCTTAAATCGCCTGTGCCCCTGTCGTTGCCATGTCCCATGAGAATAAGGGCGTCTTCTTTGGTGCGTTCTTTCGGAAGGGCGGAAAAAACAGCCTCAACGGTTTTGTCGAGGTCCTGTTTGGAAGATAAAAGAGGGTGCCCCATGGTTACGGAATTAAAATTTTCGCCTTTGCTTTCCATGTAACGGCTGATTAAACGGCATATTTTCATGTATTCTTCAGCAGGAACAACATGCAGGGACTGGATTTTTACGTCCTTATAGCCGTTTTCTGCTGCAAAGTCCAAAGCTTCCGTGACGGAATACACAACTTGTTTTTCTTTATTGAGCTTGGCGCGGATAATATTGGAAGAATACGCCCAAATCACCGTATCGCCGTTTTTTTCATAGGCTGTTTTAATGGCAGTCAGGGATTTGCCGGCTTCCATGTCACTTGTGCCGAAAGCCGTTAAGATTGTGAGTTCCTTTGCAAGAGCAGGAAAGGGATTTACAAAAAGCGAAAAAGAAAAAACAAAAAGAGAGGCAAGCAAAATGCCTGCGCGCATAGAAAAAGATTTCATGTGAAACTCCTTGTTCAGATACCGTGAACGATTTTGAGTGCACTTATAGGCTGGTTTTCCGGCTCAAGGATTATCCTGCTTTATGCCTTCCCGTTTTCACAGTGGCGTGTATAAGGCAGTCCCCTTTCACGGCTACGGTCTAGCGTTGTTAACTTCCCATTTACCTGCATTATGCAGAACCTGTAAGTTGTTTGGAATTTTAATAAAAACATGTTGTTTGTCAAGTTGTGTTTGAAGCTAAGGAATTTATTTGTTAATATAACATTATCTTTTAATAGGATAAGAACTATGAAGAAAAATAGTTTTAACATGGAATTAATTGAAACTCGTGAACAATTATTGGAAAATATTGCAACAATGGTTGATGAAGAGGAATGAGAAAAATATTTACTGAATAAAAAAATGAAAATTACGGTTGATAATGCGAAAAGTAAATTTTTAATGTATCATAGAAAAAATATTTTTAAAAAATAGAATAGGCTGCACAAATATGAAAAAAGGAGCGAGAAATCGCTCCTTTTTTCATATGACTGTCAGCTGATAATTACTCTTGGTCGAAGTCCACCAAAATGGGGTTTTCTTCAAGTTCCATGAGGAATTTATCAGGTCTTTCCTTTTGTTCCGGCACGTTGATGTCTTGGTGTACGTATTCGCGATAACCGGTACCGGCAGGAATAAGACGGCCGACAATAACGTTTTCCTTAAGACCGCGCAAGGAGTCGTGTTTTCCTTTGAGGGCGGCTTCCGTAAGAACTTTTGTCGTTTCTTGGAATGAAGCGGCTGCAACCCATGAAAGGGAGGAAAGGGACGCCTGCGTGATACCAAGGACAAGAGGTTCGGCGGTAGCCGGTTGTCTGCCTTCGCGAAGAGCTTTTTGGTTTTCTTCTCTGAATTCGGATTTATCCACTTGTTCCCCGATAAGGAATGTCGTGTCGCCTGAATCGAGAATGGAAACTTTCTTCAGCATTTGACGCACGATGACTTCGATGTGTTTATCGTCGATGGCAACGCCTTGGAAACGGTAAACTTCCTGAATTTCGTCCACTAAGTAACGTGCAAGGTGCTTTTCGCCGCGGGTTTTCAGAATATCGTGCAATTCCGGATGACCTTCCGTGAGCAAGTCGCCGGCGTCGACAAAGTCGCCGTCGGAAACAATGATGTGCTTGCCTTTAGGAATGAGATATTCTTTTGCTTCGCCTGTGTCAGGACGGACAACAATCTTTCTTTTTCCTTTGGACTCTCCGGAAAACTCGATACTGCCGGCGATTTCAGAAACAATTGCCATATCTTTCGGTTTGCGCACTTCAAAAAGTTCCGCAACTCGCGGAAGACCGCCGACGATATCTCTTGTTTTTGAGGATTCGCGGGGTTTACGGGCGATGATGTCACCGGCTGCTATGCTTTGTCCGTCTTTTACCATCAGAATGGCTCCGACAGGCATTGCGTAGGTCGCAGGCGCGTTGGTTTGTCCCGGACGGTTTTTGAGCACTCCGTTTTCATCGGTGACGGAAAGGGCGGGACGGAAGTTCGTCGTGCGGTAGTCGATAATGGTTTGTGAAGTTTGGTGGGTCGCTTCGTCCATTTTATCCTGAACGGTTTTGCCGTCGATAATGTCGGAGAAACGGATGACACCGTCGACTTCGGAAACATACGGTTCGACCGATGGGTCCCATTCTGCGAGCTTGTCGCCTTTTTGCACCGCTTGCTGGTCGGTTACGAAGAGTCTTGCGCCGTTCGGAAGGATATATTTTTCAACTTCTCTTCCTTGGTCGTCGATAATGCTTACCTGACCGCTCTTTCCAAGTACGGTGGTGATACCTTCCTTATTTACGACAGTACGGACACGGGTAAGGATAACGTTGCCGGAATATTGGGCGAAGTAATTGGATTGTTCAACCTTACGGGAAGCGGTACCCCCGATGTGGAACGTACGCATGGTAAGCTGGGTTCCGGGTTCGCCGATGGACTGCGCCGCTATGGTGCCGACGGTTTCACCGACGTTGACGAGGTGTCCGCGCGCAAGGTCGCGTCCATAGCATTTCGCGCAAATGCCGCGTTCAGCCTTACAGGTGAGGGCGGAACGGATAGTTACGGAAGAAATGCCGATTTCTTCGAGTTTATTGCCGACTTCCTTGGTTACAAGAGTGTTTTCGGGGTAAACAAGTTCACGGGTTGCAGGGTGGTAAACAGGGTAAAGCAGGGTCCTGCCCAAAATACGTTCCTTCAGGGTCAGCTTTACATCCGTGCCGTCCATGAGGGCTGTCATTTCGATACCGTCGACAGTGCCGCAGTCTTCCATGGAAACGATGACATCTTGCACGACGTCGACAAGACGGCGGGTAAGGTAACCGGAGTTTGCGGTTTTCAATGCCGTATCGGCAAGACCTTTACGTGCGCCGTGGGTGGAGGTGAAGTATTGAAGCACGGTGAGCCCCTCACGGAATGAGGAGGTGATAGGCGTTTCAATAATATCGCCGGAAGGTTTCGCCATAAGACCGCGCATGCCCGCAAGCTGTCTCATTTGGTCGGCGTTACCGCGGGCACCGGAGTTTGACATCATGTAGATTGGGTTGAAGCTTGTGTCTTCCTTGGTGTCGCCCTTGGCGTTCTGGACTTTATCCACGGAAATTTCCTTGACCATTTCCTTGGAAACGGCGTCCGTGGTGTTTGTCCATACGTCGATAACCTTGTTGTATTTTTCCGTTCTGGTAATGATACCGTCGCGGTACTGGCGGGTGATGTCGTCAACTTCGTTTTGCGCTTTGTCGATAATGGTTTTTTTGCGTGAAGGGATGATCATGTCTTTCACGCCGATAGTCACGCCTGCACGGGTTGCAAATTCATAACCGATAGCTTTCAAACGGTCGCAAAGGATAACGGTTGCCTTGATACCTGCGAGTTCGTAGCAGATACTTACCAATTTACCGATGGTCTTCTTGGTAAGGATAGTGTTCACTTCTTTGAAAGGCATGGTATGGGGAAGTCTTTCCCATACGAGGATACGACCGACAGTCGTGTCGGCGAGCTGACCGTCTTCCATACGGACTTTGATTTTTGCATGCAAATCGACAGTGCCGGCGTCATAGGCGGCTTCGACTTCCCAAGGGGCGCAGAAAATCATGCCTTCGCCCTTTTTAAAGGAACGGTCCACCGTCATATAGTAAAGTCCGAGAACGATATCCTGTGACGGGATAATGACAGGGTTGCCGTTTGCGGGGGAAAGAATGTTGTTGGTGCTCATCATCAGCACGCGGCATTCTATTTGCGCTTCCACGGAAAGAGGAACGTGCACAGCCATTTGGTCACCGTCGAAGTCGGCGTTGTATGCCGTACATACGAGAGGGTGGAGCTGAATGGCCTTGCCTTCCACAAGAAGCGGTTCAAAAGCTTGTATGCCGAGGCGGTGCAGGGTCGGGGCGCGGTTCAGGAGAATAGGGTATTCGCGTACCACTTCGGATAAGATATCCCAAACGACGAGTTCTTCCCTTTCCACCATTTTCTTGGCGCTTTTTATTGTGGAAGCATGCCCGCGTTTTTCAAGTTCGGAATAAATGAATGGCTTGAAGAGTTCCAAAGCCATTTTCTTCGGCAAACCGCATTGGTGCAGTTTGAGGTTTGGACCTACGACAATTACGGAACGGCCGGAGTAGTCAACACGCTTACCAAGCAGGTTTTGACGGAAACGGCCTTGCTTGCCTTTAATCATGTCTGACAAAGATTTCAAAGGACGGCCGTTTGTACCGGTGATTGCGCGGCCGCGGCGTCCGTTATCGAAAAGTGCGTCCACAGCTTCTTGGAGCATGCGTTTTTCGTTACGGATGATGATATCGGGAGCGCCAAGCTCTTTCAAACGTTTTAAACGGTTGTTCCGGTTGATGACGCGGCGGTATAAATCGTTTAAGTCAGAAGTTGCAAAGCGTCCGCCGTCAAGAGGAACCAATGGGCGAAGGTCGGGCGGAATGACAGGAATAACTTCCAAAATCATCCATTCCGGCTTATTTTCGCTTTCAAGGAATGATTCCACGACTTTTAAACGTTTTGTCAGTTTTTTCTTTTTGGTTTGGCTTTTTGTCGTATGGGATTCTTCTCTCAGTTCGGTGCGGAGCTTTTCAAGGTCAAGTTCGCGCAGAAGTTCCTGCACCGCTTCGGCTCCCATGCCGACACGAAGAGCGTCTTCACCGAAACGTTCGATGAGCTGGTAATAATGGTCTTCGGAAATGACTTGCAGTTTTGAAAGATTGGTTGAACCCGGATCCAAAACGACAAAAGAATCGAAATAAAGCACTTTTTCCAAATCGTTCATGGTCATGTCAAGAAGCATGCCGATTTTGGAAGGAAGTGTTTTCAAAAACCAAATATGTGCGACAGGCGCGGCAAGTTCGATATGTCCCATACGTTCACGGCGAACTTTTGACGCGATGACTTCGACACCGCATTTTTCACAGACAATGCCGCGATGTTTCATGCGTTTGTATTTTCCGCAGTTACATTCGTAGTCTTTTACGGGTCCGAAAATTTTAGCGCAGAAAAGACCGTCCCTTTCAGGTTTGAAAGTACGATAGTTAATCGTTTCCGGTTTTTTCACTTCACCATAAGACCATTCACGAATGTTTTCCGGGGAGGCAATGGTGATTTGAATTGATTTTAAGTTGCGAATATTAGTTACACCGGTGTTCGCATTATTATGCACGGAGAACAAATCGTCCAAACTCATTTTTTTCTCCCTTTTTCAGGGTTTGGGCGGGGATTTTGCCCCCGCCTAATATATGCAATCGCTAAGGCTAGCGTACCAATATCTTATTCATCTTCACTTGTGAGCGCAGGTTGTGTGAAACTGCTGCGTTTCGGGCGTTTTTTACCTTCTTCCTGGTGAAGATTTACATTAAGACCAAGACTCATGAGTTCTTTTACAAGAACGTTAAAGGATTCCGGAAGACCCGCTTCCAAGAAATTGTCGCCTTTAACAATTTTTTCGTACATTTTCACACGACCGGTAACGTCGTCTGATTTTACGGTTAAAAATTCTTGCAAGAGGTAGGAAGCACCATAGGCTTCCAAAGCCCAAACTTCCATTTCCCCAAGTCTTTGACCGCCGAATTGGGCCTTACCGCCAAGAGGCTGCTGGGTGACAAGAGAGTAAGGACCGGTTGAGCGGGCATGGATTTTTTCGTCGACCAAGTGGTGCAGTTTGAGGTAATACATGACCCCGGTCGTTACGCGGTTTTGGAAAGGTTCACCGGTTCTGCCGTCATAAAGCACGCTTTTGCCGTCATTAGGCAAGCCTGCCCTTTCAAGCCAAGACCAGATTTGTTCTTCCCTTGCGCCGTCAAATACCGGAGTTTTGGTGACAATGCCTTTTCTCAGTTCACGCACGGCATTTTTGAATGTTTCGTCATCCATGCCGTCAACCAGGGCGTCAATGTCCAAATCTTTCATTTCCGTGGAGAAAATGTCTTTCACTTCTTTACGGACCGTGTCAAGGGCGGTGCCGTTGTCGATCATGTTGGCGAGTTGGATGCCGAGTTCTTTCGCCGCCCAGCCCAAGTGGGTTTCCAGAATTTGCCCGATATTCATACGGGAAGGCACGCCAAGCGGGTTCAAAACGATATCCACGGGACGCCCGTCCGCAAAGAACGGCATGTCTTCTTCCGGAAGAATGCAGGACACGACCCCTTTGTTACCGTGGCGGCCCGCCATTTTGTCCCCTACGGAAAGCTTACGCTTAACGGCAATATATACTTTCGCCATTTTGATAACGCCGGGAGGCAAATCATCGCCTTCCGTCACTTTTTCACGTTTGGCGTCGTAAAGTTTTTTGATGATGTCGACTTGCTTGTCGTATGCGTCAAGCATATTGGCGATTTCTTCGTTTGTGTGGGCGTCTTTGAACGCCGCGACAAGTTTTTTGACCGGAAGGGTTTCCATAATTTCCCAAGTCAGTTTATCGCCTTTTTTCGCAAGCACTTCGTCTTTGCGTTTTCCTTGGATTTCAAGGGCGAGTTCTTTGCCTTCGCAAAGCGGACGCATACGTTCGCGGGTGCGGTTTGTCAAAGCACGGACGTGATCCGCTTCCTTTTTATCCAGTTTCGCTATTTCGTAATTTTCGATTTCGTGCGTTCTTTCGTCTTTTTCTCCGGAACGGCGGTTGAAAAGTTTTACGTCGATAACGGTTCCTTCAATTCCCGGAGGTACTTTCAAAGAAGTGTTTTTCACATCGCGGGCTTTGTCGCCGAAAATGGCGCGCAGAAGCTTTTCTTCGGGAGTGAGCTGGGTTTCGCCTTTCGGTGTGATTTTGCCGACAAGAATATCGTCGGGCTTTACGGGCGCACCAATGCGGATAACCCCGCTGCTGTCCAGATTGCGGAGCATATCTTCGCCGACGTTCGGAATATCGCTTGTGATTTCTTCGGGTCCGAGCTTGGTGTCGCGGGCGACAACTTCAAATTCCTCGATATGGACGGAAGTATAGATATCCTCTTTCACCATTTTTTCGGAAATAAGGACGGAGTCTTCGTAGTTGTAACCGCACCATGGCATAAAGGCGACAGTAAGGTTTTTGCCGAGGGCGAGTTCGCCTTTGTCGATACCGGGACCGTCAGCCAAAATATCGCCTTTTTTGAAACGCTGACCGGGCATGCAGCTCGGTTTTTGTCCAAAGCAGGAGTTTTGGTTGGATTTATGGTATTTGAGAAGATTATAGGTGCGGATACCGCCGTATTCTTCCATATATAAATCATCGTACGCAACAATGACGCGTTCGGCATCCGCGTAACGGACAACGCCGTCACCTTCAGCAACAAGGCAGGCGCCGGAGTCACGGGCGACGTCGATTTCCATACCTGTTCCGACAAGAGGACGTTCGGAACGGAGAAGCGGAACGGCTTGACGCTGCATGTTTGAACCCATAAGGGCGCGGTTTGCGTCGTCGTGTTCAAGGAACGGAATGAGCGCGGCTGAAATGGAAACCATTTGTCCCGGAGAAATGTCCTGCAAGGTGATTTCTTCTTTTCCGACCTGCAAAACATCGCCGTCCGTGGATCTGGCGGTGATCAAATCGCCTTTGAGCGTTCCGTTTTTTTCCGTCGGAACATTGGCTTGCGCAATGATTTGGTTCAATTCCCTTGTCGCGTCGACATGAATGATTTCATTGGTCACTTTACCGTCTTTCACAACACGGTACGGAGTTTCGATGAAACCGAATTCGTTGACTTTCGCATAGGTTGTCAAAGAAACGATAAGACCGATGTTCGGACCTTCAGGCGTTTCGATAGGACAAATGCGTCCGTAGTGTGAGGAGTGGACGTCGCGGACTTCAAATCCCGCTCTTTCACGGGTAAGACCGCCGGGACCCAATGCGGAAAGACGGCGTTTATGCGTCACTTCCGAAAGGGAGTTGGTTTGGTCCATGAATTGTGAAAGTTGGCTTGTTCCGAAAAATTCTTTGAGGACCGCAGCAACAGGTTTCGGATTGATTAAATCATGAGGCATTAAGGAACTGATTTCCTGAATGCTCATGCGTTCTTTAATCGCACGTTCCATGCGCACCAAACCGATACGGTATTGGTTTTCGACAAGTTCGCCGACAAGGCGGACGCGGCGGTTGCCCAAGTGGTCGATATCGTCAGCCGCTGAATGCGTGTCTTTTAAGGAAACAAGCACTTTCATAGCCGTGAGAATATCGTTGTCGGTCAAGGTGCGTAAATTGGTATCTTCATTTATTCCGAGGCGTTGGTTGATTTTATAACGGCCGACGGAGGACAAATCATAATAATCGATATTGCGGAAAAGATTATCGAAGAATGTCGCCGCAATTTCAGGGGTCGGAGGAGAGCTTGGGCGGAGTCTGCGATAGATTTCTTCCTGCGCCTTTTCTTGGTTCATTGTTTTGTCAAGAGCCAAGGTGTCGCGAATGGAGGAAGAAGTGTCCGCTCCCCGGGTATAAAGGATTTGAATGTCTTTAATTCCGGCTTCATGGATTTCGGCGATCAAACCTGCGTTGATTTCATCGCCGGCTTCCGCGATAATTTCCCCGGTTGTCGGATTGACAAGGTCCGCGGCAAGGAAAAGCCCCAAAATGGATGCGGGATCCACTTCCAGGTATTCTCTGCCGGAATTGCAAAGGTTGCGCCAATCGCGGGTGGTCATGACTTTGCCTTGTTTGATGAGCACAGTGCCGTCTTTATCTGTGATTTCCGTATAACAAGGTTCTTTGCGGTACATTTCTTTTTGGATTTTCCAAAGGACCGTATTTTCTTCAAGACGGTATTCTTCTTTTTTATAGAAGGTGTTCAAAATATCCGTCTTGCTCATGCCCATGGCTTTCAAAAGCACGGTGGCGGGCATTTTGCGGCGGCGGTCTATGCGGACATAAAGAATATCTTTGTGGTCGAAGTCGAAATCGAGCCATGAGCCGCGCATGGGGATAACACGGCAGGAATAGAGAACTTTATGGGAAGTGTGGGTCTTGCCGCCGTCATGCTCGAAAATGATTCCGGGTGAACGCTGCAATTGGTTGACAATAACACGTTCGGTACCATTGATGATAAACGTACCTTTTTCGGTCATAAGCGGCAGTGTGCCGAAATAAATGTCTTGTTCCTTACCGTCGCGGAAAGTGCGGTTTCCTGTCGCTTCGTCAACATCGTAAATGTCTAAACGCACTTTAAGACGGATAGGTGCTTCATAGGTAAGACCTTTTGAAATGCATTCCGCTTGGTCGTATTTAGGCTCGCTGATGTCATAGCTTAAATATTCCAAGCTTGCAGTACGGTTAAAGTCTTCTATCGGGAATACGGAACGAAAAACCCCTTCAAGACCTTCATCTGGCAGGCGTTCTTTTCTTCCTTCCTGCAGGAAGGCTTTGTAAGAATCCACCTGTAAATTGAGAAGGTGGGGAATAGGTATGGAAACCTTGATTTTACCGAATTGCTTCGTTAATTGGCCCATTACTTTACCTCAAAATGGCTTTATCCTGCTGTCAGGCAGGAAAGTTCTCCCAAAAAATGATTTTTTTGGCAGGCTAGTTAACGCTAAAATAAACACGAAAAAGCCCCCAACTTTTCAATATGAAAGTTAGGAGTCAAAAACCGTGTTACTCTTAGTATCTCTTTGAATTGTTTGCACAATTTCCTTTTTTGGTTAAATCCAAAGGGCAAAAAGGTTGCTTTGGAATTTGAAAAAATAGCTTTTTTTTTAATAAAACGCAAGTATTTTTTGTGAAAAATTTTAATTTTTTTAATAACACGGATAATGATTTTCGATGTGATAAAAAAAATTTTGTGATAAAATGCCCAATAGTTGACAGCTTAGTTGTTTGTATGTATAAAATTGATACTTTGCACAGAAAATCTTGTATGATAAGTCATTTTTGCATTACTTTTTTGCAAAAAACATATCATGAATGTATTGTGTTAAATAAATTTACCCTAGAAGGGGCGTGTATGAGAAGCAAAACAATGAAAACTGTTGTGGCTGTGGCGTTATGTTTGACGGCATTTTCTTATGCAAATGCGGATGCGGGCACCGAAGAGGATAAAAATCCTTTTGGTGTTGTTCCTCAGGAAATGATCGGCATTACCATGAAAGACGGCGATGCGCTGCATGACAAGCATGTCGCAAAGCTTGAAGAATTGGGCAAAGACTGCACTGTTTGCCATATTGACGATAATTATGAAGCGTTTATGGCTGTTGACAAGGAAAAAGGGCAGGACGGCAAGGTTGCGTATTTGCATAAAAACTGCGTACGCTGTCATATCGAATTGGGCGATGGACCGAATATTACTTCTTGCCGCAGCTGCCACAATGAAAAATTCGCAGCTGAGTAATGGATGACGGGAGGCTAAAATATGTTGAATTTTCTTTATGGACCGCTTTTATATATTGCCGTTGCAGTTTTTGTTATCGGCATGATCGCACGGGTAGTTCTTTATATTAAAGGGTTGAGCCAAAAGCTTGACCGCGTTGCCTACAAACCTCAAATGGGTTTAGGTTTGCAGGGTGCTCTCCATTCCATTTTTAAATGGGTGCTTCCCGGCGGAACACGCGCTTGGCGGATCAATCCGTTCATGACCGCTGTTTTTTTCATGTTCCATATCGGTATGGTATTATTGCCGCTGTTCCTTTTGCAGCACGTTGTCGTTATTGAATATATGTTTGGCATTTCTTTGCCGAGCCTGCCAAGCGGGCTTGCCGATGTGCTCAGCATTATCGCCGTGCTCGGTCTTTTGGGCTTGGCATACCGCAGGATCGCTTGCTCTGCTGCGAAAGCCCTTACCACAAAACAAGACTGGTTTGTTTTAATCCTTGCAGGGTTGCCACTTGTGACCGGAATCATGTTCCGTTTTAGCGTATCAAGCTATGAATTTTGGGAATTTGCGCATATCCTTACGGCAGAGATTTTCCTTATTGCCGCACCGTTTACAAAACTTTCCCATATCGTCCTGTTCTTCATGTCACGCGCGCAAATAGGCATGGACTTCGCCATCAAACGCGGCGGACACAACCGCGGGCCTGCTTTCCCTTGGTAATTCTTATTAGTTAACGCTAAACCTTATAAAGGAGCCGACAATGCCTGAAGGTATTTATTGTAAAAGAAAACCTATTGAAACAGTTGAAGAATTAAAAAATCTTTTGAGTGATAAAGGCGGCAAACAATATTATGCGGAGATGAAAGAGCTTGAAGTGGATACGGATATGCTCCGCAAAGATTTGGAAACGACGTGCAAAAGCCGTACCCGCACGTGGCTTGACATGTGTGCCCACTGCGGCATGTGCGCTGAAAGCTGTTTTCTTTATACCGCCAATAACAATGACCCGAAACAAATTCCGTCTTACAAGATCCAAAGCACGTTGGGCGAAATGGTTCGCCGCAACGGAAATGTCGATACAAAATTCATGCTTCACGCCATGGAAGTTGCCTGGAGCCAATGCACAACCTGCAACCGCTGCGCATTGTACTGCCCTTACGGTATCGATACCGGAGTCATGATCGGGTACCTGCGCGGTCTTTTGTTCAAGCAAGGCTTTGTGCCGTGGGAATTGAAAATCGGTTCCGGCATGCACAGGGTTTACGGTGCGCAAATGGACGTTACCAGCGAAGACTTTGTGGATACCTGCGAATGGATGGTTGAAGAAAACGAAGAACAGTGGCCGGGTCTTGAAATTCCCGTGGATAAGGAAGATGCCGATATCATGTATGTTATCAACGCCCGTGAAGTGAAGCACTATCCGAACGACCTCGCAGAGGCCGCTATTTTATTCCATATCGCGGGTGAGAACTGGACAATGCCGAGCGAAGGCTGGGACAGCACCTCCCTGACCATGTACGCGGGAGACTGGGAAGGCTGCACCATGAACGTAAACCGCATTTATGACGCGATCAAACGGTTAAGACCGAAAGTCGTTGTCGGCACCGAATGCGGTCACGCTTTCCGCGCCTCCGCCATTGAAGGTCCGTATTGGGCGGGCATTGAAGACGGGAAGCCTCCTGTCCGTTTCATGCACTATGTGGAATGGGTGGCGGAAGCTTTGAAATCAGGAAAACTCAAGATAGACCCTGCCAAACGCATTAAAAAACCTATTACTTTGCAGGATTCCTGCAACTATGTGCGTAACTACGGGCTTTCTCAAGCCACACGGACCATTATGAGCTATATTGCGGAAGATTTCCATGAAATGGAAAACAACAAAGAACATAACTATTGCTGCGGCGGCGGGGGCGGTTTCAACGGTATCGGGCTTTACCGCGAGCAGCGCAATATCGGTTTGCGTCCGAAACTTGACCAAATCAGGGCGACAGGCTGTAATTTGGTTGTCGCTCCTTGCCATAACTGCTGGGACGCCATTCGTGATATGAAAGAAGTCTATGAAGAAGATGCAAAAGACCTGGAATGGTTCTTCATAAAACCTCTGCTTCTTGAAATGGTGATTGTTCCGGATCACTTGAAACCGCAGGAAGAAAGCGAAGAGTAATTTTTTATGGTTTAAAACATAAAAGCGTACTGAAATTTCAGTACGCTTTTTTTGTCGCTTCAGTAAAAAATAATAAAACTGGAGTGTCATATTTTACGTACGGGAAATCCCGGTGTCGAAATTTGTTTTGTTTGTTCCAGCTGCGTGAGAAACTTATTCAGTATTTCTTTTACATTTTGAATTTCTTCTGATTGCAGCGGTGATAATATTTCATTTTCCATTTCAGTGTATTTGGGAAAAATAGTGCGGATAAGTTGTTCGCCTTTAGGCGTTAACTCAATGATGGTGCTGCGTCTGTTTTCGCTATTCGGCGTTCTTTTAACCAAGTCTTTTTTTTCAAGATTATCAATTCCATTGGTAATTGCTCCGGGAGTTTTAAACGCATGGGCGGTTATTTCTTTTGGTGTCATGGAATATGGGTATCCGGAATAAAGCAGACTGCAAAGAATTTCATATTCGTTTCTTTTGATATCATATTGGGTTAAAAGCATATCGCATTTTGTTTGATAATATGTTGCCAGTCTGTTTATTCTTCCCCAAAAACCTTGTTGCGTAATATCCGGAAAAATTTTTTTCCAACGTTGATTTCTTTGTGAAATATAATCGTTCATATCTTTTCCTGTTTATTGAGTTTTTTCTAACCTAAAACAAGAAGAAAAAAAATTCAACGCTAAAATAAAAACTATTGACTATTTTAATGTTAAAATATATTGTATTAAAAAATATAACATTAAATAATTAAAGGAGAACGTATGCTTTTAACTGTTTTTGGAAACACGGTTACTGATGAACGCTTTTCATGGGTAACAAAAGAAAAGGACATAGCCTTATTAAGACACGCTATTAAATTAGGCTATAAGGCAAAAGAATTAGGAAATGAACCATATGCAAGCGTATTGGCGGGACCCAACGGGGAAATTTTGGAGGAAGGCTTGAATACATGTTTTACTGACAATGATCCAACGGCGCATGGTGAGATGAATTTAGTCCGTCAAGCCGCAGCGAAATATGATCCTGAATTTTTATGGAAATGTTCCATCTATGTTCCGGGGACGCCTTGCCCCATGTGCAGTTGTGCTATTTTTTTTGCCAATATCGGACGCTTAGTGGTTGCAACTTCCATTTATGATGAAGGGACATACACTACATGGGATGTGCCGGAATTACGATTAACGCCTCAAGAAATTTGGAAAAAAGGAAATAAAGACATTGTAATCAGTGGACCTTATCCAGAATTGACTGAGGAGTGTAAAGCGAAACTTAACGGGTTTAATCCGCTGGATTATGCGTATTATCAAAAAACGCTTTCTTCCTTAATAAAAAGATAAATAAAAAACAGGCAGACAATTATGCAGGACATGGCTCTATATTTGGACCGTAAAACAGCGCAAAAAGGGCTTTTAGGTATTTTGATTGCTGCGATAGGTCAAGGGACAATACCGCTTTATTGGATTTTATTAAGTGCTGTAACGGCAGAAACAGCCATATGTTATAGAGCAATTTTTGGTTTTGTTTTTATGTGCTTATTCCTTTTGTTACGGAATGTCAGACGGGAATTTTTACAAGATATAAGACTGAAAGAGAATTGGATTTATATTGGTTTTGCAAGTTCTGTGAATTTTTTTGTGTGGTTTTTACTTGTATGGGGTGCACAAAACGGTTTTGTTCTTGAGCTTGGTTTTGGACAATTTGTACAGCCGTTATTTTGTGCGCTCATGGGAATGATACTTTTTAAGCAAACATTGGGGCATCTGAAAGCAATTGCGTTAATCATTGTTTTTATAGGTGTTGGATGCATGTTTTTTATTTATGGTTCATTTCCTTGGCTAGCGTTATTGGTTGGTTTTTTTAGCGCATATTATTTAGTTTTAAGAAAACAGGCGCCGGCTGGTTGTATTTCCGGGCTGATATTTGAAAACTTTTATAATTCGTTAATGGCGATACCCCTTTTACTGTTTATAGGGGCAGAAAGTGTCAATATGTTCATGCCTTCAACTATTCATTTGATAATATTACTGTTTGGCGCTGGCTGTATCACAAGTATCACTCAAATAATTTTTGTCTATGGAGTTCAACGCTCAACAATGCTGACTATGGGATTTACGGGATATTTATCACCAATCATCACGGTTTTTGTTGGGGTTGTGTTTTGTAACGAAGCGGTTTCGGTTGATAAGATATTTGGTTTCTGCTGTATAGGTTTAGCATTAGTGCTTGTTTTTATAGACACTGTGCGGACAGCTGAAACGGTATCTGACAAATAACTCGCAGGAGGTCGTATGGGTGCTTTTTTTGATATGTCAGTATTGGCAAGTTTAGCTTTTTTGGCAGTAATGCTGCTTGTCGGAGTGCTGTTGCGGGCAAAAGTAACGTTTTTCCAAAATTTTTTGGTTCCGGCTTGTATTATTGGCGGCATTATCGGTGCAATTATTATGAATACCACGTCCATACCCGGGATAAATCAAAAACTGTATGAACAGCTTGCTTATCATTTCTTCGCATTCTCGTTTATATGTCTTGGTTTGCGCGGGACTGGCTGTATCCAGAAGGAAGAATGCAGCGATACAACTAAAGAACTTGTAAAAGGTTCTATTTGGCAAGGTTTTATGTTTTATATGAGTATGTGTTCACAAGTTCTTGTAGCTACTGCTGTTATTTATTTGATTAATTTTATTTTTCAAAAAGATTTTCTTGCCTGTATGGGATTTTTAGGAGCTCAAGGCTTTACTGCTGGTCCCGGTGCGACCCTTAGCTCCGGTTTATTATGGGAAAAGTTTGGTCATGCAAATATGGGACAAGTGGGGTTAGCTTTTTCCGGAATAGGGTTCATAGTTTCTTTTGTGATAGGTGTTCCTCTTGTTCGCTGGGGATTGCGTAAAAAGCTCAATACGTTTCCTGTTGGAAATTTTGATAAAGAAATGCTTACAGGTATTCATGATAAGGAAAATACTCCTGTCGGAATGCATCAAGTCACCACGACAGCAAACGTTGACAGTTTGGCGTTTCATATTGCCCTTGTTCTCGGTACATGGATTATTACCTATTATTTGGTGGATTTTATCACGTTTTATTGTTCAAAAAGCATAGCCGGCACAATTTGGGGAAATTTATTTTTTGTTGGCATGATACTTGGTATGGGAATACGGTTTATTCTGACTAAATTTAATGCCGTTCACATTATTGACAGCGATACAATGAACAGATTAACCGGCTGGTCTGTTGAATTTCTGTTGCTTTGTACCTTGGCAGGTGTTCAATTTGCTATGGTGGCAGAATATTGGCTTCCAATCATAACTGTTTCATTGGTGTTAGCTTTTTATGCATTATTCTTTTGTTTATATTTTGGCAGACGTGTACCGGGGTATTCGTTTGAAAGGACAGTCATGTTGTTCGGTACGGTAACAGGTACGATTCCTACCGGTTTATTATTGCTTAGAATGGTGGATAATGAGTATAAATCAACCGTATCAGTTGAAATTGCTTTGTCTAATTTTAATTTCTGTTTCTTATTCTATGTGAATTTAAGTTTGCATGGTTATGCGGTATATGGTTGGGGTATGCCGGCAACGTTGGCTGTTTTCTCTGCAACGTTTATCGGTTTGCTGATTCTATCCAAGCTGCTGAAAAATATCGGACCGAAGCAATATTGATTTTAGTTATTGGTATAGGGTATGAAGAAGCTGTTTTTTAACAGCTTCTCTTTTCTTATTTTGGAAAAAAGAACTGCTAATAGATTGTTATGAATAGAAAGAAAAAATACGCTGCAGTCGGCAGAATTGAAAACACAATGTCAAATCTTACGGAACCATATCAAACAGGTGAGTATAAGACCTTGGAACAAACGTGGATAGTGTGTGCCTTTTCAGTTTTTCAAATGCCGGTAGAGTGTGGCGAGGCTTATTCCGAGTTCTTGCGCTGTTTTTATTTTTCCTTTTGTTGAAGCGCCGTGTATGCCGAGCAGTTTTTGAATATGTTCTTTTTTGGTTTTTTGTTTTGGTTTCAGTATTATTTCTTGCTCCGTCGGGTTGAGGGCAAGCGCGAAACGGGGTTCATAAAGTTCGGCGGATAACATGCCGTCCTCGCAAAAGCAAACTCCGTATTCGATGAAGTTTCTCAATTCGCGGATATTTCCGGGCCAATGGTATTCCATAAATTTTTTTAACAATCCATTGGTGACGGAAAATTTGGTATGATACTGATTTTCAAAGTCTTTGAGGAAAAAATCAATAAGCAGCGGCACGTCCTCCATTCTTTCACGAAGCGGGGGGATGAAGATGGGGATAACGTCAAGGCGGTAGAACAAGTCTTTGCGAAAATTGCCCAGTTCCACCTGCTTTCGGAGATTTTTGTTGCTTGCTGAAATAATGCGGACGTCAAGCTGTATCGATTTGCTTGCTCCCAGTCTGCGGATTTTGTTGTTTTGCAAGGTTCGCAGAATTTTAGCCTGCATGAGGTACGGCATTTCTCCCGCTTCGTCTAAAAACAGCGTTCCGCCGTTTGCGGTTTCCAAAAGCCCTTGCTGTCCGTTTTTTTTAGCGCCGGAAAAAGCACCCTCTTCATATCCGAAGAGCAGGCTTTCCATGAGTGATTCCGGGATCGCCCCGCAGTTTATTGCCACAAACTCTTTGGAGCTGCGTTCGCTCAGTTTGTGAATGGCCATAGCGACCAGTTCTTTTCCTGTTCCGGATTCCCCTTGCAAGAGAATAGCCGCATTTGTTTTGGCTATTTTTTCTATTTGTTTTCGCAGCCGCTGCATGGCAGGGCTGTTTCCGATAATCGCCATTAAAAACCTTCTTGAAAATATTTTGACAATTATTGAGAAAAATAACATTTATTATTTTATATGAATATGTATGAATTATTTCTTATTTGATAAGAATTGTCAAATTATTTGATAAAAATGAGAAAAATTTTAATAAAAGAAGCAAAAAACTGAATATTTTATAAAAATTATCAAAAAAAGCAAGAAAAATATCAAGAAATCAATTACTGTTTTTTGTAATATATTGTTTTTTCAGCATAATAAAAAACAACGAAAAGCATTAAACAAGTTTGGCATGCTATTTGATAAACAATAAGTGCACGTGCATTAATGTTATTGTGAAAATCAAGGAGCATTTTATGGAATGGAACAAAGAAGTTGTTGACAGGGTAAGAGGCGCCATGCGTGACCGTGCAAGGGTCTTGGCCTGCATGTGCGATGAGCTTTTCGCAATTTTGCCGGCTGATGAAGCAGAAAAAAGGGCGCGGAAAGCCATAATAAAATATGGCTGTATCAGGGCTCAGAGGGACGGGCATACCATCACTCCGGAAGAATGGACCGACATTCATTACCGGGATATGGGAGGAGTTTTTGAAACAACGATTGAAAAAAATGATGAATATTGTGAAATGCAGATGCATTATTGCCCTTTGCTTGAAGAATGGAAAGATTTAGGGCTTTCAAAGGAAAAGCAGGACTTGTATTGCGATATTGCCATGGAACTTGACAGGAACAGGGCGGTGCAGCACGGCATTCCCTGCGATATTGTCGAACGGTTGGGAAAAGGGGACAGTTTTTGCAGGGTCAGGCTCTGGAAAAAGCCTTAGTGATGATCGGGGAGGCTTATCTCCCCGAAAACAAGAGGAGAACATATGCTTTTTCATAAGGACATACTCTCGGGAATCGCACTGTTGATTTTATGTTTGATCGGAACAATGAGCGTTTGCCAATTGCCCGCAGCGGGGGCCGGTGAAGCTGTCGGTCCGGCAACCCTTCCGAAGTTTTGCTTGATGGTTTTGGCATTGTTTGCGGGCATTCTGATCATAAGGGGTATTCGGCTGAATGGTATGAAAAAAAACGCAGGATTTAATTTCTGTTTAAGGTCCATCGTATTTTATGGGTTTTATCTCTTGTATCTTTACGCGATGGTTGCCATAGGCGATTTCATCGTTTCCATGGATTGGATTGAAACAATACCCTATGCCGGCGGCTTTGCCGTTTCCACGGTTTTGTTTTTGATTTTTTCCTTTTGTTATTTACGCAGGAAAAGAATTGCGGAAATCATAAGCGTAGCGGTTCTGACCACAGCTGTTTTGGCAATATCTTTCGGCGGATTTTTTAAAGTTCTTCTTCCTTGACGGAGGAAATATGCTAGATATTATTTACGGTTTACAGCAGGCATTGACTTTGCCGTCCCTTGCCGCGTGTTTCACGGGAACGGCATTGGGAATTGTTTTTGGCGCATTGCCGGGGTTGACGGCGGCAATGGGCGTTGCGCTGCTTATTCCGCTTTCATTCGGCATGCCGACTGTCGAAGCGTTTTCCATGCTGCTCGGCATGTATTGCGGGGCGATTTACGGCGGCTGTATTTCGGCGATACTGGTCGGCACTCCCGGAACTGTCGCCGCCGCGGCAACGGTTATGGAAGGTCCGAAACTGACAGCCAAAGGCCAGTCGCTCAAAGCTCTTGAGATGGCGACATGGGGTTCTTTTGTCGGCGGAATGGTGAGCGGCTTGGCATTGATCACATGCGCCCCCCTGTTGGCGCAGGCGGCTATGCGGTTTGGTGCGGCGGAATATTTCGCTTTGGCGGTTTTTGCGCTCACGGTTGTTGCGACATTTTCTTCCGGCAACATGCTAAAAGGGCTGACCTCGGCTTTTGCGGGACTTTTCATTTCAACAATAGGCATAGACCCCGTTTCCGGTGATTTTCGCAACACATTCAATATGCCCGATCTTTTCAACGGCGTATCGCTTGTTCCGGCTTTGGTGGGTTTGTTTGCCGTATCACAGGTCATTCTTTCCTTGGAAGACATTTTTAAAGGACAATACGGCATTGTCAAATACGGCGAAGTTTCCAGGAAAGGAATCGGTTTTAAGGAACTGTGGAAGCAGAAAGTGAATTTTCTCCGCTCTTCTCTGCTGGGTACCGTTATCGGAATCATTCCCGCAACAGGGGCGAGCGCCGCTTGTTTTATCGCATACGGCGAAGCGAAGAGATTTTCAAAAACGCCGGAAGAATTCGGAAAAGGCACGCTTGAGGGAATAGCCGCAACGGAAAGTTCCAATAATGCCGTGACGGGCGGAGCGCTTATTCCGATGATGGTGCTGGGTGTTCCCGGCGATGTTCTAACGGCTATCTTGCTGGGGGCTTTGATGATACAGGGATTGGTACCCGGACCTTTGCTCTTTGCCGAACACTCGGACGCTGTCAATGCTATTTTCGGAAGCTTTTTTGTGGCGCAGGCAGCAATGCTTTTGCTCGGCTTGGTCATTGTCAGAATCGCAGGAAAGATAGTGAATGTGCCGACTCCGATCCTGCTGCCGATAGTGCTTGTTTTATGCGCCGTCGGCAGTTATGCGACAAACAATTCCGCGTTTGATTTATGGTTGATGGCGGTTTTCGGTTTTCTCGGCTATGTCATGCTGAAAGGGGATTTTCCTTTGCCCCCGATGTTGCTTGCCATTATTTTGGGACCGATAGCGGAATCGAATTTCAGAAGGACATTGTCCATTTCACGCAATGATTTCAGCGTGTTTGTCACAAGTCCCATTGCGGCGGCGATTCTTGTCCTGTGCTTGGCAATCATTATTAAAGTTGGATATGACGAATATAAGAGAAACAGGACGGTAAGAGAGTCCGACACACAACAAAACAAGGAGTAATCGTATGAAATCCAAATTGCTGGCAAGCATCATGCTTATCATTTTGAACGTATCGGGCGGGATAGGCTGTGCTGAAGCGGCTGATTTTCCAAGCCGTCCCATTACGCTGATCATGCCGTTCGGGGCGGGCAATGCGCCGGATACCCTGGCGAGGATCATCGGAGAATATTTTCAAAAGAAACACGGAATAACGCTTCTTATCACAAGCAAAGCCGGCGGAAGCGGTATTCCCGCAATGCTTGAAGTCGCCAAAGCCCGTCCTGACGGCTATACGATCAGCCTGACTTCCGCCAATGTCGTCACCGTTGTTCCGCAGGTGAAACCCTGCGGCTTCACGTATCAGGATTTTACCTGTATAGCGCAGACATCTTTGTTCACAATGGGGTGGGGCGTTCTTGCGTCTTCCGGTATCCGTTCTGTTGACGATTTGATGCAAAAAGCGAAAGAACATCCTAAAAAGTATAGCGTCGGAAGTCCCGGAGCATTGACCGCACAGCGCTTTTTCCATATGTCCCTGATGAAATATTTCCCTGATTCCGATTTGCCTTATGTCGCATACAATGGAGGCGGAGAGCTTGTTACAGCCTTGCTGGGGGGACATATTCAAGTGGCGTACACTCCTGTTTCAAATTTCGCACCGCATGGTGATATGATCAAAATCATTGCGGTATCGGGTTCAAAGCGGGATCCGAAACTTCCGGATGTTCCCACCTTTGCGGAATTATACGATGAAAACTTGGTATTCGATTCCGTTTACGGCATTGTCGGACCTAAAAACATACCTGCGGAGCGGGTGGAAATTCTGCAAAATTTGTTCAAAGAAGCATTGGAAGACCCGGAAGTGCGCGAAAAACTGGATAATGTGTTCATAAGTTACAATTATTTGCCTTCCAAGGAATTTGGTGACGTATTGAAGCAATACAATGATTTTTTTGCGGAACCGATCAAACAATATCTAAAAAACAATAAATAGGGTTTTGTCATGCATAAAGACTCTCTTATCGCCTTATTGAAACGTATGGTGAAACCGGCATTGGGCTGTACGGAACCTGCCGCTATCGCATTGGCTGTCGCCAGAGCGAACTTGGAAATCCGCGGGGAATTGAGAAAAGTTTTTGTCCGCATGAGCGGGAATATTTTTAAAAACGCCCGCGGGGTCGGTATTCCCGGAACGACGGAATCGGGTATTGATTTCGCTGTCGCCTTGGCGCTTGTCTGCGGAAAATGGGAAATGGGACTGGAAGTTTTTTCTGATGTCGATGAAAAAGCCGTTCAAGAAGCCCATGCGCTTATGGATAAAAAAATAATTTTCATCGAAGTGTGCGACGGTGAAGGGAATTTTTTCATTGAAGCGAATATTGAAGCCGATAATTCCGCAAAAGCGGTTATCCGTGATGCGCATACCAATATCGTTTATGTCGAATGCGGCGGGAAGTGTGTTTTCAAGCTTGAAAAACAGCAGAACGCACAGGAACCGAAAAATGAACATGTTCCGCTGCTCCGCAATATGACCATGCAGGATTTACGCAAAGAGGTGGAGGAACTGCCCCTTGAAGACATCGCGTTTTTGATTGCCGGGGTTCCTATGAATTACCGCATGGCAAAAGTGGGGTTGGAGCAAAAAACCGGGCTCGCCTTGGGAAATGCAATCAAAGAATTGATGGAAGAAGGCAGTATTGAGAACAATATTGTCAATACCGTGCGCATGTTTGCCGCCGCAGCAGCCGACGCGCGCATGGCAGGATTGAAAATGCCCGTGATGTCAAGCGCGGGAAGCGGCAATCATGGTATCACCGCAATCATTCCCCCGTATATCGTTTGTCAGGAAAAAAAATACGATGAGGAAAAACTTATCAGGGCGTTGGCGTTCAGCCATTTGGTCACTATCGCGATCAAGGAGTTTTCAGGGCCTTTGTCCCCTGTGTGCGGCTGCGCCATCGCCGCAGGCATCGGCGCGGCAGTTTCCATTGCATGGCTGCTGGATTGCGATGACAATCAAATCGCAGGCGTTATCAATTCCATGAGCGGAACGCTTGCAGGTATGCTTTGCGACGGCGCCAAAGGCGGCTGTGCGTTTAAATTGGCGACAGCCGCGGGAGAGGCGGTGATGTGCGCCCTGCTTGCCAAAAAGAATGTTTTTATCCATAAGAACCAAGGCATAGTCGGGGTTTGTCCTGAAACAACCATTCAAAATGTCGGGTATATCTGCACCCAAGGCATGGGGGCTGTGGACTCGACCGTTATCGGCGTCATGCTGGCGGATGAACCGCTGTCCGCCCGCTGCGGTTAAAAATATCAAAAACGGATATTCCCCGTTTATCGGATTGTCAAATCGGATAAGCGGGGTTTTTTATGAAAATTTTTATTGCCAAACTGCTATTAACTGCCTATCATCCCACTGTATTAATATGCAGAAAAAGGAAAAAATATGTTGCAGCTGGCAGAATTGAAAACATGGTGTCAAAATCTTACGGAACAATATCAAACGCTTTGGAGGAGGCTTTGACCTTGCGCGCAAGGAAGAACGTGTCAAGATCATCGAAGCTCAGATTTCAGCGCCGGACGCATGGAACGACCAAGCCAAAATAACTCCTTTATTAAAAGAAAAACGCTGTTTGGAAGAGGAAATCGGCGAATATAAGAAGTTGGAGCAGGCGTATACGGATATGCAGGAATGGCTCGTTTTCGCCGACGAGGGGGAAGAAGAAGCCCTTTCTTCTTTGAATGAGCAGGCGGAATATTTGCATGCCTTTCTGGAAAAAATGGAAATGGCGATTTTGCTTGCCGATGAAACGGACCATATGGACGCCATTGTCGATATCCACCCGGGAGCTGGCGGAACGGAAGCCCAAGATTGGGCAGCCATGCTTGAGCGCATGTATTTCCGCTTTGCTGATTTAAAACAATACAAGGTGGAGATATTGGACTATTTGGCAGGGGAAGAAGCGGGTACAAAAAGCATAACGTTCCGCGTACAGGGTTTGAATGCCTATGGATTTTTGAAAGGTGAGAAAGGCATACACAGACTGATCCGCATTTCTCCTTTTGACAGTTCGGGACGGAGGCATACTTCTTTCGCTTCCGTCGATGTCTTGCCCGATGCCGGTGAAGACATCAATATCGTGATAAAAGAAGAGGATTTGCGTATTGATGTGTATAGAGCGTCCGGAGCGGGCGGGCAGCACGTCAACAAAACGGAATCCGCCGTCCGTATCACGCATATTCCTACGGGTATCGTTGCGCAGTGTCAAAACGAGAAGTCACAGCACAGCAATAAGGAATCTGCCATGCAGATTTTGAAAGCGCGGCTTTACGACCATGAGAGAAGCCTCCGCGACGCCGCAAAACAAGCCGATTATGCAGGAAAAGATTTAATTTCCTTCGGCAGCCAAATACGTACGTATACCATGCAGCCTTACAGGCTTGTCAAAGACCATAGGACCAATTGCGAAAAAGGCGATGTGGACGCCGTTCTTGACGGCGACCTCGATTATTTCATTCGGGATTATCTGCTTTATGCACATGAACAAAAAAATAAAGGGTAGCATATGTTAGACAGTGCTGGTCAATGGAATTTGCTTGCCGATTGCGCCAAAGACTGGGGCTTTTGCTCTGAAGCGTCCGAAACGGAAGAAGAGGAAAAAACGCGGTTTTCTTTGCAGGATATTGCAGACACACGGCAAGAAGAACATTCTTCTGTTTCCCGGCTTGTGCATTATGCGGATCTAAGCGGGCAGGAAGAAAAAACATTGCTCTGCGAACTCGCGGCAAATCCTGAAAACGCAAATTTATGGCAATTATGTTTAATGGGAGACCGCCAAGAAAATGACAGTCTTGGAGCCGGTATTTCCGAAAATTCTTTAACCGGTGTTCAGGATTGGCTTTTGCAGGGCATAAAAAAGGGCTGGCTTAGAAAAATTGAAAAGCAGTACTCTCTGACTTTGCTGGAATATCCTTTATTTGTTCACCGTTTGCAGCGGGATTGCCAAAATGCCGCCGTATTCACCGTAGGACTTGTCAAAATTCAGACATCTGATTTTATCCAGGATTTGCTTTTTCAAAGTTTTGAAAAATTTCTTTCCGCAGAAGATTATTTTTGTAAAATCAATGAGTTGGGTTACGCTCTTGTTTTGACGGGAAGAAAGAATTTTTCAGCAAGTGCCGTAATGGAAAAGATAATTGAAGTTTTAGAACGGAAATTGCATAGTGAGAATATGAAGTGTGATTTCAGCATAGGACTGTCGGAATTTTGTCAGTCGGAAACGGCGGAAAGTATGCTTGACCATGCGAAACAGGCGCTTTCCATGCCAAGTCCCGCCGGAATAAAAGTGAAATCATTCATAAATCAACAAAAAAGCCAGAAAAAAAATTCATTGGTCCATTCCGATGAAAAACGTTTTCTTTTCGGTATGTGACAGAGGGTAGATATGAATACGATGAGTTTAGCCATTATGAGCGGTAAAGGGGGCGTCGGCAAAAGCAATTTGTCCCTCAATCTTGGATACAGCCTTGCGCAAAAAAATCATGCCCTCTTGCTTATGGACTGCGATTTAGGTCTTGCGAACCTTGACGTGCTTTTAGGCATTACCCCCGAACAAAATTTGCAGGACGTGCTTTTGAGCGGAGCTGATGTTAAGAACGCCATTATTTCTTTGGAAAAAAACACGAAAGAAGCGTTTGATATTTTGCCCGCAGCCTCCGGTGTGCCGGAACTTACCGATATGAATAGCGATATGCGTGATTTGCTCATTAAACGTATCAATCCTTCCCTTCGCGGCTATGACATCATCCTTATGGATTTGGGCGCAGGTATTCACGGCACGGTGCAGTCTTTCGCCGCTATGGCGGCTATCCGTATCATCGTGCTTACTCCGGAACCGACGGCCTTGACGGACGCTTATGCTCTTATAAAAGTATTGAGCCAAGATTTGGGCGTACGTGATTTTCTTGTTGTCGTGAATGACGTTGCAAGCAGAAAAGAAGAGGAAATCACTTTTAAACGCTTGGAAATGGCGTGTCAGAAATTTTTGAACATCAATCCCGTCCTGCTTGGGGGGGTCCGTCATGATGTTAAGCTTCAGGAATCGGTTCTTCGGCAAAAGCCTTTGCTGGAACTGTTTCCGGAGAGTAATGCCGCTCAGGATATCGGCACGCTTGCGGATCGTATTTTGAAAATCTATGCGCGTATGGAACCCCATTTGGAGGGGCAGGAACCTTTGCGTGTTTTGGATAAAAATAAGAATTTTAAAGCTTAAAGTGTTGACTTATTGTTATTTATATGAAAATATTCTTAAATCTTGTGTGATTAATCATGTCAGCGCTGAGGGCTGATGTAAGGAGCAATACATGAATAAAAGCGAACTTATTAAAAGTTTGTCTGAACAAACCAACATTTCCATCGATGAAGCGACATTGGTTGTGAATACTTTTGTTGATAACATGAAAAATGCCCTTTTGGAAGGTGATCATGTTGAAATTCGCGGATTTGGAAGTTTTAAAGTTAAAGAATACGGGGCTTATGCCGGGCGTAATCCACGTACTGGACAAAAAGTTGAAGTTGAATCAAAACGCTTGCCTTTCTTCCGTGCCGGTAAAGAATTAAAAGAATTTTTAAACGATTAAAATTTTTTTTTAGTTAATATAAGCCCATACTTGCAGCTTTCGCAAGATGTGGGCTTTTTTTTATCAATTCGGGTGAAAAATGTTAGAACTTATCATCACAACAGTTTTGGTCGTCGGGGTTTCTTCGCTTTGCTCCACAACGGAAGCAATGCTCTATTCCTTGTCGTGGACGCATATTGAACGGTTAAAGGCGGAGGGGCGGAAAGCAGGCACGATTTTATATGATATGCGGACCAATGTGGATAAACCTATTTCTGCGATTTTGACGCTGAATACCGTGGCGAATACCGCAGGCGCGACTGTCGCGGGGGCTTTGGCATCAAGCGTGCTCGGCACGGAAAATCTTATTTATTTCAGTATGGTCATCACCTTGCTGATTTTAGTTTTCGGGGAAATTTTGCCGAAAACCATCGGAGTCATTTACTGCAATTCGATTTCCCCCGCCTTGGCGTATTTTTTACAGGCAATCATCCTGATTTTAAAACCTATCACCTATTGCACCGGGCTTATTACCAGACTTATCACGCCGAAAGACGGCGCTCCCACCGCAACGGAAGACGATATTAAAATTTTAGCGAGCATATCGAGGCAATCCGGCACAATCAATGATTATGAGGAGAAAACCATTTCCAATGTTCTTATGCTTGACCAAAGAAGGGTGAGCGATGTCATGACGCCGAGAACAGTTGTTTTTTCTCTTCCTGTCGCCATGAAAATCTTTGATGTGTACAATCATGAGGATTTTTGGTCTTTCAGCAGGATTCCCGTTTACGCTTCCGACAATGAGGATGTCGTCGGTATCGTGCAAAGGCGGGAAATCGCTCTTGCTGTTCGCGACGGAAAAAAAGAGGAAAGCCTTGAAAAGATCATGAAGCCTATCCACTTTGTTCTTGAGAGCCAAACGCTTGACCAAGTCCTGCATAAATTTTTAGACCTGCATCAGCATTTGTTCGCCGTGCTTGACGAGTATGGCGGGCTTGCAGGGGTTATCAGTCTGGAAGATATTTTGGAAGAATTGCTTGGGCGTGAAATTGTCGATGAATCGGATATTGTCGATGATATGCGGGAACTTGCGCAAAAACGCAAAGAAGTCGCTTTAATGAATAAAAAGAATATGCCGGAAGGAAAGTGATGCTGACACAGAATCAAATTGAAAAATCTTTGCAGCTTGGCAAATCGGTGATAAGGCAGGAAGAAAAAGCCCTTGAGGTTTTGCGTCAGGGCATTGGCAGGGATTTTTGCGCTGCTTTGGAGCTTATTTTTTTCTGCAAAGGCAGGCTGGTTGTTTCCGGCATAGGCAAAAGCGGGCATATCGGAAAAAAGATTGCGGCGACCATGAGCTCCACGGGGACGCCGTCTTTCTTTCTGCATCCGGCGGAAGCCAGCCATGGCGATTTGGGCGCATTGACAAAGAATGATGTGTTGCTTGCAATTTCCAATTCAGGAGAATCAAAAGAGTTGTTCGATGTTTTGGAATATGCGGCGCGCCATGCTATAAAAATTATTGCAATAACAAAAAACAAAAACAGTTTTTTGGGAACGCAGGCGGATATTTGTCTGGAACTGCCCAATGAACAAGAGGCCTGCCCCATCGGCTGCGCTCCCACTTCCTCAACAACCATGACTTTGGCTTTGGGCGATGCTCTCGCCATGGCTCTTCTTGATTTGCGGGGGTTCAGCTCTGAAGATTTCCATGATTTTCATCCGGGAGGAAAGCTCGGATCAAAGCTCAAACGGGTAAAGGATCTGATGCATATCGGCGAAGAACTGCCTCTTATTGATAAAAATGCCAAAATGAATGAGGCGGTGCTTGAAATGACCCAAAAAGGTCTGGGCTGCATTGCCATTGTGGATAGGGATACGGATAATCATTTGATTTTGCAGGGACTTATCGCAGACGGAGATTTACGCAGGCACATGTCTTCTGATTTATTGGATAAAAATGTGCAGGAAGTCATGTCCGTTTCTCCTGCGGTTATCGATACGGAGGCGTTGGCATCGAAGGCTGTCGGCATCATGAATGAAAAAGGGATAACAAGCCTTGTGGTTCTTGACGGGCAGGGCTATATGGTCGGACTTATCCATATGCATGATTGTTTGCGTGTGGGCATAGAATAATGGGTATTGGACAGGATAAGAGCTTTCTGACAGAGTAATTGCCCTAAAGGAACGGCTGTTTAAAAATATAGTGTCTGGATAAAAAAAGCAGGTTTAAAACCTGCTTTTTTTAGTCTTTATTCTCATTGGCGATAATGCCGCGCTTTGATTGCCGTATGAAATCGATATAGATTTTTATTTCCGGCAGATGTCCGTATTCCGCTTCCAGCTGGTCGAGGGCGTCGGGACGCGGAATATCGGATTGCCACGTCAGTTTGAACGCCTGTTTTATGGCGGAAAAGAGTTCTTGGCTTGCGCGCATGCGGCGGAGCCCCACAATATTAGGGGAATGGACGGTCGCCCTGTTGCCTACGGCAAGCATGTAAGGCGGCAAGTCTTGGGTAATGCCGGAAGCGCCGCCGACAAAGGCGTGCGTTCCGATACGCGTGAATTGGTGCACGGCGGAAAGTCCGCCTAAAATGGCGAAATCATCAACAATGCAATGTCCTGCCAATGTTGCGTTATTGCTCATAACGATATTGTTGCCGAGCTGGCAGTCGTGGGCGACATGGCAATATGCCATGATCAGGTTGTTATCGCCGATTTTCGTGATAAACCCGCCTGTTTCCGTTCCGCGGTGCAAGGTTGCGAATTCCCGGATATTATTGTTGTTGCCGATGATGAGTTCGCTTTTTTCACCATGGAATTTTAAATCTTGGGGTTCACCGCCGACCATTGCATAAGAATGGATATGATTTCCTTCACCGAGGGTGGTATATTGCTTAACAGAGGCAAAAGCATCGATTTTGCAGTTATCGCCTATGACGACATCGTCTTCAATATAGGCGCAGGGACCGATGCTTACGTTTTTTCCGATTTTCGCACTTGGAGCGATGAAAGCGGAACTGTGTACGGAGTCAGCCATGGTATCCTCTTTTTATTTAAAACTGTCAGCAGTCGTAGTGGAAGCCGTAAGGGTCGCCTGAGCTACAAGCTGCCCGTCAACATAGGCTTTGCAGTCCATTTTCCATAATTGCATTTTATGCTGCAAATTCGAGCATTCAATGACAAGCTTGTCGCCTGGAACGACCGGACGGCGGAATTTGGCTTTTTCAATACCGGTAAAAAGATAAATCATATTTTCTTTTGCCGTGTCGATTTTCAATGTGTCAACAACCAAAATAATGCCTGTTTGCGCCATCGCTTCGATTATGAGCACGCCGGGCATGACGGGAGCATTGGGAAAATGCCCTTGGAAAAATTGTTCGTTATAGGTTAAATTCTTATATGCAACAACCTTTTCATTAGGAATGATTTCCGTCACCCTGTCGACTAAAAGAAAAGGATAGCGATGGGGCAGCAGCCTCATGATATCAGCGATTTTTAATTCGTCGAACGTTTTTTCTTCCATAGTATTTCCCTATTTTTTCGTATTGATTTCTTGTTCCAGTTTTTCGATTTGTTTTTCAAGGGCGTTGACGCGTTTAAATAAATCAGGAATTTTAGGCTGTAAAATGGAATGACGCATATAGGTATTGTATTCCATGGAGGGGGTGCCGCTGACAACGCTGTTTTTTGCAATGTCTTTCACAACTCCGCCTTGCGGACCGACAGTGACATTGTCTTGAATTTTCAGATGTCCGGCAATTCCAGCTTGTCCTGCGAAAGTGCACCTGTCGCCTATTTTGGTCGAACCGGCAATGCCGACTTGGGAAATGATAAGACATTCTTTACCGATTTGCACATTATGCCCGATTTGTACGAGGTTATCAATGCATGTGCCGGAATTTACAAAGGTTTTTGAAAGGGCTGCCCTATCGATAGCCGCATTTGCGCCGATTTCGACATTATCGCCAATTTCCACATGTCCGATTTGAGGAATTTTTTGAATGCCGAAATCAGTTCGGACAAATCCGAACCCTTCGCCGCCGAGAACGGCTCCCGGCTGCAAATAACAATTGTCACCCAAGCTGGTGCGGGACATTAAAACGCAGTTCGGAGTAAGGGTGCAGTTATCGCCGATATGGCAGTGTTCGCCTATATACACTCCGGAAAAAAGCGTGCAGTTGTCACCGATTTCCACATTCGCCCCGATGACGGCAAAAGGATAAATGGTGCAGTGTTCGCCGATTTTAGCGCTTGGGTGTATGGACGCGAATTCGCTTACGCCCTCAAAAAAACCTTCTTTTTCGGCAAAAAGTCCCATGCAGCGGGCAAAGGCGAAGTAGGGATTATCGCTGATGATCGCATTTTTTACAGCCTGGGCATGGTTTTCGTGCAGGATTACGGCACCGGCGTTTGTTGTTTCAATTTGTTTGATATATTTAGGATTTGCCAAAAAGCTGAGTTCTGTCCCCGTTGCTTCCTCAAGCGTGTTGAGTCCTGTGACGGCGATATTTTCCCCTTGATATTTTGCACCTAAAAAATCTGCGATTTCCGCCAGGGTGAATTGTTTTAACATAATTTTATTTATTAAAAAGCCCGCATGAGGGAAACATGCAGGCTTACGGGATTAAAGTTTGAATTTAGAGCCTTTGTCTTTCCAAATCTTATTGACTTCGTCAACAAGTCCTTCTTCAATGTTGGCGGCGGAACTTGCGTATAAAACGGCGCCGGAATCCAAGATGATGTCAAAACCGTTGTTTTTCGCATAATTTGCACAAGCTTGGCTTAATATTTCCAAGATTTGCTGATTGATTTTTTGTTCAATAGGAGCGGCTTTCTTGGTAAATTCCTGACGGCGGCTTTCAAGGGCGCGGGCTTCTTTTTCTAATTCCTGTCCTTTTTGCTGACGGGCGGAATCGGAAAGAGCGGCTGCCTGCTTTTGAAACTCTTCAGCTTTCTTTTGGAATGCTTTGACATCTTTTTCTAATTTTTCTTTATCCTTACCAAACTTTGAATCCAAATATTTTGTTTTGGCATCTTGGAGTTTGCTTTTTTCAGCAACTTGCATAAGGGGGGCGATGGCAACGTTGGTAGCGGCTTGTGCGGCTGTCACGGTTGCAAATACAAGTGCCAATGCAAAAATTAATGAACGAAACATAGGTTTCTCCTTGTATGAATTTTATTGTATTTTACTCTTTATTAAAATAATTGCAAGCAAGACGGAATATCCTTATAGCGTAAGGAAATCATGAAAGCCGCTCTTTAAAATCCCCGTAACCGAAGTGTTTTACGGCAAGTATCTCGTTCGTGCGTGAATCCCATAAGGCGATGGAAGGCAGACGGAGCCCGTTGAATGTCGTTGTTTTGACCATGCTGTATATCGCCATGTCTTCAAAAACGAGCTTATCGCCCTCTTTCAGCGGAGTATCGAAAGAATACGTGGAAACGACATCGCCGGCAAGGCAGGATTTTCCTCCCAGCCTGTAAGTGAATTTCTTTTCATATTCTTCACCGGATCCGGTTATTGCCGGGCGGTAGGGCATTTCCAGAACATCGGGCATATGGCAGGCGGCGGAAGTATCCAAAATAGCCATGGGCATATCCGCGTGAATAACGTCAAGTACGGTGCTGATAAGATAACCGGCTTTGAGAGCGACGGCTTCCCCCGGTTCCAGGTAAATCTGCACGGGATATTTTGCTTGTATCCGTTCAATGCATTGGCAGAGCAAATCAATATCATAATCTTCACGTGTTATGTGATGACCGCCCCCGAAATTGACCCAAGAAACGCGTTCAAGCATGAACGCGAATTTTTCTTCGACAGCGCGCAGGGTCCTGTCAAGGGCGTCTGAATTTTGTTCACAAAGGGTATGGAAATGCAGACCTGTCAGCCCGTCGAACAATTCGTCAAGATTTTCATTTTCAAAATCCTTAAGGCGTATTCCCAGTCTTGAACTTGGGGAGCAAGGGTCGTAAATAGGCACGGCGCCTTCCGAATGTTCCGGATTGATCCGCAAACCGCAAAGGATTTTTTTTTCGTGTTTTTCGTTATATTCAGAAATCACAGGGCGGAATTTCTTCCATTGGTTAATGGAATTGAACGTGATATGGTCGCAAAGCGTGAGAAGTTCCCGCATGTCTTCATCGCTGAAACCTGCGGCAAAGGCATGGACTTCCCCTTTAAATTCCTCTTTGGAAAGTCTCGCTTCGTCAACGGAGCTTGCGCAGGCGCCGAATAATGGACCCTGCATGGCTCTTGATAAATAGGGGAAGCTTTTCCACTGGGCAAACCCTTTGAGGGCGAGAAGGATTTTTGCCCCTGTTTTTTTTTGGACGGAATTTAAAATTTGCATATTCTTTTCCAGTTTTGCAAGGTCGGTCACAAAACAGGGAGAGGGAAAATCATGGGGATTCAATCGGTCTGGACAGAGCATATTTTTTCCTTTTGGCTGCATGATAATAGAAGATTTATACCAAGAGCGCACCATTCTAGCAAGTGAAAATTCCGAAGCGGTTCTTGGTCCGGCAATTTGACTTTAAAAAGAGTATCTTTTATAGGGGTTGTACTTTAATGCATGGACGGGTTATGAGAAATGCTTCATTTTACGCGGGGCTGAAATTGGGATTGCCTATCATGATAGGCTATATCCCTTTGGGGTTCGCTTTTGGTGTTTTGGCTGTAAAAAACGGTATGGATGCGTTTTGGGCGGTCATGCTTTCCGTTTTTGTTTTTGCGGGTGCGGGGCAGTTCATTGCGGTAAGCATGTTGGGAGCGGGAGCTTCTTTTCTGTCTATCGGCGCTGCGAATTTTCTTGTTAATCTGCGGCATGTGCTTATGAGCGCCGCCCTTGTTCTTCCTTGGAAACATTTGCCTTTTTCCTGGAAAATATTTTTATCGTATTTTCAGACGGATGAAATTTTTGCCGCGAATATTTCCTATCATAAATCAGGCGGAGAAGTGACCGTCACGCAAGTGCTGACTCTTGCGTTGGTCGCTCAGTCCGGCTGGATTTTAGGCACTTTTCTGGGCGCTGTTTCCGGCGGGCTTATTTCCAATGTGGAAGCTCTGGGTCTGGATTTTGCTTTGCCTGCCATGTTCACGGCTTTGCTTGTGCCTTTATTGGTTGACAGGATACAGATTATCGTCTGTTTGACGGGGGCTGTCCTTTCCTTATGCTTTATGGAAGCGGGTTTTGACAGGTGGAGCATTATTTTCGCCACGCTTTTAAGCGCAAGTCTGGGTTTATATTTGTCTTTGCAAAAAGAAAAAAATTAGGTATCATGGTGCCATTGGCACGGTTTGAGGAAAAAAAATGAGTTTTGTCGATGGTTTTTTCTTGCTGGCGGCGATGATGATAGGCGTATATATTCCTCGTTTATTGCCCATGGGCTTATTGGCGAAGCGGACAATAGGGAAAAATTTTCAGACATGGCTTTCCTATATTCCTGTCGCTATTTTATCCGCGCTGCTCGCTCCCGAAATTTTTATGCGGAACGGTGAATTTTTTTTCGCAAAAGAAAATTTATTTTTAATAGCGTTCGGTCCGGCGCTTTTGGCTGCGTATTTCACAAAAAGTCTGTTCGCAACGCTGCTTACGGGAATGGTTTTGGTTGCAGCCATGCGTTATTTCAACATATTTGCATGAAAAATGAGGATTATATGCTGCGTGTTTTTTTATTGTGCTGCATTGCGCTTTTTTTGAACGGGTGCATCCAAATAGGAAATTACAGTATTCCCTTGGAGCCTGTTTACAGTTCCGGCTCTCAGAAAAAACAGCATACCCAACAAGGAAAAAGCCGTTTTTCAGAAGAAGATTTGAATAGTTACCGAAAGTCAGGCTCCTATTACAAGACGATAAACACACAGAGAAACAGCCACTTGCCGAAAGGAAAACCCTATACGGTGCATGGCAAAAAATATACGCCGTACACTTCCGCCGTCGGGTTTGAAGAAATCGGCATCGCTTCATGGTATGGTCCGGGGTTTCACGGCAAAAAAACTTCCAACGGGGAAACGTTCAATACGTATTCCATGACAGCCGCCCATAAATTTCTTCCTTTTAATACGAATATTCTTGTGACCAATCTTGAAAACGGAAAAACATGCGTTGTGCGCATCAATGACAGAGGTCCTTTTGTCGATGACAGGATTATCGATTTGTCACAGGCTGCCGCGCAAAAAATCGGCATGATTAAGAGCGGGACGGCGAAAGTCCATTTGGAATATCTTGACGGAGACGGAAAAAATTCTGCAAACACCGCAAGCACCGCCAAAAAATCTTCAGGAGGAATTTTCGGCGCTTTGTTCGGGGGAAACAATTCCATGGAAGAACGGGTTGTTTATTCCGATGAGGACAAAAGCGTGAGCGCAGCGTTGGCTTCCCTTGCCGGAGGTTCCATGGCGGCGGGCGGAGCGGGCTATACGAGCAATTTGAGCATGGCGGAGGTGAACCCGGTTTATGTGAATACGGCGAAAGCTTCCGGTTCCGGCGGCAAATTGTTTGTGCACTTAGCTGTTTTTAAAGAAAAAACAATGGCGGACAAGCTTGTGCGGGAGTTGCAAAAGCGCAATATTCCTGCTAAAATTTATACGGACAGCGGATTTTATACTGTGCATGCGGGACCGTTCAAAAATGAAGAAATGGCAAAAAAAGTACAGCAATATTTAATAAAAAATTTTCCCAAGTCTTATTTAGTCATACGGTAGGTGAAATATGCAGTCTGGTCAGCAAGAGGAAAATTCCGTAAATACGAAGATACGGCGTTTGAAAGTCACGTGTGTCAATGCTAAGTATGGGCAATACATACAAAAATTATATCCTGAATTGATTGTCGTGCCTTTTCGCACCGCGTTGAAATATAAGAAAAATATTGATGCTTTCATTACGGTGAAAGGAAGAGGGGCTTTTATCGCCCGTTTTTTAAAGCTGCCCGTTTGGAATATCAGGGACGGCGTGTACAAACTTCCGGGGAAAGTCGCCACTTCGTTCATTTTGGAAAAAACAGGGTCGTATACCGACGCCCGTTTTCCGTCCGACTGGGAGGAATGTGTGAAAGCAACGCCCGGTTTGCTTAAGATTTTCAAAGATTTTTCTCTGAACGAAGAACAAAATATCGCCGAATATTCCGCTTTGCAGAGTATGGAAGATGCCCTGCTTACGGTGTATGCAAAGCGTTTCCTGTCGCTTTTGCCTGTCTCTTTTCCGGCTTTGAGCCCTTACGGAATAGATGAAGTGAAAGAAATCCTCGGTGAAGTCGTCAATCAAAAAATAGGCATAGAACGCTATGTGTTGGATGCTTCCCCTTATAAGCTGTTTACTCCTGGAGGCAGAAAACGCGTTGTCATAATCGAGCAGTCACGAAAGAGCAAACAAGAACTCAAAAAAGTTTTCGCCAGGGAAGAGAGTTTTAAACAAATGGTGCTTGATGCGAAGGAACAGCACCCCGGAGCGGCGTTTTTCCTTTTGCAGCCTCCTTCTGTCCTGCAAGGCAAAAAAAAGGGGTATTTGAAAAAGTTCGCTTTGGAAAACGGCATAGAAGTCATTTCCGAGCAGGTTTCTTCTTTTTCCATTTTAGCGCAAGCCGATGAAGTGTATACTGTGAGCGCGAAAATAGGTTTTGATGCTGTTTTGCTTGGTAAAACCGTGCATTGTTACGGTCTGCCCTTTTATGCCGGCTGGGGGCTGACCAAGGATAAGGTCGCTTGTTCAAGACGGAATATCAAGGTTAAAAAGGAAGAATTGTTTGCCGCTATCTGTCTCTTTTTTACGCGCTATCTGCATCCCATTACCGGAGAGCCCTCACACTTCCAAGCCTTTGTCCGTTTAATTCTGCTGCAGGTTCCGCAGCTTTTTGAAAACAAACGTTTTATTGCCTGTATCAATTTTGACGAAAAGCAAAAAGCGTTTTTTTCCAAAATGTATAAACATGCCGATATCCGCTTCATGAAAGAAGAACAAGGCATTGAAGCCGCGTCCAATAACAGGGGCATGGTTTACACCGCGGAAGAGCCGACAGAGGAATTGAGGAAAAAATGCGGAAACATTCCCCTTGTCCATGTCCGTCCCGGAGCTTTTGACAGATTGTATAACCAGCAGAAAATGGTTTCCCTGTGTTTTGAGGGGGGACCGTATCCGCCTTTGGAAAAGATTTTGCAAATAAAAACCATGACGGAAAACGATTTGCTCAGGGCGAGGCTGCTTCGGCAGTTTTTATTGGAACTTTCTTCTTTCCGTGAACATTATGATTATGCGAACGTGCAAAAGGGGCAGGATGTCGTTGTCATTATCGGCAATGCCGATTTGGCTCCCAAAAAAATGTCTGACAGCGCAGTATTGCAGGAAGGGTCCGGAAATTTGGATAAAAAGGGCAGACCTTACCATTCTTTTTCCCTGCCTTTGTCCGATGACGGCAAGCTTATAGAATACATCAGAAAAAAACGTCCGGAAGCGTATATCGTTTATTGCCGGCAAAACAATGACACAAAGGTTCCTGTTGAAATTTTGGATTTGGCGGACGAGCTTATTCCTTTTGCCCGTCCTTCTGATTTCGTGCCTTTGGAATTGTTGGGTTTCACAAAGGAAACATGTTCGCAGTCCGCAAAATCAGGAAAAAGCGCCGAAGATGAATTTGAATGTGCCGGCGTTGAACTGATTGACGACATAGATGTTTCCCGCTGGAATAAAAAACAAGTCAGGGCGAAGCGCTTTCTTGAAAAGGCTTCCGCAATGACAAAGGCGGAGAATACTTTTTGTATTTTCAATTGCCCGATAACCCAAGTTGACGGGCATTTATTGGAAATCCATACGTATGATTCTCATTTGGGAATAGACGCACTGGCCATTCCATTGCAGGTGTATACCTATGGCTGGCCTTATTATGGGGGGTGGGGACTCACCCATGATGCCGCGCAGTATTCCCTGAGAAACAGAAAGCTTAATTTCGAGCAAATTTTGGCTGGGGCATTTATTACACAACCTCGCTATTTTGATTCTGAAAATAATATTTATTGTGAATCAGAAAACGCACCGTTTTTATTTGGGCATTAAAACGTGCGAGGAATTGTCAGACATATCTGGCAAGTGATAACAGTTGTGATTATTTTTTAAAAGGAGTGTGAAATGGCTAATACACTTTATATCAGTGCAACTGCGGAACGATCCGGTAAATCTGCGATCACCCTGGGGCTTATGCGTCTGCTTATCGGCCGTGTCGGCAAAGTCGGGTTTTTTCGTCCGATTGTGCAGGAGTCTTCGGGGTTTGACCATGAACTGCAATTAATCAGCGAGTATTTCGGATTGAATTTACCTTTTGAACAATGCTACGCATTCACGTTGGAAGAAGCTCGCCGTTTGATCAATTCGGGACAGGTAAGCCTTTTAATGGATAAGATTTTGGAAACTTATAACAATCTTGCCAAACAATATGATTTCATTCTTTGCCAGGGCACTGACTTTTTAGGGAAACACGGTGCTTTTGAAATTGAATTGAATGCCGATATCGTTGCGACATTGGGCGTGCCGGTTTTGCTTGTTCACCCGAGCATCAACAATAATGCGGAAGAAATTCGTTCCGCCGCAACAACCGCTGTGGAAGTTTTCTCGCAAAGAGGCATTGAAATCGCCGCTCTTGTTGTGAACAGAGTGGACCCGTATTTGGTTGATATGGACGCGCTGAAAACGGAAATCGCTGATCACCTCGTACAAAAAAACGCAAAAAATCCTTTGGTGTATTTTATTCCCGAAAACAATATCTTGGGCCGTCCTTCTTTGCGTGATGTGGCGAAGAACTTCAATGCCGAAGTGCTGTTCTGCGAACAAAACCTTGTCGATTATCATATCGACGATTATTTGATTGCCGCCATGCATTTGGGCAATTTCCTGAACTTCCTCCAGGAAGGCAATCTGGTTGTCACTCCCGGAGACAGGGACGACGTGCTTTTAGGCTCCATTATCGCCAGCATGTCCAAATCGTATCCGAGCGTGAGCGGCATATTGCTGACCGGCGGACTTAAACCCTCACCTTCGATTTTGCGGCTTTTGGACGGTATCAGGAATATGTCCATTCCCGTGCTTGCCGTGAAGACAAATACGACGGAAACCATTGAAAACCTGAAAAATCTGCGTGACAGGATCGATGCTGACGACACAAGAAAAGTGCATACCGCTCTTGGAAATTTCGACCGTTACATTGATTCCGACGAACTTGCAAAACGTATTGTCGACGATAATACCAGCCGCATGACGCCGCGCATGTTCGAATACAAACTCATGGACCAGGCCCGCAAACACCTTATGCGTATTGTTTTGCCGGAAGGAACGGAAGAAAGAATCATCCGCGCGGCGGAAGCCTTGCAGGCCCGTCAGACCGCACATCTCATTCTGCTTGGCGATGCTGAAGCGATTAAGGAAAAAGCGAGAAGTTTGTCTGTCAACTTGGACGGCATTGACATCATCAATCCTGCAACCTATCCGAAATTCCAGGAATACGCGGAAACCTATGCGGAACTTCGCAAGAAAAAAGGCATCACGCTGGAAGAAGCTCAGGACCGTATGCTTGACACCACCTATTTCGGAACCATGATGGTGTATAAGGACGATGCTGACGGTTTGGTTTCCGGAGCTGTCAATACGACGGCAAATACCGTTCGTCCCGCTTTGGAATTTATTAAGACGAAACCGGGATTTTCCATTGTTTCCAGTACGTTCCTCATGTGTCTGAAAGACAGGGTGCTTGCTTTCGGCGACTGCGCCATCAACCCCGACCCGACGGCTGAACAGCTTGCGGATATTGCGATTACAACTTCCGAAACCGCAAGGATTTTCGGCATTGATCCGCGGGTTGCGATGCTTTCTTATTCCACCGGCGGTTCCGGCAAAGGGGAGGATGTGGACAAGGTGAAAGAAGCCACGAAGTTTGCCCGTGAAAGGGCTCCGGAACTCCTTCTTGAAGGACCTTTGCAGTATGATGCCGCCATAGACCCCGAAGTTGCGAAAACGAAAATGCCAGACAGCCCTGTTGCCGGTAAGGCGACTGTCTTCATTTTCCCTGACCTGAATACGGGCAACAATACCTATAAGGCGGTTCAGAGAGCTGCCGACGCCATTGCGATCGGACCTATTCTGCAAGGTTTGAAGAAGCCTGTGAACGACCTTTCCCGCGGCTGCACAATAGCCGATATTATCAATACCGTGGCTATCACCGCCATTCAAGCCCAAGCGGAAAAGGGTCTGATTTAGGGTCTTCTCGGCGGGATTAAGAATAGAAAAAATCATGCTTTTTTTCACGGGGAAAACTTTCGGAAACGTTTTTCCCGTGAATTTTTTTCAACATGTTTCAATTTTGAAATCATATGAAAACCAAAACCGTTGTGGACGCTGTCCATAACGGTTTCACACAGAGGGGGGAAATAATTCCCCCCAAAATAATAACCGGTAATGAAACAAGTTATCCGGAAATACTTCCTTTTTGTGCCGGAGAGTGTTTTTATACCGGAAATCAAGTAAAAAAATAAGGGGCGTGCGCCCCCTTTTTGTTTTATCTGTCAATAAAAAGCCGGTGTGTTATGAATTTTCGTGAATATGCTGATGAACAATGACTTGCGACATCTTCTTGGCACGATAGCTCATATGTTCGATAGCGCCGACAGCGTCAAGGAAAGAGAGGCTGATTGAAGCGTTGCATAAGCCTTGTGCGAGTCTTGTCACGTGCATATGGCGGATTTTGGATTCCATTTGACGAACTTCCATGGAAAGGTCTTCAACCTGAGCAAACGCTTCTTTTGCGCTTGCCGGAGGAAGGCTGATGTTTTGCACGGAAAGTTCGACGGCAGTGTTCGCCTTGTCAAACAGCTGCTGCAATTCGGCAATGGCTTGTTCGGAAAAATCGCCCTGCAGTTCTTCTTTCTTTTCCCAAAGATGGAAGAGAAGCTTGCACTTGTCCCCAATGCGTTCCATATCTCCTGCGCTGCTTACGTAGCCGTGCAGGCGGACAAGTTCGGAGTCGGAAATCTTATGCCGCATGAGGGCTTGTGAGTAATCCCCGATTTCCGCATGGTACTTGTCCAAAAGATTTTCAATCGCCGTAAGTTCCTCACGGGTGATTTTTTGGTGATGAAAATACAGTTCTTCAATCTTGTCAATGGATTCAAGAAGGACGGAACCCATTGCGAGACATTCGTTTTTAACAGCGTCAACAGCGACGGCAGGGGTAAATTCGATAAGTTTCGGGTCCAAGTAAGACTTGCGGGATTCCGGTTTTTGAGGGTCCGGAATAATGGCGGTGATAAGTTTTGCAAAACTTCCGACAAAGGGGAGGAAGATAATGGTGTTGCAGATATTGAACAGGGAGTGGGCGTTTGCGATTTGGTGACCGATGGAATCGGAACTTGCGCGGATGAAGTCGATATAAAGCGGCATAATGGGAAGAAAAATCGCTACTCCGATGATGTTGAACAAAACGTGGGCGAGGCAGGCTTGTTTTGCGTGCCGGCAAGTGCCGATGGCTGCTAAAATCGTGGTGATGGTCGTGCCTATGTTGCTTCCCAAAATAATCGGAATGGCTGCCTCAAGGGGAATTAGACCCTGCATGCTCAGAGCGATGGTTATCCCCAGCGTCGCGGCGCTTGATTGGATGAGAACGGTGATGACAGTGCCCGCCAAAACACCGAGCATGGCGCTTTCTTTGAACATGAGGAACAAATCCGTACGGCTCCGCAATACGTACATGGAATCTTCCATGGTTTGCATACCGATAAAAAGCAGACCGAAACCGAAAAGTCCCGCGCCCAAATGCTTTTGTGCGTTTGTTTTTCCCAAAAATTGCAGGAGCGAACCTAAAATGATGAAGAGGTAACAATAATCTTTAATTTTAAAGGCGATGATTTGACCTGTTACCGTTGTGCCTATATTCGCTCCCATGATAAGCCCGATGGCTTGTTTGAGCGTCATGAGCCCCGCGTCGACGAAACTGACGGTCATAACGGTGGTTGCGGAACTTGATTGGATAAGAACGGTAACGACAGTGCCGACCATAACGCCTAAAACTGGCGTTTTCGTAAGCATTCCGATAAGGTTTTGCAGGCTGTTGCCGGCCATGAGCTGCAATGATTCGCTTATCATTTTTATGGAATAAAGAAAAATGCCGACTCCGCCGATTAGTTGTATGACATTGAATAAGGACATGCATTCTCCGTTTTTTGTATGTTCTTGAGGTATGCAATTTGTTACAGACTTAATGCCTTATTTAAAGGATTTGGGCAAGTATTTTTTCATAACAATATGAAAATTCTTCACACGGAGCATGCATGGATTAAGGTTTTGTCAGGTATTGCCGATAACTTTTTCAGTAACGATATTTTTAGGTTGAAGAGTTGACTTTTTTGCAAGATACTATATACTTTAACAAGTTAAAATAATATTAGTCTATCGAAAATCTATCATAGGTATAAATTTCGGTAAAAAGGATACAGCATGGTAAGAGTTATAGTTGTTGATGATTCTGCTTTTATGCGTAATTCGCTTACGCGTATGCTCGCTTCTGATCCTGAAATCGAGGTTGTGGGACAAGCCGCCGACGGCATTGATGCTTTAGAAAAGATTGAAAAATTAAATCCTGACATCATTACGCTTGACCTTGAAATGCCTCGTATGGGCGGTTTGGAAATGCTCGAAAAATTAATGGGCACAAATCCGATACCTGTTCTTGTTATTAGTTCTCTGACCTTTGAAGGTGCAGAGGCCACGCTGAAAGCTTTGGAATTGGGCGCCCTTGACTATATGCCTAAATATGTCGAGGGAACAACCGTTTTTGCCGTCGCGCAAAAAGAATTGACGGAAAAATTAAAAGCCCTTTCCAAAAAACGGGCGCTTATGCGTCTGCATCTTGCAAGAATGCGTACGCAGGCTGCGAAAAACGCGGCTGCAGGCGCCGGGGCAAAAACAGAAATTCCTCATGTTGCCCCCAGTTCTGCAAGCAGCGCAAAATTAAATTCTTTAACAATAAAAACGACAGTCTCCGGACAAGCGACATATGTCCGTCCGAATGAACCGCTGCCTACCGGCAGACCTAAGCGCGATATCGTTGCGATCAGCGTTTCCACCGGCGGGCCTCCGGCTGTGCAAAAAGTTCTTACTGCGCTGCCTGAGAATTTCCCGGCTTGTATTCTGATTGCGCAGCATATGCCTGCCGCTTTTACGGGCGCATTCGCCAAACGCTTGGACAGCTTATGCAAAATAAAAGTCAAGGAAGCGCAAGACGGCGATACCATTATTGCGGGCATAGCGTATGTTTGCCCCGGAGGGCAGCATATCAGCGTTTCTGTCAAAGGAGCGCTCCCTCAAATTAAAATTTCGCCGGAACCGACTTCCGCCATATATAAACCCAGCGCAAGCATTTTGAATGAATCTGTCGCCGTCATGGCGAATAAGGTTGTCGGTCTCACTATGACAGGTATGGGAAATGACGGTTGCGAAGGAACAAAACCTCTGCGTGCTAAAGGCGGTTATATTTTAGCTCAAAGTGAAGACACCTGCGTCGTGTACGGTATGCCAAGAGCCGTTGTTGAAGCGAAACTCGCTCATGATATTGTTGATTTGGATGATATTCCTGATGCCTTGATTCGGGCACTTTATAAATAGAATAGTACGTTGGAGTAAACTATGACTGACGATCAAAATTTACCTGTTGAAGAAAAAATGACAGAAAAAGAGATTTTGCAGGCTCTTGATTCTGACGATGCAACTGTTGTGCGTCAAGCCGCATTTGAGGCTGCAAATCAAGGTTTGAAATCTGCTTTGCCGGTATTAGTAAAACTTTTTGAAAGCCATAGTATGGGGATTATCGAGGCTGTTGAAGTCGCCGTCAGAAAAATACGCGGGGAGGAAGCTGTTCGGCTTATTATTCCTGTTTTGCGGAATGAAGACGCCACGGTGAGAAATATCTCCATGGATATTTTGCGTGAAATTGCCGAAGATGATGTTCAGTCTATGATTGATTTGGTTTATGATGAAGACCCGGATATCCGTATTTTTGCAACGGATATTTTAGGTTCGATTAAAAATGCCAGTGTCGTGCAGGTTCTTTGTGAAGCTCTCGAACATGACCCGGAAGTCAATGTTCGGTATCAGGTCGCTATCAGTCTTGGTGAAATTAAAGACCCGAAATGCGTGGAAGCTTTGAAAAAAGCCATTGCTGACGAAGAATGGGTGCAGTATGCCGCAATCGGGGCTTTGGCGAAAATCAGGGATACGCAAAGCGTCGATATTCTTTTGCAGGCTCTTGATACGGTTTCTCCGCTTGTTGTGTCCATCATTATCGAGGCTCTTGGCGATATCGGCAGTGTGAAATCCGTTCCAAGGCTTTTGGAATATTTGTCAAAATGGGACGGTCCTATCCGCATAAAGGCTTTGAAGGCGATTATTCAGATTTTGGGACCGAATGCTTTGAATTTATTGGGTGCGCAGCAACTGTATTCTTTCCAGGAATATATGATCGAAGCATTGAAGGAAAAAGATGAAGAAACCCTTATGGTTGTTCTTTCAGGTTTGTCAACTGTCGGTCTGGACCCTGACGTGACAAAGGCGATCATTGAGCTCGGAAAACGTATTGACGCAAATATTCAATTGGAATTATTGCAAAAAATCATCGAAACATTAAAATCAATCGGTTACAATGAAGAATTGGAAGCCGCTTTTGTCAGCGACAATGAGCTTGTCCGCAGAATTGCCATTGAAACATGCGGAGGTTTGGACGGCAAAGCCGGTCGTTTCGTTCTGAAACGCCATTTCGACCAAATGACTCCGGATGACAAGAACCGTTCTATCAATTTGCTTGCCGTAAATTCCGATGAACATGATATCCCTTTCTTTATCAATCACTTGGAAAACAGCCAGGAACCGCAGGTTATCTGCGCCGCTCTCCGTTTTCTCGGAGTGAAGCAGAAACGTGTCGATTTAGCTCCTAAAATGATTAAATTTTTGGAAAGCGAAGACCAAAATATCCATGACGCTGCCCTTGAAGCCTGTCTTGCCCTTGAAGATGAAGACACTGTTTACAAAATTACCGCGTATAAAGATAACGAACGGGCAGACTTAAGAAAAATGGCTGTATACACAATGGGTTACATCAATGCGGAATTTTTCTTCCAAGATCTTGCAACGGCGATGGATGACAAGGACGCTTCCGTCCGTAAAACAGCTATCGAGGCTATCGGTTACGGTTTGCCGGAATCGGAAGCTAAGAATAAAATGCTTATTTTCGCAATGCAGGACGAAGATAAGGACGTTCGCTTAAGCACTGTGGGCATCATGAGCGAACAAATGAATTCCGAACTTGTCCCTTCCCTTGTGACCGCTTTGTCTGATTCTGACGATTGGGTAAAAATGAGGGCTTTGGAAGTTCTCGGACTGTATAAAATAGACAGTGTTGTTCCTACGATTATAGAAATGATTCCAAATTCTGAACAATTGGTGAAATTGAAGATTATTGAAACGCTCGCGCTCATTGGCGGCGACCAGGCATTTCAGGCTTTATTGGGACTTGTTAGTTCCGGAGATTCAGCAATCCAGCAAGCGGCTCAGGTTGCAATGGAATCCATTACACGTGAGTTAGGGGAAGAAGATGAGTAACTTAAACGATCCAAACAAGAAAAGTTTTTCCTCTATGTTCGGTGGAAACACCGCAAGCGCAACTCAAACCGGCAGTGCAGAGAGAGGCTCATTTTTTAAAAGTTTTGTGAAAGACGGTAAAGATGCAAAACCTGCAAGTCCTTTTGCTGCACAGGCAAAACCCGCCGCAGCACCGCAAAAAGTGACTTTTGCGGGAATGGCAGCCAAAACAGCCGAGACACAGCAGACTCAAGCCGATAAAACTCCTCCCGCAAGCCCGCTTAAAAAGGGCAATGTCAATATTCCTTTTGATATCAGCAAGCTGACTCTTGAAGAAAAGCTTGCGGTTCTTGAAAGAATCAATGCTGATATTGAAAATGAAACAAAGAACAAAAGAGTATTGCAGCCAACAGCCGCCCGTACGGCAGCTCCGGCACAGCCTGCTTCACAGGCAGCAAGACCGACTGCGACACAGCTTTTCAAATCGGCGCAGCCACAGGCGACAGACGGCGGTTCTTCTTTGTTTGCCAAAAGGAACGCCGCCTCTCAAGATTCCGCCGCTCTTGCAAATAATGCGAGCGCTATCCGTTCTCCTCTCGCGCGCCGTGCCGCAGGTGAGGATTCAAGCGGAAATGAAATAAAAATCACCAATGATGAATTTGTCACCTTAAGGGACTTTTTGTATGACCAATGCGGTATTTTTGTCGGTGAAAACAGAAAATACCTCATGGAAAACCGCTTAAATACCCGTCTGCGCGAACTCGGGCTGCACAGTTTCAGCGAGTACCATAATTATTTGCGGTATGACAAAAATAAAACGGCTGAACTTAACGAGTTGTTCATCAATATGACAACGAACGAAACCAGTTTCTTCAGAAACAACGTTCAGCTTGATATTTTCCGCGACAAGGTTTTGGCTAAGCTCATTTCAGAACAAAGGGCGAAGGGCGAAAAGAAAATCAATATTTGGTCGGCGGGCTGTTCCTCCGGGGAAGAACCGTACACTATCGCAATCATTCTTCTTGACCTTTTAAAAGGTGAAATTAATGATTGGAATATCAAAATCACGGCAAACGACCTTTCTCTCGCAATGCTGAATATCGCCCGCAAGGGGACGTATTCCGAATATGCATTGAGGACGACTCCGCCTGAAATCATTGAAAAATATTTCATCAAAGAAGGAAGAAACTATAAAATCGTCCCTGCCGCGCAAAAACTTGTGCAATTCGGGCAAATAAATCTTTCCCGCGCCGATCAGCTTGCACGGGTGGAACGTTCCCATATCGTATTTTGCCGAAATGTTATCATTTATTTTGATGATGCAATGAAAAAGCACGTTATCAATGCGTTTTATGACAACCTGCTGCCGGGGGGATATTTGCTTATCGGGCATTCGGAATCCCTGCATAATATTTCAAGAACCTTTAAGCCGGAGCATCATCCTGGTGCTATCATTTATCGTAAACAAAGTTAGGAAAATTTTCTGGCATACCGGAAGATAATTTTAATTAAAGGCTAAAGATTTTTTATTCACAGCCGTATAATAGAGTATACATGAAATTCCGGTATGCTATGGAGATTAAAAATAAAAATAATCTTTCAGAAGCGTAGGTACTGTATGAGTAATAAAACTATCTTGGTTGTTGATGATTCCAAAACAATTCGTAACTTAGTAGCATTTATTCTTAAAGCAGAAGGAATGCAGGTTGAAACTGCCGAAAACGGGATTGACGGTTTGGAAAAATTGTATTCAATGCCCCAAATCAATCTTATTTTGACAGATATCAATATGCCAAGAATGGATGGTTTTTCTTTTATTGCGGCAGTGCGTGAGCAAGACGGGTATAAAGATATTCCTATTATTATTCTCTCAACGGAAGGCGGAGAGGATGATATTCAAAGAGGTATCAGCTTGGGTGCAAATCTTTATATGGTAAAACCTGCCCAACCGGAAAGAATGGTCCGCAATATTAAAATGCTTTTAGGATAGTAAGGGGGGAATACCCCTTATGAGGTGGTAGGTATGAGTCAAGAATTTTTAGACCCTGAACTTGTTGCTGATTTTATTATTGAATCTCGTGAACATCTTGAGACTATCGAACCGAATTTGCTGGAGCTTGAAAAAACTCCTGAAAATTTAGTTCTCTTAAATGATATTTTCCGTCCTATGCACTCTTTAAAGGGTGCTTCTGGTTTTTTGGGTTTAAATAGAATTAATAAACTTGCCCATAGAGCTGAAAACGTTCTTGATGAATTAAGAAAAGGCACAATGACGGTTGATTCTGTCATTATGGATATTATTTTGGCGACAACCGACGCTTTCAATAATATGCTCAACAGCCTTGAAGAAACAAACAGCGAAGGCGATACGCCTATTGACCACCTTGTTGATTTATTGGATAGGATTTTGGCTGGTGAACGCTTTACCAGCATGGAAGAAGCGCTTAACGGCGGCGGTGCCGTGCCTGTGGAACAAACGCAAGCGGCGGAACCTGTGACAGAGCCCGCGGAGGAAGCCGGTCCTGCTGAAGAGCCTGCACAAGCGGTTGAAGAACCTGCTCCTGCTGAAGCCGTGCAGGAAGAAGCTCCGGAAACGGAAGCTGCGGCGGAACCGGCTGCGGAACAAGCTCCTGTTCAAGTTGCTGCCGAAGTCCCCGCACAAGCGCCTGCTGAAAATTCTGTTCCTGTACAAAATACGAATACGGCAAAAGCCCGCAAAGTTTTGCCTTCTGGCGAATGGATTTTGACTTTAGCGAAAAAAGACCCGCTGATCCTTTCCGCATTTGGCGAAGACCACTTGAGAGATTTCATTGATGAAGCATTGGATAATACGTCAATGCTTTATGACGGACTGATTGAACTTGAAAAAATTTCCCACGATCATGAAGACGCTCATGAGTTGGTAAATACTTTATTCAGAAATTTCCATAATTTGAAAGGGAATAGCGGGCTTGTCGGCTTTCATGATTTGAATGCGCTGACCCACGAAGCTGAAACATTGCTCAACCGGGCAAGGCAAGGCGAGCTTGTCGTAACTAACGACCTTATCGATCTGCTGCTTATTGTTGTCGATGTTATGGAAGCTCTTATCAGAAGCATAAACATTTCTGCGGGCAACGCAGCCGTTTTTGACACATCCGAACTTCTTGCACAGCTTAAAGACGCTGTTGCCGGCAATCCTCCAAGTCTTCCTCCTTCCATTTTCCTGTCCGATGATAGTGCGCCGGAAGAACAGGAAGAAACAAAGCAAGAGGGCGGGCTCATTATTCCCGGAGCGCCGGAATTGCAGGAATTGACCCATGCGGGTATCAAAGAAATGCCTCTTACTTCCATCGGGGCGGGCTTGCTTGACAGTGACGATGATTTGGCTTTGTTCCAATCCACCGTGAAACAGCAATATGCGGTTATTCAATATGCATTGAAAGAACTGGAAAAAGACCCTACGGTAAAAGCTCAGCAGGATGCGCTTTTCAGAGGTTATACCGCTATTCAGAATGCTTCCAGCTTCATGGAATTTGCCGAACTTAAGGAATATGCGCAAAGAACGGCGAATATTGTTGACCAAGGCAGAACCAGTGATATCGGTTTTGAATGTCTTGTTCCTTTGTTGGACCAAGAAACGGACATTATTGTTGAAATGGCTAACAATGCCATTGAACAAGCCGTACTTGCCAAAAATCCGGAACTTGCAAATTCCGCGGAAACGGCGGAAACGCCAAAAGCTGAAGAAAAACCTGCGCAGGCTTCCGCGGCACCTGCACCGGAAGCGCCAAAGCCGGAAGTATCAAAGCAAGAAGAAAAAGCTCCGGCAGCTCCCGCGTCCGCACCAGCTCCTGCGGCGGCTCAAACCGCAGCAAAGCCCGAAGCACCGGCAGCTTCTGCGGCAGCGCCAAAAACTCCTGCTCCTGCCGCTTCAGAAAAAGCACAAGCAGCGCCAAAAACCGCGGCACCCGCAGCGCCTGCTGCGAAACCGGCAGCTCCTGCGGCAAGCGCTGACCATCACCCTCAAGGTGCGAACGGCGCAAAATCCGCAGCTTCCGCTCCTCATGCCGAAAAGGCGACAACCTCAAGCATTCGTGTTGATTATGAAAAATTAGACCATTTGATGAACCTGATCGGCGAGTTATTGATCAACCGTAACCGTTACGCCATGATAGCGAAAAACTTGGAGTCTAATATCAACGAAGTCGATATTGTCAATGTTGCTCAAGACTTATCCGAAACAACATATGCGATGAGCCGTATTTCTGATGATTTGCAGGATACGCTTATGAAAGTGAGAATGCTGCCTGTTTCTTCAGTGTTTTCCCGTTTCCCCCGTCTTGTCCGCGACCTGTCCAGAAAGGTGAATAAGGAAGTCGAACTTGTTTTTGAGGGTGAGGAAACAGAACTTGACAAGAGCATTATTGAAGCGATCAACGACCCTCTCATGCACTTGATCCGTAACAGTGTGGACCATGGCATTGAAGACGCTGAAACACGTTTGGCTCTGGGCAAGCCCGCCGGAGGTCGCGTGACCCTTCGCGCATATCATAAAGGCAACTCTGTTGTCATTGAAATTGAAGACGATGGCAAAGGCATCGACCCTGAAAAAATGCGTGAAGTTGCAATCAATAAAGGTATTATTTCTCCTGAGGAAGCGAAAGCCCTTACCGACAGGGAAGCCGTGGAACTTATTTTCGCTCCCGGATTTTCATCCGCTCAAGTTGTTACGGATATTTCAGGCCGCGGTGTCGGTATGGACGTTGTCCGTACGAATATCAAGAATTTAAAAGGAAATATCGCCATTCATACGGTGCCTAACCAAGGCACGCGCTTCTCGCTTTCATTGCCGCTCACTTTGGCGATTATTGAAGCGCTGATGATTAAAATGGGTGACCAAACCTATGCCATTCCTCTTGACGCTGTTGCTACGACAACAAAACTTGACAGCAATATTTTAACGAGTATCAATGGACGCAATGCCGTAACGCTTCGCGGCGAAGTTTTAGGCATTGTGGATTTAGGGGAACTTTTGAACTTGCCAGAAACCATTAATAACGATACTATTTCCGTTGTTATTTTACAAGATAACGATAGACGGATTGGTCTTGTTGTAAATCAGCTCCTTGACAGACAAGAAATTGTTATCAAGCCTCTCGGTATGTATTTGAATAATATCCAAGGCTTGTCAGGAGCGAGCATTATGGGTGACGGCAGTGTGGTTCTGATTCTTGATCCTCACGAAATTTATACGATGGCTTCGCCAAAAGCTATTGCAAATCAATAACCCATAAAAAAGGAACAGCAAGTGTTCCTTTTTTTATTTGGAAAAAACATGGCAATAAATTATTTTGATTTGTTTGTGATTATCGTGTTCGCCTTTTTTTTCATCAAAGGGGCGTTCAGCGGCTTTTTTGAGGAAGTTTCCGGCATTGTCGCGATTGTTTTAAGCGTTGTGCTGTTGCGGATGTACGGGCAGTCTGTTGCCGGCTTCATCGGAAATTACAGTGAAAGTTCGCTCAATTATCCTTTTGCCATTGTGATTATCGTGGTGGGAAGTTTTCTTGTTGTTTCCCTTATCGTCAAAGTTTTAAGCAAAATCATGCAAATTACTTTTACCGGCTGGATCAACAGGTTGTTAGGCGCGGTTTTTGGTCTTGTGAAAGCCGTTTTTCTTACGGGAATCGTTGCTTTTGTGCTTTCATGGTTCCTCAGGGACGACCCGCTTGTGAGCAATTCCGCCACTATCCCGTATCTGCTTGATATTATGGGTAAAATAACTGATTATGTGTTTGGAAATTATGAAATTATGGGGATGAAAATATGGAAGTGAATAAATTGACGCAAGCAATCCTTGCAATGAATGATGTTATTGAAAAAATTTTGGCGGAGGACGGCGGCTGTCCTTGGGATAAAGAGCAAACACCGCTTACGTTGTCCGAATATTCCATTGAGGAATTGTTTGAATTTGTGGACGCTGTACGTAAAAACAATATTGCCGACGCTTGCGATGAAATGGGCGACCTCATTTTTGGCATTATGCTGATCGCCCATAAATATTCACAGCAAAACGCCTTTGATTTTGCCGACGCGTTGCTGAAAAGCGTGGAGAAAATGCAGCGCAGGCATCCTCACGTTTTTGCTAAAAAAGAAAATCAGGATACATCCAAAGAAGCTTTGCATGAAACTTGGGAAAAAATCAAAAATCAGGAAAAAGCTGAAAAAGGCGGTTCTGACGGGGCATTGGCTTCTATTCCGTCTGCTTTGCCGGCTCTTACCCGTGCTTACCGTATTCATGCAAAAGCCGCAAAAGCCGGTTTCACATGGGATGATGATGAAGATGCGGAAAAGCAGGTTGAAGCGGAATGGCTTGAACTGCTTGACGCTAAAGCGGAAGGCGATCCCGCACACATTGAGCATGAACTTGGAGATATGATTTTCAGCCTTGTGGAACTTGGCAGGCGCATGGGCGTAAAGGCGAATATCGCGGCTGATTTGACATGCAACCGTTTTGTCGCCCGTTTCGAGGCGATGGAAGCGCTTGCCAGAGAAAGAAATCTTGATTTTGAAAACATGAGCCTTGATGATAAGGACGAACTTTGGAACGAAGTAAAAGAAAAAGAATAAGTTTTTTGAGGTAGTTTGAAAAAATTTTAGCTTGATTTATCTTTTTTAAGGTGTGTTTTCAATCTGCATTGCCAAGACTAAGCAATAGCATAGCGTTAGAAGATTATTGTCATACGTTGTTTTGAAAGGGAACTATCCCCAAACTTTTCAATAAAAAAACTCTCTTTTTTCAAAGAGAGTTTTTTTATTATAATTTTGTAAGGTAATCAAGATAATAGGATGTTTTTATTTTAAGATAATTGTATGTATAAAATAATACATAAAATAACAAATATCTTGATTTAAAAGTCTATTCTTTTTATTTTTAAATGTATTTTCTTATATTTTTATAATAAAAGTTTATTATTATATATTGACAAGTAAATATTTATTCCTATGTTATATAAAAAGGAAAAAATATGGGATTACTAGAAGTATTAAAAAATAAAAAGGTTCATTATTTATATCATGCGAATACTGTTGTAACAGCAATAACATTTTTAGAAAATAATGGATTGTATTCAAGACAAGCAGTTGAAGACAAAGGATTATTTCAAACTCCGCAAGTGTCAGATGAGACAGATAAATTTTTTGGAGTTTATAATGATATTTTCTTTGATTCTTGTGATATACATGCAAGGGCAAGTAAAGTAAATAGTTATGGTCCTGTTTTATTTGTTTATCATGTTGATTTATTGTCTAATTATCTTGCTCATGTTGCAATTACAAAATCTAATCCTTTATATTGGAAAGCCGCTACTACTGAAAATGAGAAATACTTCCAAAACATTGAGGAAATAATGCAAGATTTTAATTATGGAACTTTTGCGCAACATATTACAATTAGAAATATTGGGTATATCGGTTTTAGTTTTTTATCTAAAATTATATTTGATAGTTATGAGGTTGAGAAGTTAAATCAAAGGCAGTATAACATATGGAAAAATGCATATAATAAATTAAATATCTTGTGTAGTGAAAAAAATATAGAGTTTGGTTTACGTAATTGTTTTTCTTGTTGTCAATGTCATGAGAATTTTAATGAAGAACATTTTTTAACTGGTAGTGATTAATTATGAATAAACTTGAATTAGGAAAGAGACTATTTTTTGAACAAGAACAAATTTCTACTGGGGGAGAGAGCATAGAAAATCGTGATCCTTTTCAGCGGGATAGAGATAGAATTTTACATTCTAGAGCTTTCAGGCGTTTAATGCATAAGACTCAAATATTTAATGCTAATAAAGGTGATCATTTTAGGAATAGATTGACGCATACTTTAGAAGTATCACAAATAGCAAGATCAATAGGAAAAGTTCTTGGTCTTGATGATGAATTACTAGAAGCAATTTCTTATGGGCACGATTTAGGGCATACTCCTTTTGGACATATTGGAGAAAAAACTTTAAATAAAATTTTAAAAGGGGAATATATCGATAGATTGTCTTCAGAAAATCAAAGGTTATTTCCACAGTCAGGGGATAATTTTAAACATAATTTTCAGTCGTTACGAGTTGTTGACTCTTTAGAATGTAGGTCAGAAGCGTATATGGGGTTAAATTTAACTTTTGCAGTAAGAGAAGGTATTTTAAAGCATACAAATAAATTAATGAATATAAAATATTCTGATTTGAATTTAGAACATATGCAGATTGCTAATGAATTTAGTTGTACATTAGAAGGACAAGTTGTTGCTATTTCAGATGAAATTGCTCAATGTACACATGATTTGGAAGATGGTGTAAGAAGTGGCATTATATCAATAGCAGATGTGGAAAAGAATGATTTAGTGAAGAAAATTATCGATAATTATAAGTTAAAAGAGTTAAATTATAATAGTAAAACTCCTAGCTTAGATATTAGGATAAATCGTATTAAATTTTTAGTTGGATATTTGATCAATGATGTTTGTATTCAATCTCAAACAGAGATAAAAAAGAAATTAGGAGATAATAATGACTTTAAGGCAATATATGTTACAGAGAAGCTTGTTGATTTTAAATCTGAAACAAAAGAACTTGTAAGAAAATTAAATGAATTTATTACAAACTCAGTAATTTTTTCTGAGGATATAAGTATTGCAGATGCAAAATCAGAAAATATTATTATTCAATTATTTTCTGCTTATTACCAAACTCCAAGACAATTGCCAGACTATATTTTAAATCGTTATTTTTTAAAAAATGGTTTAGATTTTAATCGTCTTGCTTTAAAGGAGGATGAATTAAAATGTGATATAAGGTTTGTGCGATTAATTTGTGACTATTTAGCTGGAATGACAGATCAATTTGCGTCACGCGAATATATGCGTTTATATTATCCGGAATATATATAATAAGTTTAGAATTAGATTTGTTTATCATGTAAAAAAAACTCTCTTTTTTCAAAGAGAGTTTTTTTATTGAAACAGGTTTGCCGTTTTTAATCGGCTCATGAGAGCGTATGATTATTTTCCTTTGCCCAGTTATGGAATTGTTCCATCCATGCGGGGAAGAGGGGAATTTCTTTTTTTGCGCGGTATGTTTTATATTCTTTGTCCGACATGGAGTCCTCGGTTTTGGAGTCTTTGTCTGCTTCGTCCTGTACGAACCCGTAGAACATGTTGAGTTTGCGGTTAAAATCCGCGTTTAAGCTCATTTCGTGCAGAAAATGCTCAAGTTCATTGTCGGTCAGGGATAATTCTTTTCGGATAAAGGAAAAAATAGCGCTTTTCACGTCATTCAGCACAATGGGGCTGTGTTGGATTTTTTCTAACAGCCCCAGCAAATGGGGAAGCTGTGTCTTACATTCCGCATATAATGCTTCCGGAATTTCAATTGTGGCATTGACGCCGTCTTCTGTTTCTTCAAAGCAAAAATAACGAGCCCAATGTTCAAAAAAAATCGCATCAAGAAGTAAATCTTGTTTATCCATACGTTATTTCAATTCTCCAAGCAAGGAATGTTTTTTGGCTGTGACGATTTTTACAGGTGCGATGTCACCCGCTTTATAATTCAAGCGGTTAGGGATAATGAGGTTTACGGTGTTTCCCCATGTGTCATGTCCTTGCCAGCTTGTGGCGTCACTGTCGCCGTTTAAGCTTTCTGCGCTTTTTATGGTTTCAACAGCAATATCATTGTCTTTGATTTCCGAATATTTCGGTTTGGCGCTTTTTGCTTCAAGCAGCACGTCGGTTTCCATGCCGACACGTGATTTCAGCCATTTTTCTCCAAGTTCGTTTTGCAGCTCCATAAGCCGGTTGAGTCTGTCAAGACCGACTTTCGGATTGATTTTATCCTGCATTTTTGAGGCGCGGGTATTCGGTCTGTCGGAATAGATGAAAGAAAACGAGGCGATAAAATCTGCTTCTTTCATAATTCGCAGGGTTTCTTGAAAATCTTCTTCCGTTTCGGTCGGAAAGCCGACAATAAGGTCGGTGGAAAGAGCGATGTCAGGGCGGGCACTGCGGAGTTTATCCACTAAACGCATGAAATCGTGATTGGTATATCCCCGTCCCATTTTTTCAAGAATGGCGTTGGAGCCGGCTTGCAAAGGCAGATGAAGGCGGGGGGCAAGCACCGGCAATTCTTTATAGGCATTGACTGTTGCGTCGCAGAAATCACGGGGATGAGGGGTGACGATATGCAGGCGCTTCAAACCGTCCAGTTTTGCAACTTCGTATAATAATTCAACAAAATGAGGCGTATCGCCTGCATTGTCTTTTCCGTAGGCATTGACATTTTGCCCAAGCAGCGTGAGGTCGCAAATACCCCGTTCAAGCCATTCCCGGCATTCCGCAAGAACGGAAGAAGCCGGGCGGGATTTTTGGCGTCCTCTGGTATAGGGCACAATGCAGTAGGCGCAAAAGTTGTTGCAGCCTTGCATGATATTGACAAAAGCCCTTGTGTCGTTTCCTTTTGTGCTTTCTTCAACGGTTCCGGTGGGTAGGACCAGAATATTTTTAAAAAAATCAAGCTCCGGATTTCTGTTTGGAAATTCTTTGGTGAATTTTAAATAAGAAAGGCGGAGTTTTGGATTTTTTGCAATTTTTTCAAATGCTTCCGGAGCATGTGCTATGCCGTCACTGCCAAGCACAAGGCGCACATGCGCATTTTTTTCCCATAATTTTTCGCCCATTTGCTGGGCGACGCAGCCAGCCACTGCAACACTTGCTTTCGGATTGGTTTCCCGAATAATGCCAAGCATGCTTAAAACTTTGTGCTGTGGTTTTTCACGTACCGAACAGGTATTGATGAAAATAAAATCGGCGGTTTCCATACCGCTTTCTTTCCAGCCCATTTTGATAAGAGCGCGCGCAACCCAGGCGCTGTCGTTGACATTCATTTGGCAGCCGTAGGTTATGCAGTGAAATGAAGGCATGGAATTTCCTTAAACAGTCGTATCAAAGTTGGAAGCGTTTTGCGCTTTGCAAACGGTAACTTTTGCGGAACGGAGGAGTCTTCCTTTGAGAACATAGCCTTTTTGCATAACGGCGATAAGGTGCCCTTCGGGAATTTCAGCATGTTCTGCTTGGGCGATGGCTTCATGAAATTCAGGATTAAACGCTTCCCCGACAGTGCCGACAGGTTCCAAACCATGTTTTTTGACAGCGTCAAGAAGAAGCTTTTTCGTCATTTCAACACCCATGATGGTGTCTTTGCATGCTTCATTCTTGCTTCCGTATTGCAGTGCCAAGTCGAGATTGTCAAGGGTTGGCAAAAGATCCGCAAGAACGGATTCCGCCGCATAAGCCATTTGTTCGTCTTTTTCTTTTTGCAGGCGTTTTTTAAAATTTTCCATTTCTGCCAAAGCACGGATGCGGGTATCTTCAGCTTCTTTGAATATTGTGCAGTCAGGGCAGACAAGCGCCTTGCAGTCCTCCGGATTTAAAGCGATTTTTTCTGTATTTTCACATTCTGTATAGTTTTCTTCGCAGAATTCTTCGTTATATTCTTCTGTATTTTTATGCAGATGTTTTTTAGACATACTTGCTCCTTTGTCGTTTTCCTAAAAGTAGGCATGAAATAAGAGTCTGTCAAGGTTTTGTCTTAATTTTCTTTCGGACTGTCCGGATTATTGAGGGGGTAAGTCCATGCCTTGTCTTGGGGGGTGCATGGCTTGTTCTGCCCGTGCCGCCAACTGAAGCATTTTGGTAAAGCTGTCCACGACAGTTTCAGGTTCGGAAACGCCTTGAATGAGAAAATCGTTGATAGGTTTGTTGAACTGGATGGCGGCGTCAATTTCCGCGTTCGAGCCTTTGCTGTACGCTCCGATATTGATCATGTCTTCCGAAGTGTTATAGGTGGAAAGCAGATTGGTGAGTATGCGGCCTGCCTTGACAAGGTCGGGTTCTATGATGTCATTGCGCAGACGGCTGATGGATTTTAAAACGTCAATGGCGGGAAAATGGCCTTTGTCCGCAAGCTGGCGGGTAAGCACGATATGACCGTCCAAAATGGAACGCACGGCGTCCGCGATAGGTTCGTTGAAATCATCGCCGTCGACAAGAACGGTATAAATACCTGTGATTGTCCCTTTGTCGGAACGTCCCGCCCTTTCCAGCAAGCGGGGGAGCTGGGCGAAGACGGAGGGAGTGTAGCCTTTGGTGGTGGGCGGTTCACCCGTGGCAAGTCCGATTTCACGGGAAGCCATGGCAAAACGTGTTACAGAATCCATCATAAGAAGCACGTTTTTGCCCTGGTCGCGGAAATATTCCGCAACGGCTGTCGCCGCGTAAGCCGCACGCATGCGCACAAGGGCGGGCTGGTCTGAGGTGGCGACAATGACGCAAGAGCGCGCCATGCCCTCGGCTCCTAAATCGCGTTCCATAAATTCCAAAACTTCCCGTCCGCGTTCGCCTATGAGCCCCATGACAATGACTTCCGCTTCCGTATAGCGTGCCATCATGCCCATAAGTGTTGATTTGCCGACGCCGGAACCCGCCATGATACCCACACGCTGTCCTTTGCCCATTGTAAGAAGAGAATTAATACAGCGAACCCCTACATCCAAGGTTTCGTCGATCCGCGGTCTGTCAAGGGGAGCGGGCGGGTCTGCATAGAGTGAAATCATTGTTTCAGGGTTGATAGGAGGTTTTTTATCCAAGGGATTGCCGAACGCGTCCAAGGTCCTGCCCAAAAGTTCGGACGATGCGGGAAAAAGGGGAGGCAGGCTGGAATTTTGGATAAGGCTTCCGGGACGAACGCCGCGCATTTCGCCGTAAGGCATGAATAAAAGGCTGTTGTCTTTGAAGCCGACAACTTCCGCCGCAATGGGCACGTCTTTCTTATTGTCGGGAATGATATGGCATACATCGCCCAAACTTGCTTTCAGCCCTGTCGCTTCAACAACAAGACCGACAACTTTGGTTACTTTGCCGAAACTATGGACCGGGTTGCAGTCTTTCAATAAACGGATACAGGTCGCTGGGTCGAAAGGCATTGTTTTCCCTTATTGTTTACTGTCAAAGCCCATTTCCGCCAAAAGGTCGTCAGCAAGGTCGCTGGGCAGAGGGCTTTCCTGTTTCGGTTCATTTCCGAGAAATTCATCCACCAAGTCCTGTGCTTCGGCATGCGCGTCCGGGGAGGAAAAGGTCGGCAGTTCTTCAATGACTTCGATGGGTTCTTCTTGTTTCGTTTGCATTTGCGGAGCGTCAAAAAGGCTGTTGTCAATTTCCTGCGCGGAAGAGAGGGCTTGTTTTTGCGGTTGAACAGGATTTTTTGGCGCGGAGGCTTGATTTTGTTCCCGCAAAATTTCTTCCATGCCGGCAGGGGCATTGCCATTTGGTTCAGCGGAAGCCTGTTTGGCAAAATCTTGCGCTGTTTCCGCCTGCATATCGGTTTCCGGCATGTCTTGTGCCGGCATGATTTCCTGCGTTTCCGGCATAAAAACGGATTGTTCCGAAGGTGCGTCCGCCGAAACATCTGCATTGCCTGCGTCCTGCTCAGGGACTGGTATCGGGGAATGTTCCGTATCGGGCATAATTTTTTCAAGAGGAATTTCCGCAACGGGAGTTTCAGCTTGCTGCATGGAATGGGCAAGCACGGGATTGTTTTGCATTTCGCGGTTGAGGGTGTCCTTGACGTGTTGGGTCAGGAGTTCTTCCTCGCCGGAGCGGGGCAAAACAAGGTTATCCAAAATGTCCTGCACGAATTTTTGGCGTTCGCTGCGGGAATTTTTGACATAAACATTGTCGCTTTCAAGTTCAAGGCTTCCCGGTTCCAATTCTTTGGAAGATTCCATGCTCCAATTTTTTTCCCGCGAATTTTCCAAAACCTGGGTGATAAGTTCCGCATCGGCAGGATTGACCCGAACGATGAAATTTTTCTTGTCAATGAGTTTCTGCACGCTTTCATCAAGAAGCTGTTTCAAAATGGCTTCTTTTTCGGTGTTGGCAACCCAGCCGGTTCCGACTTCAATGGCGTCAAGGGTCAATTGCTTTAAATCTTCTTTCCACACATCGTAAAATTTTGCAATTTGCTCATGAATGGAGAGCAGGACAACGGCTGTGCTTTCCCCTAAAATTTGTTGGTTTTGGGCAAGAATTTGCTGAATTTCCTCATGACCTTTCCGCACGGCTTCATCGTAGACATCCTGATAGCGTTGTTCCGCATCGCCAAGTGTCGCTTGTGCTTTTTGCTCGATTTCCTGCGCCTTTTTTTCCGCTTGGGCGGTAATTTCCTGCGCGTGCAGCTCCGCTTCCCGGACAATTTCGTCACTTCTGCGTTTCGCCTGCAAAAGAAGGGCGCGCACTTTTTCAGTAGCCCGTGACTTCACGCTTTCAAGGTATTCATTTTCCGCCTCCTCACTCCATTTCACGTCTTTTTTTTGATTGAGGTAGGCATCAAGACGCGTTTCCCTATGGGTGAGAGGTCCCATGAAAATAGTATTGGTATTTTTTGCTTCAGGATTAGACAAAGACATCACCTCCGCCGCCGCGTGCGACTACGATTTTTCCTTGGGCTTCAAGGTTGCGCACTGTTTTTACGATACTTTGCTGGGCAGCTTCGACATCGGAAAGTTTGGTCGGTCCCATGTATTCCATTTCTTCCTTGAGCATGTTCGCCGCACGGTCGGACATATTGCGGAAGAAAAGGTCTTTCATTTCGTCGGAAGCGCCGCGTAAAGAAAGGGTAAGGTCTTCGTTGTTGATTTCCTTGAGAATTTCGCGGATACCCTTGTCGTCAATATATTTGCAGTCTTCAAACACGAACATGAGGTTACGGATGTCTTCAGCCATTTGGGCGGAAGTTTCTTCGATTTCAGAAAGGACTTCTTCTTCGGTGGCGCGGTCGACTTGGTTAAGAATTTCAGCAACGGACTGCGTGCCGCCGACTTTCTTTCCTTCCTTGCTGCCCATGGCGATAAGTTGGCTTTGCAAAACCCTGTCGACTTCCATAATCATTTCTTCGGAAACGGATTCCAACCGTGCCAAACGGATGAGAATTTCCGGACGAACTCCGGGAGGAAGCATGAGAAGCAAACTTGAAGCTTGGTCCGGTTTTAAATGTCCCAAGATAAGGGCGAGGGTTTGCGGGTGTTCGTTTCTCAAAAGCTGGGCGAGAAGTTTCGGATTTGCCCTGTCAAGTTCTTGGAAAGGCACGGGACCCGTTTCAAGGTTGAGGGAGTCGGCAACGTATTTTGCCGTTTCAGGGTCCAAATTGCTCGCAATAACTTGTTTCAATGTTTCCTGACCGCCTGATACGATGTCCAAACCGTCAACAAGAGCCATGTGGAATTCACGTAAAATCGCTTCAACTTCTTCTTTTGAAACAGAATCAAGTTCCATGATGGCACGGGAAATATTGGTGATTTCCGACCGTGTCATCCTATTAAATACATCGGAGGCGAATTTATCCCCCAATGCAAGTAAAATAACGGCTATTTTCTGTGTTCCTGTAAATTCCATGTATTTTCCCCAAGTATTTGTCAAATAAATGGCAAATATTAATCTCTTAGTCTGATATGCAAAAAATCTGCCAAATTGTTATTTTTATCCTTTTATCAATATCGGTATCCCGCAGGAAAATGTTATGACAGCTTCGCAGGCTTCTGCAAAAATTTGGTTCGCTTTTCCTTGCATGTCCCTGAAAATCCTCGCTTCTTCATAAATGGGAACTATGCCCATGCCCACTTCATTGCTCACAAGGACAAGGGGAATTTGCGTATCGCTTATCATTTTCGCAACGTCGTTTGTTTTTTTTAAAATCGCTTCCTCCGTTTCGTTTGCGAGCAGCAAATTGGAAAGCCAAAGGCTTATGCAGTCTATCACTATGATTTTGGAATTGTTTCTTTTCGCAAGATTTGCCGCGGAAATCAAATCATAAGGTTCCTCAATGGTGACCCATGTTGAATTTCGTTGCTTTTGGTGGTCCAGTATCCGTTTTTGAATTTCTTTGTCGGTACTTTCTTTCTGTTGACCTGCGGAATTTCCTTGTTCGGAATTTTCCTGCGGTGCCGCAAAACTTTTTTGCATGGTTGCTATGAAGGTTTTTGGTCCCTGAACATTTTGCGCATAGTGAAGCGCGAAATCGCTTTTTCCGCTTCTTGTCCCGCCGACGCAAAGCAAAGAGCGGGGTTTCAAATCCGCCACATCAAGGCGTTTATCAAATACAAGGCACTTATTCATAGGATATTGTGCTTAAATCATGGGCGAATTGTTCTAACGCATCCGCAAAAGCCAGGTTTGCGGGAGTATTGTTTCTGCGGTTGAGCCAAAGAGCCAATTCCAAGAGGTGGGGAACGGAAGCCAAATTCTCATCATGGCTTACGAGATATTGTTTCAAATCATTTTTTACTTTGCTCACGCGGGAACGCAGCTGTTCGGAGCGTATGGAGCTTTGTTTGATATTTTCCTCAAACGTGCGCGCCAAATTTTTGTTGTCCCGGTTTTGTTCAAAACCGAGCATATTTTCAGCAAAAAAGCGTTCTTCCTGTGCCAAATCGTTCTCAATGGCAAGCAGATTTTGAATGTTTTCGGAAAGCTGGGGGATGTCTTGCAATATGCGTATGCCCCGGGCATAGACAGTGCATTGTTTGGCATAGGCATTGAACATTTTTTCCTGTTCGGCATCCGGCATGTTTTTTTGTTTTGCAATTTGCCGCATGGAACGGATAAGGGCGGGAGACAAGTGTTCGTAAAGCACGGGAAGCATGTTTGCGTTATAGGCATATTCCAAAACTCCGGCACGTCCTTTCATGTGTTCCAAGCCCATGAGTCCTGTGCCGTAACGTTGGTTTATCCGAGGCATGGAAGTTGTGAGGACCGCTTGTCCGTCTGCATCGGTTTTGTAATTGTTCACAAGGTAATCAGCCAAGTCTTGAATAAAGAAAAGGCTGACAACGGGGTCGAAAGAAGTATCGGGGACAAGGGAGGTCAGCGTACCCTGCTTGCTTGGAAAAGCCGTATCCTGGGCAGACGGGGCGAGCTGATTGCTGCGCAGCTCTTCAAGTTTTGCGAGTTTTTCCTGTTTGTCTTTTTCTTGCGCCAGTGCGATTTCTTCCTCTGTAAGCATTTTGCGTCCGCTTTCAAGGGGAGTTATTGTGCTTGGCGGTTCGAGGGTGAAATCTTCGGGAGTTTTTTCTTCGGCGTTATTTTCCTGAAAGGTGTTATTTTGTTGGACCAGAGGCGTCATATCGTGTTCTGCGAGATTGTTTTCTGCATTTTGGTCGGGAGAAATTTTTGCAGGCTGTTCCGGGCTGAGTTTTTCAAAAATTTCATTGGCTGAATTTTGCAAGGAATTGAGAAGCCCTTTGTTTTCCGTATCATTTTGTGCGGAGTTTGTTTCAGAAGCATTGTCGGGTTTTTTGATGAATGCGTTGATTTTATTTTCGATTTCTTCCGATACGAAGGGAATGTCCGCCTTATCGGGGAATAAGGCGAAATAAACACCGGCAATGACGGCTAAAATGATGAGTATGGCAATAAGCAGGGAAAGAAAGGAAACTCCTTTCTTTTGTTTGTTGTTGGTTTGTTGGTTTGTATTGTTACTCATGAAAGGAATCCTTATTTTTGAGCTGATGTTTTTTTATTCAAATTCATGTATTTTTCAAAATTTTACAGTATATTGCTTGGTTATCATAATTTTCATATTGTGTTAAGTCTTATTTTTCAGAATGAAAATTTTTTTGAGGGAAATCATTAAAAAACATAAATAAAAACTGCTGCATACTTTACATGTATGCAGCAGTTTCAAATATGTTCAAAAACAATGACTAAGCTGGTACCGGGAGCGAGACTTGAACTCGCAAGGGCGTACACCCGGTGGATTTTGAGTCCACTGCGTCTACCAATTCCACCATCCCGGCATGAGAAGTATTAATAAAAAGAAAGAGCGTTTTTGTCAAGAAAAATTTTCAGGTATTATTTGCGTTTTTTATTCGCTTCCGCACTGCGTTTTTCCCACAGCTTCATTTCACGCATTTTTTTTCTTCTTTCCCGCTGCAATTCTTTGCAGACAAGGGGGCTTGTCTTTTTTATGCCCCATTTTTCGCGGTAGGAATCCGCGTCCAAATTATGGGTCGCCAAATGTTTTTTTGTGATGATTTTAAAACTTTTTCCACATTCGAGGCACGTGATTGTTTTTTCTTTGATTGATTTTGCCGGGCTGATATTGACGGCGACAGGCTCGCTTTCTTCCGCCGGCAAATCTTCAAGATGGCGCAGATGGTGGGAGAGGTTTTTCACCATAGATGTGATTTCCTCTTCTGACATGATACGGACAGAAGCTTGTGCCTTCACTATTTCAAGGGCTTGTTTCAAATAATCGTCCATAATGGCTCTCTTTTGGTTATAGGATTGAAAATCGGGCAAAGCGGGTTATTGCTGTGTGCCCCCGCTTTGCCTGCCTGCTTATTTGAAAAGTTTTTCTAAGCCTTTTTCAAGAAGCCTTCCGCCGTCGATAACGTCATTTCCAAGGGAATCGCCTGTATTGAGCAAGCCTTTTCCCAATATTTGCAGTTGCTTGGATAAATCCAAGCTTACGTGCGGGTCGCCGTATGTGCCGGTGACCTTGTAGGGGAAAACCAAACGCTGTTTTTTGAGTTCGGCGTTACCGGTTAAATTCAGGCTTTGTTTTGCCAGGTGGCTTGTTCCGTTTGCATTGAGCAGGATTGCGGAACTGTCGATATACGTATTTGTCGTTGAGAGCAAACCGTTTTTAATCGTAAAAGGAGCCTTCAGCGTGCTGAATTCGTATCTGTCGTTCAATTTCAGCTTGAGCTGCAAAAGGTCTGTTATGAAAGGGAGAAATTTCGTTTCGATTTTAATGCCTTTGCCGTCGATTTGTCCGCTTCCGTTCAGGGTGTTCAATGGGTCGGCGGTTTTCAGGTTTAGGGTTGATTTCACCGTAAGCTGTGCGTCCAATGGATTTTTTTCCATAAAGGCGGAAGCCCAGTTACGGGCGGTGATGCTTGGAGCGTCAAGATTGATGCTGACCAAATCCTTTGGCGCAAGTTCCAGGTTGGCGGCAACATGAATAGGTTCGCCGCCCTTGGTGACGGTGAGGGGTTTGATGTCGATGACGGTTTCCTTATTGTTCATTCTTCCCGTGACAACGCTGTGGATGGTGTCAAGGGTGAGTTTTTCATAGGAAATGTTTTTAGCGTCGGCTGTGAGCTTGAAATTGAAATTGCCGCTTTTTTGAGTTTGTTTTGGGGCGGTTTGCGTCCGGGCTTTGGGTGTGCTTTTTGCGCTTGTTTGGTCCTTTGCGGTTTCTTTAGGCAAATAATCCTGAACGGCAAGATTTTCTGCGTATAAATCGGCATTGAGGAATTGTTTTGTTAAATCGTATGAACCTTTGATTGAAATAAGTCCGTTGTTCGGGTTTAAGGTTAATTTGTTTATGACAACGGTTTTTGCCGTATTTTTTATTTCCGCATTCAGCTGCATTGTTTTGGGCAGATTGTTGAAGCGCATGCCGGCTAAAAAGTTTTCTTGAATGGCAAGGGGGAAAATATCGCCGCTGACAGTGACTTCCCCTTCTTTTTTATTTCCTTTGCTCTTGAGGGTCAGGTCCGCAAAGGGGCTTTGGACTGTTCCGTCAAGTTTTTCAACCATAACCGGCGAAAGGTTCATAATGCTTTCGGCTGTGATATTAACGGGTTGGCTGAAAGGAAAGCCTTTTGCGGGGGTGAATTTAAATGTTTCAATATCGTATTCGATGCTTTGCCCCATAAAGAGAAAACTGAGTTTTGTCGCTAAATCAAAGGCGATATCCTGCTGCTTATCCTTATACGCGAGACTTCCGTTAAAATCCACGGAAGAATTTTTATTTATGCCGAAATCTTCAATTTGGGCGTTGATGTTTCGGAGCTGAACTTCCTGTGCGTTGTCTTTGTAATAAACGTTGCTGTTTGTTATGGAAATTTCGGTAGGGACAAGATCGAAAATTTCTTCTATGGATTTTGCTTGTTTCGGATTTGCGGTATCGTTTTTTACCGTTTCCGTTTTTGTCTTGTTTCCGGTGTCGACATATTTGAGGGAGAGGCTGTCAACCTTGACGGAGTTGATTTGCACCGTGCCCGAAAAGAGCTTGAAAAGGGAAACGTTGATGTCGGCATTGTCGAATGTGACGGTGTATTCGGGAGAAGTTAAGGAAGATTTCCCCGCGCTGACGGTGAGAGAGGGAAAAATGCTCAGTTTGGGCAATTTTTCCATTTCGAGTTTTGCATTGAGATTTTTTTCTAAAACTTCACTGATTTTTTGGATGATGAAATCACTTTTTGTATTCACAAAAACAGTGAGACCCCCGAAAATGAGAATAAGGACGGCGGCAAGTCCGATTAATACTTTTTTCATACTTAAAACCTCATAGGCATATTATTTATGATACTTATCAATAACCTATTCTTTATGGCGTGTCAAAATAATTATGGGTTGTCATTATAATTATAGGTTATCATTGGATAATTTTAAAAAAACGGGAAAAATAAAAAATAATGAAAAGAAATATTTTTTTGCTTGACTTCGTACTTTGCTTGATATAAAAGGAATGTTCCGCAGGGGTGTTAACTCAGTAGGTAGAGTACCTGCCTTTTAAGCAGAGAGTCGCAGGTTCGAATCCTGCACACCCCACCATAAAGCCGATTGCGGAATAACGGCATATGCTGTTACGGCAGTTTTATTCCGTTTTATTTTTTGTGACTTCGGGGTGTTAACTCAGTAGGTAGAGTACCTGCCTTTTAAGCAGAGAGTCGCAGGTTCGAATCCTGCACACCCCACCATTTGACCCACCGTCCAGGTGGCTTTTTTTTATTTTTCATTTTTTTTAATTTGTCTTTCTTTTCTCTTCTTTGTATACTTCTTCTTTAGCGAGGAGAAAAGTATCTTGTTGATCCATTCCGTTGTCCTGACTGTTTACAATGCACCTTTCGATGTGGACCTTTGTCTGCGGTCGTTGGCAAGTTCGCTTGATTTTTTGCAGGTTGAACTTATTCTTGTCGACGATGCGTCAAAACAGGAAACCCAGAAAATATTGGACGATTTTATTGCGCAGTACCCGCAAGCCGTTCTTGTGCGCCATGCGGAAAACAAGGGATACCTCCATTCCGTGAACGATGGAATACGCCATGCCCATGGCGATATCGTAACCTTATTGAACAGTGATACGTTTATTCCCGCCGGTTTTAGCGACCGTATTTTGGCATGTTTCGCAAGTTCCGGGCAAATCGGTGTCGCAAGCCCCGTCCTGTCGCACGGAAATCCTTTTTCCGTGCCGATTGCGAAACGGATGAAACAGGAATTTAATAGCGGCACCTTGCCGGTTTTAATGGATGTTATTGATAAGAAAGCAAAAAACATCGTTCCGCGGTATCCGGATATCGTTTTTCCCGACGGGGCATGTTTTTCCATACGCCGCAGCTGTTTGGAAAAAGTCGGAAATTTTAGGGAAGAATACAGTCCGGGCTATTTTGAAGAGCTGGATTTTTGCATGCGCGCCCATAAAAACGGTTTTCGCTGTGTTTTTATCGAAAATCTTTATGTTTATCATAAATCTCATGCGTCTTTCGGAAAAAAGAGGACGAGTGAATACATGGCTCGGAATAAAAAACGTTTTTATGATGATTGGGGGCTGGAATATAAGCGGTTAAGCGCATTGTATCCTAAAAAACAGCATAAAAAACGTGTTTTTTGTTCTTTTTATTCTTTTGGTTATTATCTTTTTGTGGAAAGCCTTTTAAAGGTTTCGCGGATTATTCCGGTTTCTTCTGTCCGCAGAAAAATTCGTGCGTTATATCAATAAGAATGGTGAAAATATGAAAACAATTTTAGTAACCGGCGGGGCGGGTTTTATTGGTTCTTGCTATGTGCTTATGGCTGTCGCCATGGGTTATCGGGTCATTAATTTGGATAAATTGACCTATTCCGGAAACCTGGACAACCTTGCAAGCCTTAAAGGGAATGACAGGCATGTCTTCGTGCGGGGCGACATCGGCAATTATGAGCTTGTGCAATATCTTTGCAAGGAATATGCTCCGCAGTATGTTGTGAATTTCGCAGCCGAAAGCCATGTGGACAGATCCATTCTCGACCCTGAAGCCTTTGTGCGGACCAATGTTTTGGGAACATGCGCTTTGCTGCGGGCGGTAAAGGAATGGCACGCATCTTTGGACAAGGAAAGCGCGGCATATAAAGATTTTCGTTTTTTGCATGTTTCGACGGACGAAGTTTTCGGCGCATTGAAACCTGCGGACCCGGCTTTTACGGAAAAAACGGCTTTTGCTCCCAACAGCCCGTATTCCGCGAGCAAGGCTTCCAGTGACCATTTTGTGCGCGCATATCATGAAACCTACGGGTTGCCCTGTTTGATTACAAACTGTTCAAATAATTACGGACCAAGGCAATTTCCGGAAAAGCTCATTCCTCTTGTGACGCTTAATGCTTTGAAAAGAGAAACACTTCCGGTTTACGGCAAGGGGGAAAATATCCGCGATTGGCTTCATGTGGAAGATCACTGCGAAGCGATACATTTGGTTTTGACAAAAGGTACGGTTGGGGAAACCTATTGTATCGGCGGAAACAGTGAAAAAAGCAATATCGAGGTTGTAAAAGCCATTTGCGCGGTATTGGATGAACTGCGTCCCCATGAAGACGGAAAATATGAAACATTGATTCAATTTGTCACAGACAGGCTGGGGCACGATTTCCGCTATGCCATCGACTGCTCGAAAATACGGAATGAACTGGGCTGGAAACCGAAGCATAATTTTCAGGAAGGATTGGCGGAAACTGTCAAATGGTATTTGGAAAACAGCGCATGGGTTGAAAACGTCCAAAGCGGAGAATACCGCCGTTGGCTGGAAAAAAATTACACCGGCAGATAAGAGGCTAGGAACATGAAAGAATGGATAGGCATCATTTTAGCAGGCGGTTCCGGAACAAGGCTGTATCCCATGACGAAAAGCGTAAGCAAACAGCTCATGCCGATTTACGACAAGCCTATGGTTTATTATCCGTTATCTGTGCTCATGCAGGTAAAAATCCGTGAAATCGTCATTATTTCAACTCCTGAACATTTGCCGCTTTATCAGGCTCTGCTTGGTGACGGTAAGGATTACGGCTGTATTTTCCATTATGTGGTTCAGGAAAAACCCGAAGGGCTTGCGCAGGCTTTTTTGCTCACGGAGCGGTATATCAAAGGAAAAAATACCTGCCTTATTTTGGGGGATAACGTTTTCTTCGGCACAGGACTTATCGCCAGGGCGGGCAATGCCAAGAAAAAAGACTGCGGGGCAACGGTTTTCGGATATCACGTGAACGACCCGGAACGATATGGGGTTGTTGAATTCGATAAAAACCACAAAGTCATCAGCATTGAAGAAAAGCCCCGAAAACCGAAATCGAATTACGCCGTTACGGGTTTGTATTTTTATGATGAAGAAGTGCTTGACATTGCAAAATCCATTAAGCCTTCCGCCCGCGGTGAACTGGAAATCACGGATGTGAATAAACGGTATTTGGAAAAGCAAAAGTTGAATGTCGAGCTTCTCGGACGCGGAATTGCGTGGCTTGATACGGGAACGCACGAATCATTGCTTGAGGCGAGTTCTTTCGTCCATGCAGTGGAAAAGCGCCAAGGCTTGAAAATCGCCTGTATTGAAGAAATCGCATGGAGAAACGGCTATATTACGGGTGAAGATGTTTTGCGTCTTGCCAAACCAATGGAAAAAAATGATTACGGGCAATATTTAATCCAACTGATAAAGGGCAGCGAATAGAGGTTGAGAATGGAATTTGAGCAAAGTCCTATCCAAGGCGTCATTCTTATAAAACCAAAAGTTTTTGGCGATAATCGGGGGCTTTTTGTCGAAACATGGCAAAAAGAACGTTATGAGGAAATCGGTATAACATATCCTTTTGTGCAGGATAATCATTCGCGTTCCGTATACGGGGTGTTGCGGGGGCTGCATTATCAGAGGGAACATGCGCAGGGCAAACTGGTTTCCGTTTCCTTAGGTTCCGTGTATGATGTGGCTGTCGATATCCGCCCGGACTCGCCTACTTTCGGCAAGTGGTACGGGGTGGAGCTTTCTGCGGAAAATCAATGGCAGCTTTGGATTGAACCGGGGCTCGCCCATGGCTTCGCCGTGACAAGCGAAACGGCCCATTTCCATTATAAATGCACGGATTATTATTTTCCGCAATACGAGGCGGGCATCCATTTCGCCGATCCTGATCTGGCTATCGACTGGAAGATATCATCTCCTGTTTTGTCTGAAAAGGATAAGGTTGCCCCTTCTTTTAAACAGTTTTGCCGGGCATTGGACTTGTAAAATGCATGCTTCCGTTTTATCCTGCTGGGCTGTTGACGGGCTGACGCAAAAGGTCTTGGCGGGAAATTGCTTATCGAAGCGGGAAATACTTTCCCTCGCCCGTGCGGATTGCGGATATTTGGCGAAACAGGCGAATGCGGTCCGCCGTTTTTTCTGTGGTGACAGGGTTGATATTTGCTGCATTGTCAATGCGAAAAGCGGGCGCTGTTCAGAGGACTGCAAGTTTTGCGCACAGTCTTCTTTTTATCAGACCGGCGCTGAAGAATATGCGTTGCTGCCGGAAGATGTTCTCGTTGAAAATGCTAAAAAAGCGGAACAAGCGAAAATCGGAAGATATTCCCTTGTCTGTTCCGGAAGAAGCCCCGGCGGAGCGGATTTGCAGAAGCTTGCCTCTTGTTTGAAGCGGATAAAAGAAACGGCGAAGGTTTCTTGCTGCGCTTCCCTCGGCTTGCTGGATAAGGATGCCTATTTGCTGCTGAAACAGCATGGGCTTGAGCGGGTGCATAATAACTTGGAAAGTTCGGAAACGTTTTTCGCCAAGGTCTGCACGACGCATGGTTTTGCCGATAAGCTAAGGACGATACGCCTTGCCAAGGAATGCGGTTTGGAAGTGTGCAGCGGCGGCATTTGGGGGCTTGGAGAAAGCTTGGAGGACAGAATCGACATGGCTTTTTCCCTTTCGGGATTGGGAATTTCTTCTGTTCCTGTCAATATTTTATTTCCTGTCCAAGGAACGCCCTTTGAGCGGAACGAGCCGTTAAGCTATGATGAGATTGTTCTTTCCCTCGCCCTGTACCGTTTTATTCTGCCCAAAGCGTATTTGCGGCTTGCAGGCGGCAGGAAACTGCTGCCGGATAAGGGCAGGCGTTGTTTCGAAAGCGGTGCGAACGCCCTCATTACCGGTGATATGCTGACCACGCAGGGCATTGGCGCGGAAGAAGACAAAACCATGCTTAAATCGCTCGGCTTTTTGGTGGAGTAAGAAATGGCAAAAAAAATGCGCGCCGATCAGCTTGTTTTTGAGCAGGGTTTGGCGGAAAGCAGGGAGCAAGCAAAACGCCTCATCATGGCGGGACAGGTTGTCATCGATCCGCAGAGGGAATTGCCGGAAGGGGTGAAGCCGGAGCCGGTTTTGAAGGCGGGGCAAAATTATCCTGCCGATACGGTTTTCATGCTTTTGGGCAGAGAGCGCTTTGTCAGCCGCGGAGGCTATAAGCTTTTGACGGCGATAGAATATTTCCGGCTTGATGTGACGGACTGCATTTGTCTTGACGCGGGCGCGTCCACCGGGGGATTTACGGATTGTTTGCTGCAGCACGGGGCGAAAAAGGTTTATGCCGTGGATGTGGGGCATGCGCAGCTTCATGAAAAAATGCAAAGACACCCGCAGGTTGTCAATATGGAAGGCGTGAACCTCCGCTATGCCGATGAGGATTTGCTGCCTGAAAAAGTGGATGTCATGGTTTCCGACGTTTCCTTTATTTCGCTGACATTGATTATTCCGCCTTGTTTAAAAAGCGTAAAAGAGAACGGGCTTGTCGTTTGCCTTATCAAACCTCAATTCGAGGTCGGGGCTCATCAGACGGATAAAGGGGTTGTGCGCGATGAGGCGGTCCGGCAGGAGGCTGTCAGTAAGGTTCTGACCTTTTGCGAAAATTTGGGGCTGGAATGTTTGGGCGTTACGCCCGCCATGATCAAAGGTCCCAAGGGTAACCAGGAATATGTGGCTTGCTGGCGGAAGAAGGTCCAAAACCGAACGCTTGAAAGATATTGATTGCTTATGCAGAACATAACAGACATTCCGAAAAACATATTGATAATCCAGCAAAGGCAGCTTGGCGACGTGGTTGTGACAAGTCCGGTTTTTGAAGCTGTGAAAAAAGCTTTCCCCCATGCGAAACTGACTTTGCTTACGGAAAAAAAATGCGTTCCTCTTGTTGAAAAAGACATATATCTTGATGAAATCATTCCGTTTCCAAAAAATGAAAATATTTTTTCGCAAATAAAATTTTATTGGAATTTGCACAGGAAAAATTTCGATGTCGTGGCGGATATGCAGCAGCTGCCGCGCTGCCAAATGGCTGTTTTGTGCTCAGGGGCGAAATACCGCTTATCGTTCGCTCCCCGTCATGCGTATAAGAAAATGCTGTATACGCATTGCTTTGTTCCGGAAAACACGGAGCATGATTATACTTCCTATTCGAAAATCCGTATCCTTTCACCTTTAGGCATTGAACCGACAGAGCAAAAACCCCGGCTTTACCTGACGGAAGAGGAAAGAAGAAAAGCGCGGGAAATTTTAGCTTCCTTGCATATTGAAGAAAACACTCCGTTTATCACGCTTGACGCAACCCATAAGCATCCCAAGCGGCGCTGGAAATATTACGGGGAATTGGTGCGTAGAATTTTAGCCGATTATCCGCAATTTGTTTTTTTTGTTATCCGCGCCCCCAATGAAGATGAGCAGGTCAGGCATTTACTGGACATTGCCCCCGAGCGCGTGCGTATGCCGGCAAATCCGTTGACTTTACGGGAAACAATGGCTTGCATGTCTTTCGCTTCTTTTCATATCGGCAATACTTCGGCGCCGGAGCACATGGCATTGGCTCTCAATATTCCCGCTTTGGTCATTTTGTCCGAAACAGCTTCTTTTTGGCATTTCGCCCCGAAAAATCCTCTGAAAGGCACGGCGAAACAGATGGAAGTCCGTTTATCCGAAGAAGAATACCAATGGTATTTGAAAAATTTACGGGAATTTCAGAAAGGGAACAAGCCTGATTTTGTGCCGGAAGAATATCCGCTTATCAACTGCATTTCCGTTGAAAAGGCTATGGAAAAATTTAAGTTCTTGCTAAGCGGTCCATTTTATGAATGAATTTTAATAATTCTTTTTGTTGACCTGTAAAAAAAAGCGACGTATATCAAAAACCTTGTGAAAACAAAAATAATTCCTATGCTTTGGCGAGGTAAATTATGGCGAATATGACAGTTTTTGGCGCTCAATGGGGTGATGAAGGAAAAGGAAAAATCGTTGACCTTCTAGGTTCCGAAGTTGCCTGCGTTGTTCGGTATCAAGGCGGAAACAATGCGGGGCATACCGTTATCGTAAATGGTGAAAAGCATGTTTTGCACGTTATTCCTTCCGGTATTTTACACGAAGGAACACTTTGCATCATCGGCAACGGCGTTGTGCTTGATCCTTTTGTTTTTCTTGAAGAACTTGCCAGCCTTAAAGCCAAACATATCGATACTTCTCCAAAACGTCTTTTCGTAAGCCCCAAGACCCAGCTTATCATGCCGTACCATAAAACGCTTGACGCCGCGCGGGAATCCATGAAAAGCGCCAACGGCAAAATCGGTACGACAGGACGGGGCATCGGACCTTGTTATGAAGACAAGATGGCGCGTATCGGAGTGCGTGCGGGTGATTTGAAAGACAAGGAGCTGGTCCGCCGCAAAATCGAAACGGCGCTTATTGAAAAAAACGCCCTTTTTAAAAATTTATATCATATTGAAGAAATGGATACGGACAAGGTTTATCAGGAAGTTATGGCGATAGCTGAAGAACTTGTTCCTTATATCCAGGATACGACAGCCATTTTCCATGAATTGCAGAAACAGGGTAAATCCTGTTTGTTCGAGGGCGCACAAGGCGTCATGCTCGATATAGACCATGGCACTTATCCTTTCGTCACCTCTTCCAATACGGTTTGCAGTAATGCAAGCGTGGGCGCAGGCGTTCCCGCCGAATATATAAAAGAACATATCGCCATTGTGAAAGCGTACACCACGCGTGTCGGCACAGGACCGTTTCCGACGGAACTTTTTGATGAAACCGGCAGGTATTTGCAGCAAAAAGGCGGGGAATTCGGGGCGACGACAGGCAGAACCCGCCGCTGCGGCTGGTTTGATGCCTGCGTGCTTCGCGAATGTTACAGAATTTGCAAGCCGACAACTTTTGCTTTGACCAAATTGGATGTTCTTGGCGGGCTTGATGAAATTAAAATTTGCGTCGGCTATGTGCTCAACGGTGAAAAATTGGAAACGCCGCCAAGTTCCGCGTTCGAGTATGCCAACGTCGAACCTGTTTATGAAAGCATGGCGGGTTGGAAAGAGGATATTTCCTCTTGTCTGACATTTGAGGACTTACCTGAAAATGCAAAAAAATATGTGGCGCGTTTAGAGGAACTTATCGGGGTGAAAGCGGGCTTTGTTTCCGTTGGTCCCGACAGAAATCAAACCATCCGCCGCTAGAAAAATAAAAAATCCGTCAACTATGCCGGATTTTTTTGATACGATATGGCAGAAAAAAAGAACAGTGCTGATGAGCAAATGCCCGATAAGGATGAGGCGATTAAAATTTTTGAGCCTGCCTTATCGCCTTTGTTTGATACATTCAGAGAAAAAATCAACCGCTTGCGGCAAAATCCTCCGCAGCTGCTGCATATTGAAGGGGGCAGCGCGGAACTTCGCACGGCTTTTGCGTATCATTATGCGGGGCTCTTTTTTTGTGAAAATCCGAAACGTCCTGAAAATAAAGGTGATTTTCTCGCAGACCCTTGCTTGCGCTGTTCGGAGTGCTATAAAGTCGCCGCCCGCATGCATCCTGATTTTATTGTTTTTGACAGTCGCGAAGGCAATATTGATGTGGACTCCATGCGGGATTTGAAGAAAATTTCCACGGAAGCTCCGCGATACGCCCGAAAGCGTCTTGTCCTGCTGCTTGAAACACAAAAACTGAGCGCGGTTTCAGGCAATGCCATATTGAAATTGCTGGAAGAGCCAAGTCCGCACAATCATTATGTTTTCACCATGTCGCAGCGGGAAATGGTTTTGCCGACTTTGCTCTCGCGCGGTTTCGTCATGACTTTGCCATGGAAAGATTCTATTCAGGAATTGACAGAAACGGAACGGGAATGGGAAGACATTCTTATTAAATTTTTTCAAAACGGTACAGGACTTTTGGATAAGACATCGGCGAAAGGCGCTGTCGACAGCGAGCTTGCAAAAACGATATGCGGCATTTTGCAGAAAAATTTCGCCCATGCCATGGCAGGCAGAAAAAATTATCTGCTCGCCTCGCTGTTTTGCTCCCTGTCTTTCAGCAAACTTTTCGAAGCGAACGAGCGCGTGGCTTTGTGCTATGAAATGCTCAATCTTATGGTCAATCCTACCTATTGCATAGAGGCGTTGCTGACGGAACTTTATGTGTTTATGAAAACCGCGGGTTAATATGAGTGATTTTGACAAAATTATCGTTATTGATGTGAACGAGTGCGTGCAGTGCGAGGGCTGTATTGCGGAATGCCCGCATGATGCGCTGGATATCGGGGCGGGAGGCTATCTTTTCTGCATTGAAAGTCTTTGCACCCGCTGCGGGGCTTGCATAGAAATCTGCCCTGTTTTGGCTATCAGCTTTGATGATGAAGATTAGTAAGGCTATGACGGGATAAAAACGCTTTTTGTTCAAGCTTTGGCAAGAACAAGAATATGGATATGCCCGATTCCGGATTTTTTCAGTTCCTTGCAGGCTTCTTCCAGTGTGCTGTTTGTTGTTGCAATATCATCAAACAAAAAAATTTCTTTGAGCGCATGCTTGGAAACGGAGAAAGAATTTTTAATGTTCTTCTGCCTTTCTTTTTTGTTCAGGGAATGCTGCGGAACGGTATGGAATTTCTTTTGTAAGAGATTTGTATGGATATGAACGGTTTTGTCCGTATGTTTCTCAATACGGCGGGCAAAAAACTTCAATATTTCAAGACACTGGTTATAGCCCCTTTGCATAAGCCGTTTATTGTGCAGCGGCATGGGAACGATATTGATTTTCCGTATGTCCTGATTGCGGTTCAGAAAATGAAGCGCCAAAAGTTCCCCCAAGAATTTCATGCACGCCCTGTTTTGGCTGAATTTGGCGCTGAGGATAAATTCACGCAATATTCCTTCGTATTTATTGAAAAAAGAAAAATCATCCCAAAGGGCGGGCTTTTCCCGGCAATGCCCGCAGCGGGAAACGCTTTGACCGGGATCGGGAAGAATTTCCCCGCAGTGCCGGCAAAAGCCTGTGCGCAGTTCTTTCAGTTTATTTGCGCATTCCGGGCATAGGTTGTTTGCAATGTGATTTTCGAGAGGGTCGGCGGATTTTTTCGGAAAAAAGGGACGTAAACAATACAGACAGCGTTTTTCCCGGAAAATATTCCAGTCAATTTTCATAAAATAACGGGATGTTAACATATGAAATCAAGGACTTGTTTTTGTTTATGGAAATTGCCGGCTAAATCGTCATGCTTGTCAAGTCCGTAAAGGCAGAGGCTTTTTTCGAGTTTTGCCCCGATACTGTTCAGGGCGTAGCGTATGCTGAGTTTCGCGCCTTCAAAAAGTTTGTCGCCTTTTTCCCTTGCGCCCAAAAGAATGAGGTCCACGCATACGTTTCGGGCGGGTTTTTGTTCCTGCGCAAGGGCGAACCACGCTTGGGACCTGTCCAAAAACGCCTTGAATGTGGCAGGCACATGGTAAAAATAAATCGGAGCGATAAAAATCGCTTTTTCCGCTTGGAAAAGCTCCTGATAGAATTTATCGACCGTATCTTGTTCCTGAAGGCTGAATTTGCATAATCCCTTTTTGTTGTCGCAAAATCCGCAGGCAATGCACGTCTGCAAAAATTCTCTGCAAGGAAAGAAAATTCGGCTGTCCTGCACCGCATTTCGGATAAGCGAAGCGCAAAAGGCGGAATTGCCGTTCATTCTCGGACTGCAGGAAAAAATGACTGTACTCATGGCGGGTTTGATTTTCAGCAGGATATGTTCAGATACGCACAAAAGAGTTTTTTATCCGTTCATCGCCGATAGTGGTTTCCGGACCGTGCCCGCAATAAACGACGGTGTTTTCAGGCAAGGTGTAGAGTTTTTCCCGTATGCTTTTCGCAAGCAGTTCAAAATCTCCCATGGGCAGGTCGGAGCGCCCGATACTGCGGTAAAAAAGCACGTCGCCGGTAAAAACGATATTCTCGTCTTTGATATAATATGCCAAAGATCCGGGGCTGTGTCCCGGAACATGGCGGACATCAACTTCAATGGAGCCGAATTTATGGATACCCTCGGCAAGGGGCACGGGGTGAAATTCATCAACCTTCGGCAAACCGTAACGGACGGCGGAGGAAATCAAAACATCGCTTATTTCGATATCTTCTTTTCCCGCCATGATGGGCGTATCCATGAAACTTTCCAGTTCCGCACAGCCGTAAACATGGTCGAAGTGCAGGTGCGTAAGCAGAATGCCTTGTATTTTCAGTTTTTTGTTTTTTATTTCCGTAAGGATATCGACCATATGTCCGCTCGGGTCGATGATAAGGGCGTCTGTTCCGTTTTGATAGAGGTGGCAGTTGGTTTCCAACGGTCCCAATGAAAAGGTTAAAACAGGCATAAAATTCTCCTTGGCAGCTTTTGCGCTGAAAGCTTGAAAGAAAAATTTAACAAAATTTTTTTCTTCTGTATAGGGTTTAAATATATAAAATTTTTAGGCGGAGCGGAGGAATTGCGAATTTTGCTCGGTTGACATTTAAAAGAAAGCTGTGTAAAAAATACCTTAGAAACGTGCTGGCGGAAAGCAAAAATGTTTTTTGTTTGGCGTATTCGGAGGCTTTATGGATTTAACAAATGGCAGCCCTATGGAACAAGTTTGTTTAAAGCTTGATAACGGCGGTGAAATGAATTTTAAAGGTCGTCTTTTTTCTGAGTCATCTTGGTATGATGAAGACGAAGCCTCTCTCACCACGCAAAAATTATACGTGACCGATAGCCATGAACAGGTTTATTCCGTTGTTTCCGGTGACGGAAAAACAAAGGAGCGCCGTGCGTACCGTATCAATATGCATGGTGATTCCTGCACCGTGAACAACGGCAGTACGGAAATGACCTTGCCTTTCGATATGCTTATGCTTGCAGTGCGTTCATTGTGCCGTTTGGAAGATGACGCGACGCCAAGTCTTGAAACTGTTGAAGAGACGCTGCGCGCCGCCAACTGCTAACTGAGCCGATTATTTTTTTGAAAGAAATTCACCTTATTTTATATGGCTCGCAAGAGCCATTTTTTTTTAAATTGAAAAATATGATTTGAGGAAAGTATGCATAAAGATTTTGCCTTATTGCGCGAAGAGCGTTTAACGGAACTTGGCGGAACTGCCAGACTTTGGCGGCATAAGAAGACCAGAGCCGAAGTTTTGAGCGTCGTCAACGCCGATGAAAACAAAAGTTTCGGGGTGGCTTTCAGAACTCCCCCGAAAAATTCGACGGGCGTCGCCCATATTTTGGAACATTCCGTGCTTTGCGGTTCTAAGAAATATCCTGTAAAGGAACCTTTCGTGGAGCTTTTGAAAAGCTCTTTGCAGACTTTTTTAAATGCCCTCACTTTTCCGGATAAGACGTGTTATCCGGTGGCGAGCACCAATTTGCAGGATTTTTATAATTTGATTGATGTGTATTTGGACGCTGTTTTTTATCCCCGCATTGATGAAAACGTGCTTTTGCAGGAGGGCTGGCATATCCATGCCGAGGATACGGATACCGTGAAATGGAATTTCAAAGGCGTTGTCTACAATGAAATGAAAGGGGTTTATTCTTCCCCTGATTCCGTGCTTGCGGAAGAAAGCCAGCATTCTGTTTTTCCGGATACCCTTTACAGTTTGGATTCCGGCGGCAATCCTCCTGAAATTTTAAATTTGACCTATGCGGAGTTTAAAGATTTCCATACACGCTATTATCATCCGAGCAACGCCCGTTTTTTCTTTTGGGGTGATGACCCGGAAGAGGCTCGTCTTGAAAAGCTTGCGGAACTTTTGAATGATTTCGATTACTTGGACATCAATTCAGCTGTTCCTTTGCAAAAACGCCTTGACTACGAGCGGAAGATTGAAACATTTTATGCCGCGGAAGAGGACGACGGAAATCCGCGCAGCGCCCATGTCACGGTAAATTGGCTTTTATGCGAGGGCAAGGACGCGGAAGAAATAATGGTGCTTGAAATGCTTGAGCATATTTTGACGGCGCTTGCAGGTTCTCCGCTTCGCAAAGCCCTGATGGATTCCGGACTTGGGGAAGATGTGACAGGCTGCGGTATGGAAACGGATTTGCGCCAAGCCTATTATTCCATCGGGCTCCGTTCTGTTTTGCCCGCGGACGGAGATAAAATCGAAATTCTGATTTTGGAAACCTTGGCGGATTTAGCCGAGCGGGGTATAAGCCAAAAAGCCATTGACAGCGCCGTTTCGGCAACAGAATTTATTTTGCGTGAAAACAATACGGGCAATTTCCCCCGCGGACTTTCCGCCATGTTTCAAAGCCTCAGCACTTGGCTTTACGGCGAAGACCCGTTTTTGCCTCTTGCATGGGAAAAGCCCCTTGCAAGCATAAAAAGCCGTTTGGCAAAAGGTGAAAAGGTTTTTGAAAACGCCATTAAAAAATGGTTTTTGGATAATCCCCACCGTTCTTTGGTTGTGCTTTTGCCCAATTCTTCCCTTGCAAAAGAACGGGAAGAAAAAGAGCGGGCACGCTTGGACAACATTGTCCGTTCATTAAATGATAAGGAAAAACAAGAGGTTGTCGCTCTTTCTTCCGCCTTGGTTCTTGCCCAGGCAAAGGAAGACAGCAAAGAAGCCCTTGCGACCATTCCGACCTTGGGTTTAAACGATATTCCCTTGCAGGGCAAAGAAAATCCTTTGGCTGTGAAGCAAAGCGGCGGTATTACCGTGCTGCGCCATGAAATCGATACCACCGGCATTTTATATGTGAAAATTTTATTTCCCCTCGACCATGTCCGTCAAGAAGATTTGCCGTTGCTTTCTCTTTATTGCCGGGCGCTTACGGAAATGGGTACGAAAAATTACGATTTTGTGGACTTGGGGCTTGAAATATCCGCCCGGACTGGCGGTCTTGATACGGGCGTTTCCGTACACAGCAGGGTTGATGAAGATGAACCGTTCATGCATCTGCGGATTTCCGCAAAAGTTGTCGAAGAAAAAATCGATACTCTTTATGCGCTGCTGGAAGAGATTTTGCTTCAAACCGATTTTTCCAATAAGGAACGGTTCGTGCAAATGGTCTGGGAGGACAAGGCGCGTTTTGAGCAGTCCATTGTTCCTGCCGGGCACAGCCTTTTGGCGTCCTATATCAATGGCATGTTTTCAAAGCTCGGGTATTTGAACGAAGAAATGAACGGTTTGCCTTATTGGGATTTTATCCGCCAATTGGCAGATACGGTACAGGATGATTTTGCAGACATCGAGGCTCGCCTGAACGCTTTGCATGCAAGCATTCTGAGCAAAGTTAAAACAGTGCTCAGCCTTACCGGTACGGAACAGCTCATCGCAAAAGGGGAAAGGCTTGCCGCTCTGTTGGAAGGCTTCGCCGATGTTTCCCGTCCCGTTCCTGACCGCAGTTACGCTTTCAAAAAACAAGCGGCGGGACTCCTTTTGCCTGCGCAAGTCAATTATGTGGGGCTTGGGGCGGATTTGAAAAAAAACGGTTATGTTTTTCATGGTTCTTCCCATGTGATCACCCGCTTTTTACGGATGGGCTATCTGTGGGACAGGGTGCGTGTGCAGGGCGGCGCCTACGGAGCGTTTGTACGGTATACGCGGAATGCGGGAACGCTGGCTTTTGTTTCCTACCGCGACCCCAATGTGGAAAGAACCCTTGCCGTATATAAAGATACCGCCAATTACCTGGGCAATCTGACCTTGAGCCGAGAAGAGCTGACAAAAGCCATTGTCGGGGCGATCGGCGACATTGATACGTATTTGCTGCCTTCGGCAAAAGGGAACGCGGCGCTTTGGGAATATATGACAGGGTATACGAAAGCGATGCGCGAGCAAGTACGGGCGGAAGTTTTAGGTACGATGCCCGCTGATTTCCATGATTTTGCGCCGTATTTGCAAAAGGCTCTCGACGGGGGCGTTGAAACGGCTTTGGGCGGCGGACAAGTGCAGGAATATGCCGCAAAAGCAAATTGGAACATCATTAAATTATTATGAGATAGTTACAAAGGGGCAGACAAACGCTCCTTTTCCATTCGGTGGGCTTATATGCGAAAACTTTGTGAAGAGCGGGAAAATACTCCCCATGTCGTACAGGGCAATATCGCTTTTGCCAGCGGCTGCGTGCGCGCGGGCATTGACGCCGTAGAGGGGTATCCCGGAACACCAAGCACGGAAGTGATAGATAAGGGCTTGGCAAAGGTTCAGGATAAAATACGGGTCGGCTGGGCTGTGAACGAAGCTGTGGCGGCGGGCATGGGCGTAGGCGCGAGCCTTGCGGGCAAAGACGCGGTTGTGACCATGAAAATACCGGGCGTATTTCAAGCGGGCGATGTGTTTACTTCTGCTTCAACGTACAGCGTCGGACGCGGGGGCTTGGTTTTTTATGTCGCGAGCGATTTTGCGCCCAATTCGACGCAGCATCTTGTTGACCCGCGATATTTGTATAAAAGCTGTTTTCTTCCTGTTTTTGAGCCGCGCAACCACCAGGAAATGCATGAAGCCGCTAAAATTGCCGTGGAAATTTCCCGTACGTTTAAAACGGCGGCGGTTGTGCATGCGAGCGGTTTGCTTTGCCACAGCGAAGGGCTGATACGCCTTATTCCTCAGGAAAAGCGGGAAGAAGCGCCAGTGGATGATTTCAGGGCGATGAATTCTTTGCCGAACAATGCCCGTAAGTCTTATGACCGGATTATGGACGAGCGCATGCCGCAGCTTGCCGATTTTGTGGAAAACAGCCCGCTGAACAAGGAATATGCTGGAACGGGCAAAAAGGGCGTTATCACGTATGGGTCCGGTTCTTTGTATATGGAAGAATACCGTGCTGTCGTGGATAGCGGGATTGATGTGCTTTCTTTGGCTTTTACCAATCCTTTGCCCATGGAGAAGATCAAAGCCTTTGTTTCCCGTATTCATGCCCGAGGCGGAAACGTGTACGTGCTTGAGGACGGATACAGGTTTGTGGAGGAACATTGCCGGATGGCGGGGCTTAACGTTATCGGCAAGCCTTTGTACAATAAAAATACGGAATGGAATTTCGCAGGCATTACAGAATTTTTAGGCGGCACGGTCGAAAACATTCAGCCTGATTTAATGCCTATGCCCCGTCCGCCCATGATTTGTGCGGGCTGTCCTTACCGTTTGACTGGTCTTCTGCTCAGCCGCATGCGCAGGCAGGGCAAGATAGAAGCGATTTTCGGCGATATTGGCTGCAACACCCTGCTTTATTTCATGGGGGCTTCTGATACGTGTCTTGCCATGGGGGCAAGCGAAAGCATGCGCGCTGGTTTTGTGAATGTCAAACCTGATTCGCAGGGAAAGGTCGTCAGTATTTTGGGTGACGGCACAGAGTGCCATTCAGGACTTGACGCCACGCGAAACAGCTTGTTCCGTCACATCGGCGGTTTGAAAATCATTCTTGACAACGAATGGATAGGCATGACTGGAGGACAGCCAAGCCCGACCTCCCCGGTCAATTTAGGGGGGCAGGCTTCGCCCTTTAAGCTTGAGCAGGCTTTGGAGGCGGAGGGAGCGGAAGTCATCGGCGCAAGCGCTTACGATTATAAAGAGTTGCAGGCAAAATTGAAAGAAGCGCTGGAAAAGGCGGAACAGGGCGACAGGCTTGTTGTTTTGGTTGTGAAAGGCACGTGCATACGCAAAGTGCCGGCAAGCGAAAAAAAGGCGCGTCCGGAGCTTGACCCTGCGAAATGCGTTTCTTGCGGGTCTTGTTTGATTTGTCCCGGAATTGCTTTTGACAGCAAGAAAAAACCTGATTGGAACAATCTGTGCACTTCCTGCGCGGGCGGTCGTGCCGCTTGTATGGAAATGTGCCCGCGCGGGGCGATAAGCCAAGCGGACAGAGAAATTTGCGTGCGGCGCCGCGGGCAGAATGAAGAGCTTTTTACTGCTCCCGATGAAATTTTTTGCAGTGAAGTGCAAAGGGAAAAGCTTCCTGAACGCTTAAGTCTTGCTATCCGAGGCGTTGGCGGACAAGGTAATTTATTCTTCGGCAAGGTGCTTGCGCAGCTTGCTTTTTTAGCCGGTTACGACAAAGAAAACATTGTCAAAGGCGAAACCCACGGCATGGCGCAAATGGGCGGTCCGGTAATCAGCACGTTTGCCTGCGGGCATGCTTATAGTCCGGAGCTTGCCCCTTGTTCTGCCGATTGCTTGATTGTTATGGAAAAAAGTGAAGTTTTACGTCCCGGTTTTCTTTCCATGCTGAAAAAAGGCGGCACGATACTGCTGGCGGAAACGAAAGTCTTGCCTCAGGGGCAGACAATGGATAAATATCCGGGCGACAGCGCCATTGCCGAAGTTTTAAAAGGTTTTCAGGTCCGTTCCGTCGATGTGCTGGCAAAGGCGCTCAGTCTCGGGGATAAGCAAGGCAAATGCGCAAATATCGTCATGCTTGGCGTTTTAAGTAAAACCGCACCTTTTTGTGAAATTCCGGAAAGTCTGTGGCTGAAAGCTTTGCAGGGATTAAGTCCGAAAGCGGAACTTTGGGAAAGAAACTATAAAGCTTTCATGCTCGGCAGAGAATAGTTCTTGAATACGGAAAGGACAAATATGCAGGCGATACGCTTGGCTGTGCAGGAAAATCGTGCCGAAGTCGAGGCTGTTGCCGAGGACGCTTACAGCCTCTATCTTGAGCGTATGGATAAAAAGCCTTTTCCCATGCTTGATGATTATGAAGTCCATATTTCCGGAAAGCATGTCCATGTGCTTGAAGAGCAAGGGCGGATTGTCGCTTATGTTGTGCTCATTCCGGAGGATGACAAAACGCTGCTGCTTGATAATATTGGCGTTCGCTCTTGTTTTCAAAAGAAAGGATATGGTAAAAAACTCACGCTGTTTGCCGAGCGGTGGGCGAAAGAGCGGGGCTATGGCAGAATAATCCTCTATACCGATGTCATTATGCATGAAAACCTTGCCTGGTATCCCGCTCTTGATTATACGCAAACGCATAGGGTTCGGGAAAAGGGCTATGACAGGGTTTATTTTGAAAAGAACGTATAATGCTTTAATGCGGCGATAGAGTAAGGTTATATTGAATTAAAAGTAAAAAAATGTGAAATTATACCAAAAATGCATTCCGATACAGACATAAGGATTTTTATATTTATCCCATAACATGCCGAAAATCATCGCGGGAAAGAAAACAAGCGCCGCCATGGCGGCAGGTTGCCGAAAGAGGTGGAAAAGAGCGAAAAATACGCTGGTCACAATGCAGGACACTGAAACGGAATATAATTTTTTGTTGTGCAGTAACGTATTCAGCTGCTCTTGAATAAGAACCCGCCATGTCAATTCTTCCATGAAGGCAATCCAAATGAGTTTCAATACGCTTGTCTTGTTTAGAGGATGAAAGAAATATCCTGTCCCTCCCAAAAGGAAAGCGAGGAGTATCGGAAACGATACATAGTTTTTCAGGTGTTTCGGAGGAATAAAAAAAGAATATGTTTCCAAAAACAATTCTATGAAAGTATTCCTCCAAATTTTTACTATTTCCATATTCCTCCGAGACATCTTCCCGCATCCTTATAAATTTCCAGACGTTCACAGCTTCCCAGAGAACAGGCTTTTTGCAGGTCTTCACAGCCTTCTTTGGTTTTTCTCAGCAAAAACCGGATGTCACCGCGATTGACATAGGCTTCCGCAAGTTCGGGCAAAAAGCTGATCGCACGGCTGTATTCCTTGTCCGCGTCGGCGTATTTGTTCTTGTCTTTCAATATGTTGCCTTTGTTGTAATAAAAATATCCGTCAACAGGATACAGGGCTATCGCCTTATCAATGCTTGCCAATGCGTCGTCAAAGCGGTTGTTTTTTTGCTGGGCGACGGCAAGAGCGTTCCAGGCATACGCATCGTCCGGCATTTGTGCTGTGTATTCCTGCAGTAATTTGATACTGTCGGCATACATGCCCATTTCATAAAATGCGATGGCTTCATTATATTTTATAATCGGCTCATCGGGATAATTCTGTGCGAAATCGAAAAGAATTTTCAATGCTTTTTCAGGCTGTTTTTCGTGAATCAATATTGTCGCATCGCCGATAACGGCTTCCATCAGCTGAGGGTCAAGCTCCAATGCCAGTTTGAATTTTTCTTTTGCCTCGGCAATTTGATTGTTCTCATAATATGCGATGCCTAAATTTGCCTGCAATGCGGCGGAATTGGGAACAAGGCTGACTGCTTCCTTGAAAACTTTGACGGCGTTTTCCGGTTGTTTGCATTGCAGGTAACTCATGCCGAGCCCGTTTAGGATAATAGGATTTTTTTGCAGATTGTCGGCTTCTGAAAAAATTTGGATGCTTTTTGAACATTCGTTGTTGTCATAGGCATTGAATGCCTTTGAGATGTCGAGCGGCGCCAGTCGTTCAGCATTGTTTGACTGCGCTGCGCAGCCGCATAACAATATGAGAAAAAAGAAAGAACAAAGTAAAATCCGTTTCATAAATACTCCTTATGGATTTTGTCGAAATCCATATCGTTATCAAAGGTGAGGGGTTCCCCTATCGTTGGCAGGTAGATGATTTTATAGTTGTTTTTGTTTTTCACTTTAATCAGGCATTCTTCCGACAATCCGATTTTGCTGACAGCAAGATTGAAAAAACCGTTCGTCAGCGCCTTATTATTGATTTCCGTTATTTCGGAACCATGGGAAAGCGTAAATTCTTTATATGTTTTCCCATGATTGGCAATAAGGATTTTTTGGGGATAAAAAACCAAATCAAGCTGCTCGCCATTAAAAATGGCTAAGCTTTTAGCCTCGGTTTTAGCATCGATTATTTCATTGACGCTATCCAAAATATTTTTGTCGAACGGCCATAAAAAATTAATGGATACGCTCATGAGAATGCTTATTAAAACCAAGCTTATCGTCAGCTCCAGGAGCGTAAAAGCATTGTCGGAGGAGTGATTGCCGTGCGTTTTCATCATTCTTTCGCAGTATCTTTTCCGTAAATGTCCTGGTCTTCGTTTTCTCCCCCTTCCTGTCCGTCGGCACCGAAGCTCATGATTTCAAAAGGGGTTCTTTCCCCGGGAACGATATAAACATAAGGATTTCCCCATGGGTCGTCCGGAAGCTTGCTGATATAGCCGTTCGCTGGATAATTTTTAGGTGTTTTTCCCATGGTCGGTTTTGTCACAAGGGCTTCCAAGCCTTGTTCCGTTGAGGGATAAAATCCGTTATCCAAATAGAATTTTTTCACTGCTGTCGATAAATTTTCGATTTGCATTTGTGCCTGCACAACTCTTGCCTTGTGGGGCTCATCCATGAACTGCGGGGTGATGATGGCGCCTAAGATGCTGAGAATTACCAAAACAATCATTAATTCAAGCAAAGTGAATCCGTCATTTTTTTTAGAGTGCAACATCGCATTATCTCCTTATTGAATGTTTTTATATTTCCATTTTATATAGTTATCATAAATCGTGCAGATTGATACCATGCTTATGTTATTATTGCCGGCTCCGACCCGGATGTGAAAACGGAAAACCCTGCTCGAGTGGGATACGATGCTTTGGGAGGGAACATTCTGTGCAAAGCTTTCAAAAATTTCCCTGTACCAGGCGGATTCATTTAAATTTTCTTTTGAAGTTCTTTTTAAAAGTATTTGCTGTAAAAAATCGCCGGCTTGATTTTGTCCGTCATAAAGGCTTCGGACGACAACCGGCTCTAAAAAAACGATATTCATGGGACCGCTGCTCCAAACGCTGACGATGTCGATTAATCCTTTGCCGTTGTCTGTTCCGTTTATGATATTATGTATCAATGTTTGATCGATAGTTTGCGGCCATGCTATCAAATTTAATTCTTGGGGATTTTCAAACGGTCTTTCGGGCGGAAAACACCGGACGGGAAGAGCGAGGTATTTTTTTAATTCCTCCGCATCAGGAGCGATCTGTCCTCCCCATATCAGCATGGAATTGAGCATTTCATCCGCCATTTCATATGCGTTTTCTTCTGTTCCGGCATAACCGTTTTGTTTCATAAGGTTCACCAGAATATTTTTAAGGATTTGCTGATGATATAAAGCTCTCTTGCGCGTATCGTCCGTTGACGAAAAAATATTGTTGATAGGGAAAAAAGAATTTTCATCGACAATTTGTATGGAAAAATCTTCGCTTTTAAAAGAATCCATGATTGCTTGCCAAATAAGCGTCAATTCTTCAAGCGTATGTTTTCGGGCGGCTGATGTTGCTGACAAATTGTTCCGCAAGAGTTTGACTGCGAGATTTTCGCCCGATTCCGCAAAAATTTTGCTTTGTATTGTTCTTTTGTTTAAATTTGCAAGGGCATGGTCGTACAATACGAATTGAGAAAGCCTGGACGCGATTGCCGCAAGCCCGGTAAGAATAATTAAAACTATAATCAGAACAGTCCCTTGATTGTTTTTCATCGGCTATCTCTTTCTTTTGCCGGAACCGGAACGATAAACGTGAAGTTTTTTCTGTCGGAATATGAAATGGTAAATTTAAACGCTTGGGGATAAAAATTCTTATCGGCTGTGGTTTTTTCGGACCAGTTTGAATAATATTGTTCGTTCCATAACGCTTGGATGTCTATTTCTTTGATGTTTTTGTCCAAAAGCAGCTCCGTCGTCCGAAAATCCGTATCGATACCGGCGAACGGACGTTCCCTGCGTATTAAAACATACGTGTTTTGCCGGGATTTTCGTAAATAATATTCCACGGCATATGCGGGAGGAAGCGCGTTTTTGGGTGCGCCGCCATGTATTTGGAACGTTGTCTGCAATGAAATGACCAATATGTCGGAACCGGAAGTGTTTTTTTCTGCGCCGGCGAATTGTTTGAACCGTGCGGAATGTTCCTGGGGAGTAAGAAACACAGGTATAGGTTTGTTGTGAACAATGGAAATATTTGCGAAATCATTATCCAATATTGTTGAAAACAAGCGTTCCTGCTCTTTTTGAAAAACAATTTTTTTGCTTTCAGTGCCGAACTGCATCACCATATCGTATGTTGAAAAAAGAACCATGCCTATGACCGAGGTCAGGCTCATGGCTATTAAGAGTTCTATCAGCGTAAATCCGTTATTGTTCATGGTAATATGTACTCCATGGTGACACTTTGACCGTTTTTGGAATTTTCATTTTTAAAATTGACTGAAAGTATTTTGAGCTGATATTGCCCGTCAATTGTTTTTATTTCGGATTTCCATGAAATTTTCGGATTTTCAGGAGCGAGCGTTCCCGATTGTTCATAATTCTTGGATTGGATGATATTGGTTAAAATTTCCCTTTCCTTATAAATGACGGCATCCTGCCAGAGATTAAACGCTATGCTTTCTTGCTGCCGTCCAATTTGCTGAACGGAAATGACGGCGACAATGCTGAGTATCGACAATGAAATCAATACTTCTAACAGGGTGAAAGCGCTGTTTTCATTCATAACGGATAATGCCCATGGACAATGAAAAAAAGTTGTCGTTATTTTTTTGCATTGATAATTGTTCGATTTGTATGTCAGGATACGCCTGCCATAGGTTCAGCCATGCGACGCATTGGTCCAGGTAAAGGTTCGAGAGGCGGATTTCCAATTTTTCACTGTAATTTTCAGTGCGGGGAGAAGGATTTACGGATTCTATTTGCTGTGCCATGTTTAATTGTTCCGATATTTCATTGAGGCGGTAAAACAGGGACGTTGACAGGGATTTCGCCTGCGGCTGTTCGGAAGGAATCTGCGCGATAAGGCTTTTCAGTTCGGCGTAATTGTTTTTCGTTGTTTGTAATTGGTGTTCGGCTTTGTTTATCTGCGTGTGAAGATATATGAAACAAAGAAGAAAGCCTGCCGCCGTCAGCATAAGCATATACTTGAGCTTGCTCATATGGTATCCTCCACATTGAAGGTGATTTCAAAATTGATGCTGAATTTGTTTTGACCTTTGATGATGGATGCGTTTGTGACTTTCACGTTTGAAATATCGGAATCCGCTTTCAACGCGTTTGTTATGTTATCCAGCTCTTCGTAATTTATGGTGCTTGCATTGATTGAAACAATATTTTTGTTCATATTGAAATTTGTCAGGATGATTTTTTCCTTATCCGGCAAACGTTCGCTTAGGCGGTCCAAAACGGCTAAAGGCGTATTTTGGGAATGCGCGGCTGATTCCGGAGCTATTCTGTTTAAAAGCACGCTTTTCAACTGCTTGAAATTGGAAAAAGAGGGGGCGTCCGGAACCGCTTTTTTATAACTGTTTTGAATTTCCGTTAAATAGCTCTCATTTTCATTTTTAAGAGCTGTCAGCTTGAGGCTGAGGGAGCTTAATCCCAAGACAAGACAAAACACAATAAGATAACAAGGAATGAAATTCGGGTTGAGCAGTTTTTCCAGCTGCGAGTTTTCATTTGTTTTTTCCGGTGAATTTGTTTTGTTTTTATGGGTGAAAAATAATGAAGCCGAGCCGAAAGACAGAAGGATATTATGGGCGACAATGTTTTCAGTGCTGTAAACCGCATGCTTGAACGGTGATTTTTTCTTAAAAAACGCGCATTTTTTCAATATATCCGAGAGGGCTTGCAATTTGGGAATTGCGATGTACGGAGCATAATTTATTTCTTTGTCGAGGTATTCTTTCAATTCCCGTTTGTTTTCGCTGATGATGACAAATTCCGCATGTTCCGCATGGGGCAAAATGAAGTTCATGGCGGCATTGAAATATTTGCCGTTTTGTTCATTTTTAAGCAGTTGAATATAATAGAGTTTTTTTATTTGATTTTTTTTACGGCAAATGGAAAAGAACGTTTCATCGTAAAGAGCCAGATAGTTTTTTTCTTCCGCATGGTTTTGTCCTAAGAGATAAGGGAAAGGCAAAAAGGTTATTTTGGTTTGCGCGGCGCCGTATCGGTCCGTCAATAAATACCATGATGTTAAAAAAGACGTTAGGCAAGAGAGCGTGTATGCTGTTGTTTCCGTATCGTTTTTTTCTTTTTTGCCGATGATTGCGGTATGGGTGAACAGGTTTGCCTGCGGCATTTCGACATCAAGCATTATGCCGATGGCTTTTTTTATTTTTGCGGGCGAGGAAAAAGGAAATTTCCATTCTTTGACGATGACGTTTTTAGGGTCGAGGCAAATATGCCATACGCTGTTTTTTATGGATTGCGGGCAGCTGCTTTTCAGGTCGTCAGCAATTGCGGCTGTCAGCTCTTCGGGATTTGTTTTGGCGTATTTTTTTTCAGCAAGCAAAAAGGGCAGGAAAAAGTTTTTTTTCCAGACGGAAACATGCCAATGCGCTGATTTTTCAATAAGGACGATATAGAGCTTATTCATAACATATCCAGTTAAATCCGTTATAAGACATTGACGTTCGGAGAATTGGGGGAGCCGGTGATTTTCATTCTGACTTCGTTTTTTTCAAGAATTGATCTTCGCGTGTTTTTTGGGGTCAGTTCCTGATTGATATCATTCTTATCGATTTTGACAACGGCGTTGAAATTTAATGCCGATTGGCGGAGATTATGGTAATCAAGATCCGCGGTGCCGTTCACTTCCGCCGATATTATGTCGGACTTGAAAGAGATATCGCAATAATCGAGTTTGCTTTTGTTCAGCCGCAAATCCACGGACAGATTTCCGTTTGCAATGTCTGAACGGTTCAGGATAGGAATATGGTTGATGACATCGGCATTTGTCACGTTTCCTTTGCAGGCTGCGTCCATGGAGAAAAGATCGGGTTTTGAATTTTGCAGCTGAAAGGCTGCGTAAGCGTTGAAATTGGCTGTGCCGGAATTGACGCCTATCAGTGTTTGCAGCGGAAATGAATTTTTCATGTCTTTTAAATCGATGTTTTCAAATGTCGCCCGCGCGGTTATTTGCTTGGGAGAAAACAATGCGTCCGATGTGACGGCTGCCGTGATTTTTCCTTTAGCCAAAGCGCCGGTGAGGTTTATTTCCTTGTTCCAAAGCGATAATTCCAATTTTCCCTGTTCAATCACAATATCCGGATAAGCCGCATGGCTGAGCGCGTCGAATTTTAAAGCGGGCATGATGAGGCTGATTTGCGGGTTGACGATATTGACATTGTTTTCTTCCAATACGGATAAGAAATGCCGAAATTTCATTTCCGCATTCTTTTTCATGGAAAGAACGGCGAAAATGCAAAGATAGCAGATGAGAAATAAAAAGAAAGCGAAAAAGAGCCGTTTGAAAAATTCGGCATGGACCGAGAACAGAAGCGGTTTTCGCCATGTTTCAATTTTGCTGAAAAAAGAAGAAAAAAAGTTACGCATTGATTACTCTTGTCAGTTCCGTCAGGGAAGTTATTCCTTGGGCTACTTTGATCATTCCGTCAAGATAAAGGCTGTACATTCCGTTTTCTTCCGCAAATTGCCTGATTGTTGCGGAATCGGTTTTGTCCACGATCAATTTTTTCATTTTTTCATGAATAGGCATCATCTCATAAATCGCAATTCTTCCTTTGTATCCGGTATTCATGCATTCCGGACAGCCCTGCGGTTTATAGAGGGTATTGTTTTGCATATGTTCCGCCGCCCTGCCGAGTTTCAGCATTTCGTCTTTATTCGGTGAATAGGCTGTTTTGCAATGCGGGCAAAGCACACGGACTAGTCTTTGCGCAATGACTCCCCGCAATACCGAGCTCAATAAAAACGATTCCACATCCATATCAAGCAGGCGGGTAATGGCGCTTGGGGCGTCGTTCGTGTGCAGGGTTGAAAAAACAAGGTGTCCGGTAAGGGCGGACTGCACGGCTATGGAGGCGGTTTCCTGATCGCGGATTTCACCGATGAGGATGACGTCGGGGTCTTGGCGCACCAAGGTTCTTAACCCGTTGGCGAAAGTCAGCCCGATTTTTGTGTTGACTTGGACCTGCCCGATACCGTCAAGCTCATATTCCACCGGGTCTTCGATGGTGAGGATATTCCTGCTGGGAGAGGCTATTTCCTGCAAGGCGGCATAAAGGGTTGTCGTTTTTCCGCTGCCGGTCGGACCTGTGACCAGAATAATTCCGTTGGGCATGCTGATAAATTCTTTCATCACGGCAAAGCAGGAGGGGGTGAGCCCCAGTTCGTTCAAAGAGAGTATCCTTTCGGATTTTTCAAGCAAACGCAGCACAACCCTTTCGCCGAAAGAAGTGGGCAGGGTTGAAACACGCAGTCCGACCTCCCTGTCCCCTAAGGCTATGGTTATTCTTCCGTCCTGAGGAAGCCTTTTTTCCGCGATATTCAGTTTCGCCATGACCTTGATACGGGAAACGACCGCGGCATGGTGGGATTTTTCCAATTTGTTTTTATCGTACAAGACCCCGTCCAAGCGAAAGCGGATACGCGACTCCTCCCGATACGGCTCAATATGGATATCGCTTGCGCCGAGCCTTATCGCCTGCGCAAGAACATGGTTGACGAAGCGGATGAACGGGGTTTCGTTGCTGTCGTCAAGAACATCGTCAATCGTGTCATCGTCGAAATCAACGGATTTGTTTTCCGACTGCTGAAGCAGTTCTTCGGAATTTTCTTGGCTTACGGAGTTGAAAGCCAAATTGATGAGATACTGGACGCTTTCTTTTTCCAGCAAAACCGGAAAAATGAATTGTTTCTGCAATAAAAATTCAAGTTCCTGTTTTATGGACCATGATTGTATGTTACAAATCCCAAGTACGGGAATATTGTTGTAATAGAGCGGAATTACAATATTTTTTCTTAACCATTGGATTGAAAAAAGGCATATTTCCTCAAAATTAGCAGACCATGGGGAATGTTCCTGATTTATGAGATTTTTCATATCCGGCACATGGCTGATTCCGAATTCCTGCGAAAGCAAAGAAAGGTATTGCGTTTCGGTTATGCGGTTTTCAGCGTACAGCACGTTCGCGAGAGGGACGTTTTCTCTCTGCGCCTGCCGGGAAAAAAGCTCTTTTTCTTCTTTACCCAATAAAAAATCATCATAATTCATAGGCATGGGGGCTTCCTTATCGAACCATGAGCGGAGGAAGAAGCTTCGGTTTGCTGATAATGGGCAACCCGAGTCCGTCTTTGCCTATGCTCGTTTGGTGGAGTATGAGCTGTTTCTGGGCGGTGAGGGTTTCTGATTCTTCAAAACTTCTGATGATTTTAGGCGTGATGAAAACAAAAAGATTGGTTTGGCTTTTTTCTTTTTGTCTTGATTTGAAAAGCCAGCCCAGTACGGGGATTTTTGAAAATCCCGGAACTTCCGTCTGCTGGTTGCTGGAATTGTCGTCAAGCAAGCCGCCTATGACGGCGGTTTGTCCGTCTTTCAGCAAAATGGTCGATTTGATGAGCCGTTTTCTTGTTGTCGGGGCGACAATCTGATCGCCGTTGGACAAGGTGATCAGTCCCTGCGTCACCCTGCTTGTTTCCTGTTCGACTTCCAGCCTCAGCGCCCCGTTGTCGTTAATTCTGGGAACGATTTTCAATTTCACCCCGACATCCTTATAATCCATGGTTTGCGTGGTAAACGTCGCCTCGTTGCTTGCCGTGGATTCTTTTGTGTAGGGAATGTTGTCCACCACTTCAAAGGAGGCTTCCTCGTTATCGAGGGTGAGCAGCTGCGGCGTGGCAAGCACGTCAATATCGGTATTGCCTTTGGACATGTTCAAAATCGACTGGACGTTGTATGCCGTTCCGCCGATGGAAAACGCTTCGTTCAAAATAGCGCCGAGGCTGATACCGGAAGGAAGCGTGGCGGTTCTGTTTGAATTTAAATTGATTGTTCCGCCGTTTAGATTAACACCGCCCACAATGCCCACATCGCCCGAATCCGTGCCTAAGGTCCAGTTGACGCCGAAAGCGGCGCTCGCTTCGCTGTTGACTTCCATGATAAGGGCTTCGATGAAAACCTGCTGTCTTTCAATATCCAGTTTCCTGATTATTTCAAGCAGGGCGTCAAATTCATCAGAGCGGGCGGTGATGACAAGGCTGTTTGTCGATTTGTCGGGAACGACCTTGACGTCCTTTGAAAGCACGATGTCCTTTTCTTCTTCCGCGTTTGTCGAAGCGATCTGCCGTTCAAGCAGGGTATTGAGGACTTCCGCAATATCTTCGGCTTTTCCGTTCGCAAGGCGGACATGGTGGATGTCGCCTTTGCCTTTCGGGGTCGGAATGTCGACTTCCGCAATTATTTCCCGAACGGTTTCGATTGTTTCATCATCGCCGAAAACCAAAAGGCTGTTTGTCCTGTCGTCCGGCTGTACCATGCTGATACTGATTCCGCCCCGTTTGGACATTTCCTCATCCCTGCTTTTCAGCATGGTGGCGATAGGCGCCGCAAGGGTTTTTGCGTTGCCGTGCTTTAATTTTATGATTGCCGTTTTTCCGTTATTGGTGCTGTTTTCGACTTGTTCAATAAAGGCGAGGGCTGTTTCCATGGCAGATTTCGGCGCGGTGATGGCCAAGGTGTTGGCTCCGGCATAGGACGTGATATAATAATCTTTTGCCAGAATCGCAGGCAGGATTTTGGAAAGTTCCGAAGCCATGGCTTTTTTCAGCGGAATGATTCTTGTCTCGATACTTTGGGGGGAACGGGAATTTTCAATGCCGACCGTTGTTTCGCCTTGCTGTATGCCGTCTTTGAAAGGAATGACCGAATACACGCCTCCGGTTTTTTGCACGGCGAACCCGTGTATCCTCATAATGGCGATAAAGGTTTCAAAGGCTTGCGCGGTGTTTATTTCCACCGGGGAGTAAATGGTGATGTTTCCTTTCACATTCGGGGTCGTGACGATATTATATCCCGTCATTTCACTTACATAACGGATAAACTGGTGTATATCCACATCTTGGAAATCGAATTTTATTGTTTTTTCCGCAGAAAGGTGCGCCGGATTTTCTTCATTCGCAAAAGTGCCGTTTGCGGGCAGAAACAGCGCAAGGCATACAAGAACAATGGTTTTAAGATGTTTCATGTTTCGTTCCTATGTGAGAGAATATTGTATCACGAGTTTTTTGTTGTTTCTTAAAAGGGTTATGGTGAATGTATCGTTCCGGATCACCTCCGCCAGCCGGGCGATGTCGTTGTATGAGCGTATCGCCGTATCATCGGCTTGCAGCAGGACGTCTTGCGGCAGGAGGCGGAACTTGTCGAAATACGTGCCCGGATTTATGCTGATTATCTGCAATCCCTGGATATTGTTTTTATTGTACGGGAGAATTTGAACGTGCTGGAGCACGCTTGGAATATCGCTGAAAAAGTCCGTCAATTCGTCTTTGGAAAGCGGATAGGTGAAGTCCGCCTGTATTACCGTATTTTCTTTTCTGAGGACGAGTTTTTCCTTTTTGGCGTTTTGGGCGATGATGACTTCTTCGCGGTTGATTTCCACAATTTTCCAATCGCTGACGGTTTGGTTCACGGTATACAGTTTCTGTTCTTTTCCGTTAGCGATAATCGCCTTGTTTTCCGAGCTGTCGTTTAAAATTATCGTGCCGGTCAGAATTAATGGCAGTGAACTAACGGGAATGGAACCGTCGCTCGTATGTTTCCTTGCTGTTTGGCTGTGAAGCGCCTGCTGCTGATTTGGAGAGTAAACAAGCCCGCGGAAGAGGTTGGCTTGTAAAATTTTTTGATATTGTTTAGGGGAACCGCCCGTATTTTGCACCGCCGCATTTTGTTTTATGCCGGAAAAACGAATGGGCGCCTCCCGCAGGTCCATGGTGATGGAGGCGGCAAACCAGGCGGAAAGAAAACAAATGCAAAAGAGAAAGGTTTTGGTTTGAAATATTTTCATACTATCCCGCCAGACTGCTCATTTCAAAAATCGGAAGCATGATTGCGATAACGACAAAGCCGACAAAACCGCCCAGTATGAGTATCATGATCGGTTCCAAAAGAGACGTGAGAATTTGAATTTTGTTTGCAACGGCGTTTTCGCAATCGTCAGCCACCCACAGGAGCATATCGCTTAAATTTCCGCTTTTTTCACCTGCCGCCACCATGTTCCGCGCAATGCCCGGAAACAGTTTTTCCTCGTTCATATAAGCGGAAATATCATGCCCTTCCTGCACGCCGTCAATCATATTCTGAACGGAGCGGGTCATAATGACGTTATCCGTAATGGAATGGACTATTTTCAGGGCTTTTAAAAGCGTGACGCCGTTTTTCAGGAGCATGCCAAGCGTTCTTGTGAGCTGGCTCACCAAAACATATCTGTATGTTTCAGCGACAAGGGGCAGTTTGAGCAGCAGACCGTGCCAAAGGAGTTTTCCCCTGCGCGATTTTTTAAAGCGGTAAAAAAGAAAAGCGAAACCGGTGGCAAGAAGCGCGATGATCCACCAAAAGCTTCGGACGAATTGGCTTATGCCCAATAAAATTCTTGTGGGCAGGGGGAGGATTTTTCCCATATCGGCAAAAATGCCGGTAACTTGCGGAATAACGTAAACAAGCAGGAAAATGATGATGGCTGTTCCGACAAAAAGCATGAAAACAGGATATGCCAAGGCGGATTGGATTTTCCGTTTCAGGGCGACTTGCTGTTCCATGTGGTCCGCATATCGTTCTATGACAAGTTCCAGGGTGCCGGCTTCCTCACCGGCGCGAATCATCGTGACAAAGGTTTGGGAAAAGAACTGCGGAAATTCCGCCATGCTGTCAGCCAGTGATTTTCCTGTGCGGATATTGTCTTTTATTTGGGACAGGCATTGCCTGAGCTGTTCATTGGCGCATTGTTCCCCAAGGTATTTTAATGCCTTGTCAACGGGCAAACCGGCTTTTATGAGGGTTGCCAGCTGTCTGATGACTGCCGCGATATTGGAGGAGGAAACGTTTTGCGGACCGATATGTATGCTTTGTAATTTTTCAATGATATTTTTGGGTCCGGAATTTTCATTAAAAGAAGAAGTCCCCGTATGGGACTGTTTTTGATTTTCAGAAATTTTTTTGCTGGTCAGGGATATGGAAAGAGGAATGAGCCCTTGGGCTTTTAACGCGAAAATAGCCGATTTTTCCGTGTCGGAATCAATGGAACCTTTGTGGTTTTTTCCTTTTTGATCAACTGCTTTGTAAATGAAAGTCGGCATATCTTTTTTTCTGTGAAAACCTCGGGCCTTTCCCTAGGGAAAAGCCCGAAGCGTTATAGGGTTGATTATGCGTTGTCACGCTTTCTGTAAATGCGTATTGCCAAAAGACCGAATGCCGCCAAGATGACAAGAGCCAAGTCGTATTGCGCGCTTGTTCCTATGGTGCAGCCCCCGCCTCCGCCATGTCCGGCATAAGGAGCGGTAGGAGCCTTAGGAAGTGAATCCGCGGTTACGATGACAGGGTCTTGTATTATTTTATTGGTTTTATCAAGGTCGAATTCGGAATCGTCTTCAATTGCGAAGTGGATGTAGTATGCATTGCCGATTTCAAGCTTGTCGTTTTCCGTAAGGACGGTGTCAAGCTTTTTGCTGGTAATCCAGAACTTTCCTGCATAGGTCTGCACTTGGGTTTTGTCGAAATCGGCTCCGACAAGGGTAAATGGCTTGATATTCGCAGGCGTGATGAACTTATGGAGTTTCACGGTGCTGACAGGATCGCCGTTACCCATGATTTGTGCGGAATATATGGCTACGGTCTTGGTTCCGTCAATCTTGGAGGTGAACTGGACATTGCCAAGATATGCCTTGCCGAGTGATTTTCCGGCTTCGGCAAGAGTTGCTTCCGGCACAAAGGAAGCCGGGTCCGTAAAGTCGTCCGCATTTTCGCTGATTGTTTGGATAGTGGAACCTGCAAGGCTGGCGTCGAAGAAACTGCCTTCAAGATAGCTTACGAAGTTGCCTTCCGTTGTTCCGGGCAAGAAACCGAATACGGCATTGTTGCCCACAATGGTGGTGACAACGGGAATGTCCGCGATTGCCAACAATCCTGTTGTGCCTTGTTTTTCAAGTTCAAATGGATCTTGTGCGAGAATGACGAAGTCAGCCCAGTTGCCTTCTTTGATTGAACCGAAACGGTCTTCGATTTTGCTTGAGAATGCGGAGTTCACAGTAACGGCATGCAAAGCCTGCAATACGGTGATGCGTTGGTCGAAGTCATGGAATTCAACCATTTTTGAAGTATCGCCGCTGTTTGCGTCTTCAACTGTCGGATAGTACTTTTTGGTTTGTCCGATTTCCTTAATGCCGGCAGTGCCGTAAATCGGCTGCTGCTGAGCTTTTATGCCGCCGGCTTGGTATCCTGAAGAAAGGCGGGTTGTGGCGACTGAGATTGATTTCAACGGGTTTTGAGGCGTTACTGGGGTATCGTTATGGAAGGTGTAACGGTGACCGAGTTTTACCGCCCAGCCCATAGGGCTCATGTTGTATGCGCGTCCCGGACCCATGAAAATATCTCTGTGGCGTTCGCCCCAGTAATACGTATGGTCGACAAAGTAAGAGCTGATCATGTTTTGCTGGCGGATGAGGTTTTGTTCTCCGGCTCCGCCCAAAGCGGTTCTGAGGTCTTGCCCCGTATTGCCTTTGCCGGTTGCGAATTGGTCAAGGTAGCTGCCTTCTTCCGGATTGTAGTCATTGACTGAATTGGCTTGTTGAGCGCCTTTTTGCCATGTCATGGCGTTTACGCCGGTCCAGACGTTTGTGAATTTCTTTACGTTTCTCGGCGTGTCGATCGGGAATTGGTCATAGTTGCCCATAATGCGCTGGATGTGCTGCAAATCCTGCATTTGGGCGTGGATAACCGTGTGACGGGTGTCGGTGATGTTTTTGCCTTGTTTTTTAGCTTCAAAAGCGGCTTGTTCCACGAAGTTGATAACGTCGTCGTTAGCCCAGCTGCCGTTCAGGTGCAGGGATACGCCTTGGTTTTGCAGGTGGTATTGGGTAATGGCGTTTTGTACGGAGTCGTATGTGCCGTTGCCGAGTGATTTTTCATTGCCGTAGTGGGCTCCGCCGACGCAGAAATATTTAGGGTCGGTAACGCTTGGTTTGCCGCCTACCACGTATTCGCCCGTGCCGGCAGCTTCATCGCCCGTACGTCCGGCAGGGTTGAAAGGCGTCAGATCTGCAGGTTTTGTGTAATAGCCTTGCTGTGCCAAATAACCGGTGTAGCCTTGAATGGAACCGTCATAATTGTATTTCCAGGTGCCGAGCATGATGCGGTCTTTGTAGCCTACCGGGTCGGCTTGAAACTTTTTGTATAACTGGTTTGCGTACGTCGTGTCAGCCGCTTCGGAACCCGGTTTTCCATGGTTTTGTTCCGTAGCCGGCGTTCCGGTAAATCCGGGAGGAGTCGGTACGAAAGCGCCGTACCAGGTTGTGATGTCGTCACCTGTTTGCGGGGAATTGGCGGACGGGGAACCGATGGTTCTGTCTTTTTCATCGGCTGCGGTATAATTCATGCCTGTCCAGCCCAGGGTGAAATGGTTTTGAAGGGTGTGTTCGTTAATATTGACACCGAAGTTCAGATAGATACGGGGCTGGATTACCATACGCAATGGCAGGGCGTTTGTGGCGAGCGCTTTTTGCGCGTCGTCAAGAGCCAGACCGAAAGCAAGCGTTCCGCCGTCATTGGCGCTGGTTACGCCGCGGGAAATATAATCCTTGGCGGCATATGGAATCCATTGGTCCTTTGCCGCAGGAATGGAGGTGACGGCAACAAATTCGGCAGAACTTTCCTGAAGAAGCCCGGTCATGTAGTTTACGGCAGTGTCTGCGTCAGCAATCGGGAAGCTGGCTTTTCCGTCGTCCTTGCGCATTTGAATGCCGGGAAGCGTTTTCTTGGTACCGTCGTTAAGAGTTATTTCGTATTGGATTTCCGTACCGGATTTGATAAGCTGCGCGGAAGCCACGCTTTGAGCGCTTGTCAGGACACCTTGGTTTTTTAACGTCGTTGTTAATGTACCTTTAATATATGTGTCGTTGAAAAGTTGTTTTAACGCCACGGTGTTCACAACGGACATGTGCCCGGAACTGTGACCGATTTTTACAGGTTTTTGTCCCAGTTCACGTACTGAAAGTTCTTCATGGGTCGGGTGGCGTTTGATGTCAAGCAAGGTGTCGTCGTATCCTGAACCGGAAATTCCGTATTGGTACATATCAGGGTTTTCTTTTGCGGTTTGGATGAGTTTGTCTTGCAGCTGTGCCAATGTATTGACACCCGGATCGCCGATGGGAGAAGGGTTCAAGTCGATGCTGGTCAAACCGGATGATGCGGTCGGGAAGTGCCCGTGCGGGTCGATGAAGCCCGGAAGCATGACGTTTGTTCCGAGGTTTACTTGTTTGTAATTTGCGTTTTTCGTATACATGTCCGCGTTTTCATTTTCTTTGAAAACTTTTATGATTTTGCCTGTTTTGTTATCCACGACAACGGCTTTCGCCTTGTGGGGCTTAACATTGTTTTGAACTTCTTTCAGACTTTCCGTCATGGTATAGATAGTTCCGCCGCTGTAAACGGTTAAGTTCTGCGTGTTGGCGTAGGCTTGTCTCGGAAGCACCATGAAAGGTGACGCCAACATGGAACACAAACCGTACACCAGGACTTTTTTTCCTAGGTTTGCCATAAAGCTACTCCTGTGAAAGGGGTTGTGAAAATAATCATTAATAATGAAAATTTTCAAAAACAATAGCGCGTGCTATTGATATCTGCCTCTTTACAATCATAATTTTCATATATGATTAGGAATAGCAATAACCTATATATATATATATAGTCAATGCATAATTTTGAAAAAAATATGGCAGGATATGGCAAACATTGCGAAGCATGCTTTTAATGCTGCGTAATTATTTGAATTTTATAAATAAAAAATCATAGTTTTGCTTGCCGGAAGTTAACCGGCATGGTGTTTTCTCCTTTTTTCGGTTTATGGACCGATATTTCGTGATTGTTCATTTTTTATATATGGATATATATAAGACCGGATAGTTTTGTGAATATTTTCCTTTTATTTGTTTTTCCGTGAAAACTTCGGGCTTTCCCCCAGAGAAAAGCCCGAAGCGTCATAGGGTTGATTATGCGTTGTCACGCTTTCTGTAAATGCGTATCGCCAAAAGACCGAGTGCCGCCAAGATGACAAGAGCCAAGTCGTATTGGGCTGTCGTGCCTATGGTGCAGCCCCCGCCTCCGCCATGTCCGGCATAAGGAGCGGTGGGAACCTTAGGGAATGAATCCGCCGTTACGATAACGGGGTCCTGTACCTTTGCGGAGTCCTTGTCAAGGTCGAACTCGGAATCGTTTTCAATGGCGAAGTGGATATAGTACGCCTTGCCCACTTCAAGAACACTGCCTGCCGCAAGAGGCTTTTCAAGAGTTCTGTCCGTGATCCAGTATTGTTCCGCGTGACTGTCTATATCGTCCGCATTGACGGAGCCGGTAAAGGTGAACGGTCTGATGTCGGCGTTGTTGATGTACTTATGGAGCCGGACCGTTTCAACCGGGTCGCCGTTACCCATGATTTGCGCGGATAATACTGCCGTGTTGCTGTTGGTTGTATCAATATCGGCATGGAACTGGACACTGCCGAGATATGCCTTGCCGTAGTTCTTTGCGGCTTCCATGAGAGTATTTTCCGGAATATAGGAGGCGTTCGGGAACGTATCCGGATTTTCACTTATGTTGGTAAGAGCGGATTGGTTGAAGAAGCTGGATTCAAGGTTGGAAACAAAGTTACCGGCTTCTGTTCCGGGCAATACGCCGAATACGGTTTCACCGCCGACTATTGTTGCTACAACCGGAATATCGGCAATTTGCAATAATCCTGCTTCGCCTTGCTTTTCAAGCTGGAACGGGTCTTGGGCGAGAATGACGAAGTCGGCATAGAAGCCTTCCCTGATTTGACCGAGCTTGTTTTCAAGCTGTTTGGTTTCCCAAGCGGAGTTCACGGTTAATGCGTGCAATGCCTGCAATACGGTGATGCGTTGGTCGAAGTACACATAGTCGCGTTGTTCGCCTTTGTTCAGCTCATCAATCTTGGTCGGATAGAATTTCTTTGTTGCTGTGATGTCCTTGCCCGCGCCTTGGTGGTAAATCGGTTCCTGCGGACCTTTCACACCGCCGGCGGTATAGCCGGAAGAGAGGCGTGTTGTTGCAATGGTGATTGATTTCAATGGGTTTTGCGGCGTTACAGGGGTGTCGTTATGAATGGTCCAGCGGTGTCCCAATTGTACAGCCCAGCCCAGAGGACTCATGTTGTATGCGCTTCCGGGACCCATGAAAATATCTCTGTGGCGTTGTCCCCAGTAATAGGTATGATCGACAAAGTAGGAGCTGATGAAGTTTTGTTCTTTCATCAATTGACCGTTTCCAAGGTCTTTGCGAAGCTGTTCCGCTTCTTTGGAGAACTCTTTCTTATAACGCCCTTCTTCAGGGTTGTAACCGCCATATTCCGTTGGGTCCTGCTGTGCCGCTTTCTCCCATGTCATTCCTGCGGTGCCTTGCCATACGGTGCAAATATCCTGCAACTTCGCGGGATTGTTCAAGGGATATTGGTCATAGTTGCCCAAAAGACGTTGTGTTTCGACCAATTCCTGCATTTGGGCGTGGATGACGGTGTGACGGCCGTCTTTAATGCCGGGATTGCTTGCAATGGCTTTTTCAATGAACGTCACGCCGTCGCTGCTTGCACGGCTGCCGTTCATATGGCAGTGAATGCTTTGTCCCTTTTCATGGTAACGCTTATAGGTGATTTCGCCGAGTTTGAAAACATCCTGCGCTTTGTTGATAAAGAAGCAACCTTCGTTTCCGTAGTGTTTGCCGGCTTCGACGAAGTTTTTGGGGTCGTTTATGGATTCCATGCCAAGATTGTTGATTGTGACGGAACCGTCAGGATTGGTTGTTCTGCCGACAGGGAAATAGGTCACGTTTCCGTCGGGAAGCTGATAATATCCCTTTTGTCCGAAGAAACCGGTATACCCTTGGTTGGAGCCGTCATAAATCATTTTCCAAGAACCGAGGAAAATCCTGTCCAAAGGAAGTTCTTTATTTAATTGCTTTTGGTAAATTTGGTTGGCTAATGTTGTTGGGGCGGCGAGTTCACCGGGACCTGCGTTCTTCATATCACCATTCCATGCGGAAATATCGTCACCCGCTTTTGGAGATTTGACGCTTGGGTTGCCGATGGAGCGTTGTTCGTCAGGTTTGGATTTGTCATAAATCATATTTTCCCATGCAAGAGCAAAATGGTTCATCAAGCTTGTTTGATTGATTTCAGGATCCAGCGCGTTATAAACCATCGGCTGGATAATGGTTCTGATTTTCAGCTTGTTGTTCAAAAGACCTTGCTGCGCATTCGGAAGGGCTTGGGGAAGAACTGCGGCGCCCTGCATGGAGGTTGTCACGCCGCGGGAAGCGTATTCTTTTGACGCCATCGCCATTATTTCAGCCTGTTTCGGTGCGTATGCCTTATCCGCCGGAAGCTGTGCCACATAGCTCATCGCCGCTTCAACGAAAGTACCTGTCATGCATTTTAAATATGTGTCAACGGTATCGGGTCCGGTAGCCAATGTCTGTGCCGCATCCGCCCGCATTATGATACCCGGCAGTTCTTTTGTCGTGGAACTGCCTCCGCTTGGAGTGTAGGTAATTTGATAAAACACATTGCCGTTTTTATTGATTAATTTGGCGGCTGTCACTTGGTCGGCTGGATCTAATTGGATAGCCTTTTTAAATGTATCGCTGTTGTAATAGGATGAGTCAAAGAAACGTTTTAATGCTGCAGTATTGACTGAAATAAGGTGACCGGAAATGTGGGAAGCCCTGATTATATACTTGGCTAATTCGCCTTTGTTGAGTTCTTCATGCAAAGGGTGCCTTTGAACGTCTAACAATGTGTCGTCATAGTCGGAAGCGGTTACGTAATTAATGCCTTTGCCTGCATAGTCGCGTTCCGTGATTTTTTCAAGCAAACGCGCCTGCACTTCTTCTATGGTGTCAACATCGCCGATGGGAGACGGAGCCAAGCTGATGCCGCTGTAATTGGGTGCGGCGGGGAAGTGCCCGTGCGGGTCGATAAAGCCCGGAAGCATGACGTTTGTTCCGAGGTTTACTTGTTTGTAATTTGCGTTTTTCGTATACATGTCCGCGTTTTCATTTTCTTTGAAAACTTTTATGATTTTGCCTGTTTTGTTATCCACGACAACGGCTTTCGCCTTGTGGGGCTTGACGTTGTTTTGAACTTCTTTCAGGCTTTCCGTCATGGTGTAAATCGTGCCGCCGCTGAATACCGTGTAATTTTGCGTATTGGCATAGGCTTGTCTCGGAAGCACCATGAAAGGTGACGCCAACATGGAACACAGGCTGTACACTAAGACTTTTTTCCCTAGGTTTGCCATAAAACCACTCCTATGAAAGGGGTTGTGAAAATAATCATTAATAATGAGCATTTTCAGGAACAATAGCGCGAACTATTGATATCTGCCTTCTTAAACATAATCATATGTTTATAATCCACCTCTAATATATATATATATGTCAAGCGAAAAAGGCGGAATTACAGGAAGAGTATGAAAAGCGCCGCAAATCCCAAGAAGGGACCGAAAGGAATTTTGGTTGTATGAAGGTCGGTTTTGTATTTAAAATGAAAGAATATGCTGTAACAGAGGGCGGAACCTGAAGCAATCATGAAAAAGAGGGGAATTTCGCGCGGCAGCAGGAACAGCCCTAGGAAAAGGACGAATTTCACATCGCCGAGTCCTAAGGCTTCCAGTTTTCTTATATGAAGAAAATAGGCATGGCAGAGATAAAGCACGGCAAAACAGATAAAGGAAGATAGAATGTTTTCCGGTGAAACAAAGGTCAGCCAATATCCTAAAGGCAGAAAAAGAAGAAAGGAATAAACCGTAAGAAGATCGGGAATGATAAGCAGGCGGCAGTCGATAATGCCTGCAATCAAAATGATGTGCACGGCGAAACAGTAAAAAACAAATTCCGGAGTAAGCCCGAATTTCACATAGGTTAAAAGGCTTGCCGTTCCGAAAAGAAATTCCGTAAAGGGATAAAAAAAAGAGATTTTGCCGCGGCAAAAGGAGCAATGCCCTTTTTGCATAAGAAAACTGATAATCGGTATCAGCTGATACCATTTCAAAGTCCCGCAGCAGTTCGGGCACTTCGACCTTTTGGTGAAAATCGGCGATTTTGCACAAAACCGCGCAATGCCACAGGCGTAAAAACTGCCTGAGGCAAGCCCTGCTGCGAATATGAGAAAATGGAAAATCATATGTATTTTCTTGTTTAAAATGCGTTTGTCAGCTGTTTTCCGTTATTTGTTGCTGTATATCGATGTGACAAGATTAAATTATGTAATGCATGCATTAATGCCCGCATGGTGTGCTTTTAGTTTTGCCTGCGTGCTGTCTTTTTTATATGATTTTCCGTCGGCTTGCCGAGGGATTATGTTTTGTTAAAAGAATTTGTCCTTTTTGGCGGGCGGGATTGAAGAGCGGGCGCTGTTTGATAAAATCAGCGTTCGAGCCAGTCCGCCAAAAGTTCTTGGTATTCTTCGTCTGAAAAGGTTTTGGTATCGTACATGCCTTTCAGCTGGCGCTGTCTGCTCGCCTCGCCGAGCAAAAGGGCGGCGGCGACGGAAACATTGAAGCTTTGTATCATGCCGAACATGGGAATGTAAATTTCACCGTCCACGAGGGGAAAAAGTTCTTCGGAAACGCCGGAATGTTCGTTGCCCATGATGATTGCGGTAGGCATGGTCAAATCATATTCGCGCAGGGGCTTCGCCGTTGGCGTGCAGTTTGTCGCAAGAATTTGATAACCGGTGTTTTTCAGTTCGCCGATAAGGCTTTCTTTACTGCCGTGCCTTACCGTGTCAACCCATTTTCTTGCGGAAGCGGACGTTTTTTCGCTCAAATGCGGAAAAGGCGTGTCCGTATAATATAAATGCACCTTGTGCACGCCGAAGGCGTCACAGCTTCGGTAAATGGCGGAAACATTGTGCGGGTCGTGGATATTGTCAAGCACAAGGGTTAAATCTTTTTGCCTTTGGCTTAATACTTTTTCGATTTTCGCTCTTCTTCTGTCTGTCATTGCACGCATAACATATCCTTTTCATTGGAAAAATTTTTCGCAGTTTAGCCGTGTTTTTTGTTTCTGTCAAATTCTGTCAAATGTGTTTTTGGATATTTTATGCGCTCATGTTCATAATTGGCAGACTGTTCATGATACCATGATATTATTTATAATTTACTTCTTTTTGATGTTTTATCGCCAGTATGTGAAGAGTATTGTCTCCCATTTGACAAAGCATTACATAACCTGTTTCCCCAAAGGGGATAAGCAATTCTCTGTGCTCCGGCTCCAAATCAAGAGAAGGCCTGCCTGCATTAGGAAAATTTTCCAGCAACAGGGCTTTTTCTCGGATAATTTTTAATGCCGTCCTTGCGGCATCCTTATTCTTTTCAGATAAAAATAAATATAATTGTTCAAGATTTTCAAGCGCATGAGGCGTCCAATAAACTATATATGGCATTTAGGCATTGGCTCCTCTCTTCCCTGAACAATTGTATCTATCCATTCAAGAACTTCCTGATTGGTCAAATGCAAGCCTGTTTGCTGAAATTCCTCCCACGCTTTAATTCCTTCCTGCCGCCACGCTTCTCTTTTTTCTTCACGGCTGACATGATTTTCCAATGCCGATAACATGAACGCATGAGAAGATTGATTGCGGACAGCGGCTAATTTTTGGATTCTTTCACGTAATTCACAAGGTATTTTTATACTGGTATTGACAATTGATTGTGACTGCATAAATATTCTCCGTTTTGAAACAGCATATACTACTTTTTACTACCATGCAAGTTAATAAACTTTTATAGTGAAATAATCATTGTTTTTTGGAATAAGCTGTTATGTTATCAGTAATAACGGCAATGAGCTTGACAAGGTAACGGCGTTTTCGGGAAAAGGATGGTTTTTTGCAGTGTGTTAAAATCGTATCATAAGGATAATTGTATTGCGCGATTGTTTTTTTATCATCCTGCCCACAAAAAAAGCCCCTCGGATGAGGGGCTTCATATTTGCTGTCTTACGCGACAAATTCAAAATTAGAATTTGTAAACGAAAGTAAGAGCTGAACGGAAGATGTCGTCTTGTTCTTCAGCAAGAGGAGCAAGGTTGGATTGATCGAAGAATACATAACCGAGCTGCAAGGTAGCGGAAAGGTTTTTGTAGATTTGGTAGGTGGTATCGAAGTCGATTTCGATAGCGCTGTCATCTTCTGTCAATTCAATGCTGTCACCAAATCCTGGGTTATAAGCATTTGGTTGGTTTTCGTTTGTGCCTTCGATGTACAATACGCGTGCGGTGTGGCTCAAGTTTTCAAGGAATGAGAAACCTGCGTATTCAGCAATAACACCCCAGGTACCGAATGGGCTGTCTGAACCCAAAACGTTGGTGTAGTCGTCTGCGCCAACGATGTTGCCGCCAAACAAAACGGAAGAAGCAGAGAAACCGCCGTCAAGAACAACAAAGCCGTTGTCATTGTTTTCCCAGTCGTTACCGGTTGAGTACCAGCCGCCGAGGCTAGCAACACCGTTGCTCAATTTGTAAGAAGCTTTAGCTGCTACATAGAAAGCGTCGTAGCTGTCTTCTGCGAGAGGAGCCATGTTGTGGTATTTGATGTTGTTGTACAATGCGTCAACAGCGAATACGAACGGATCGAACATGTTAAGTTCGGCGGAAGCACCGATGATGTAAAGATCTGCGTCAGCTTGTTTACCGTCAATGTTTGCGAATTGAGCGATACCGGATTCTGCATCGTGTTGTTTATGTGCATAAACAGCCCATGGAGCTACTTTGAAGCCGTCATAAGCAAATTCAGCGTTAAGCATGAGTGCGTCAGTGGTATCAAAAGTGGTATCAAAGCCGTAGTCAGCATAATCTCTTGTGTTTCTGTCAGCACGCATCCATGCAAGACCGAGGCTGATGTTTTCGTTAACATTGCCGTTGATGCTGATAGCGTCCGCACGGCTGTCAAGTACAGGAGAACCGAATGCGTAAGAAGGAGCTACAACAGCTTGGCGACCCATACGAACTTTAACGTCGGTGCTTGGGAGAGTCCAGTCGATGTAAGCCAAACGCATTTTGAGATTTGCTCTGCCGTCATTGTTTGGTTCGAAAGTACCCCAGTGGTAACCGCCGTATTGGAACAAGATGGTTGCGGAAAGATCTTCGCTAGCAACATAGTCGAAACCGAAACGGATACGAGTTGCGGCGTCAAAGTTTTCCAATTGGTCGTTTGTGCCGGCGTCACCATAGGTGAATTCTTCAGCGAATTGCAATACAGGTTTGAATTCGCCAGCGGAAGCGGAACCAGCGAAAGCGGAAACTACGAGGCCTGCTGCCAAAACAAGTGTGGTAAGTTTTTTCATTCTATTTTCCTCACAGAATTTATGCCTAAAAGGCAAATTTGAAAAATTGCTGTTCAAAAAATTTAACTTTTCCGAACGTCATGTCTTTTTTGTACACAATTCTTCCTGCCTTGTAAAGTATTTTTTACAAATTAAATTCAATTTTTTTTACTTTTCTTCCAAAAATATTCCATCTTGTCTTATCCTATTGAAATACCATGTTTTATTTAACATTTTTTAAAAAAATATTTTATATGTATAGCACTTTTATAGCACATTTTCCCTTTTTGCGAAATGTTTTTGTATAATTTTTGATACACATTCCGAACTTTGCCGCAGGTTTTTATCATTTAAATGGGCATAACGCTGCGTCGTTACGGGGCTGTTATGGGTGAGGAGTTTCTGTATCGTATATAAATTTGTACCGCTGTTCGCAAGAAGGCTTGCGAAGTTGTGGCGAAGCATGTAAAAAGGGCGGTATTTTTCAGGCAAGCCGATTTTTTCCTTTATCGCTTTCGCTTTTTGAAAATAATTCGCATAGGGCTTTTTCGAGCTGTTCAAAAAAAGATATTCGCTTTGTTTGGGCAAAATTTTCAGCAATTTCTTTACAGGCAGAGGCAGGGGAATGAAATCCGCCTGCCGTTTTTTGGCATTTTGCGCCTGCAAATAAATGATATTGCGGCAAAAATCTATATCCTGCCATGCGAGATTGTAAATGGCTTTTTTACGCATGCCGGTAAAAAGGGCTATCATGAGAAACGTTTTCGCATGGGGATTTTCTTCTGTCTGCAATGCGTCAGCATATTGTTTCAGCTGTTTTTCCGTTAAAAACTCCTGCACGGTATTTTGCACTTTCGGAATATTGAAGTGCAGTGTATCATTTTTTGTACAAAGCCCGTTTTTTACGGCGAAATTTACCAACGTTCTGAACAGTTTCAAAATATGGGCGACAGTCTGCGGGGCAAATTTTTTCCCCTGTCTTGTGGTTTTATTTTCAAGTTCCTGCCTGAACATGTTGATTTCCTTTGTGGAAAGGGAAAGGGGCGTTTTGGCGTAAAAAGGTTTCAAATACTGATAACAATGTTTAATTGAAGCAAACGAGCTGAGCGACTGTTTTTGCTCTTTATATTCCCGCCAAATTCCGGCAAGGGTCGGCGCGTTTTCAAACGTTCGGGGATTAACGGCATTGACGGAACTGCCATGAAGGGATTGCTCATGCTCCAAAATTTTCCGCAGTCTGATTTTCGAGGCTTTTTTCGGAGTCATGCCTTGCGATTTGGTGCCGACTTTCTGCAAAACCTGTTTCCCTTGCCTGCCTCCGACACGGTAGTAAATGTAATAGGAATAATCATTGGCAATAATGCTCTGTCTCAAAAAACGGATTTTTATACCCGTATATCCTTTTACGGAATGGAGCCTGCCGTCTTTCGGCGGGGATTGATTAGGAAAAATAGCTGTCGTGTGCATGGTGTTTCCTCTGCTGAAATGATGAAATGGTGAAAAATCCGCGTGTGAAATTCTACGATATTAATTAAGGAATATATAGCACTTTTATAGCACATGACTTTTGTAAAAGAAAAGAAATAAGAAAATATATGAAAAACTTTTCTCATAATAAGCTTTATTTATTCTCTTAATTTTATACGGAATGCATTTTTTACGGGATTTGCGGAACTTTTTTGCCTTTTAGGCATAAATTCTGTGAGGAAAATAGAATGAAAAAACTTACCACACTTGTTTTGGCAGCAGGCCTCGTAGTTTCCGCTTTCGCAGGTTCCGCTTCCGCTGGCGAATTCAAACCGGTATTGCAATTCGCTGAAGAATTCACCTATACTGACGCAGGTATTGATGACTCAGAAAACTTCAACGCTGCCACCCGTATCCGTTTCGGTTTCGATTATGTTGCCAGCGAAGATCTTTCCGCAACCATCTTGTTCCAATATCGTCACACAAACTGGGGTAACAATGGCAACGATTTCACTGCTGACCCTTCAATCTTCGGCGACGATAGCAAAGACCATTTCCGTATGCGTTTAGCATACATCGACTGGACAATCCCAAGCACAGACGTTAAAGTCCGTATGGGTCGCCAAGCAGTTGTAGCGCCTTCCTATGCTTTCGGTTCCGCTGTTCTTGACGGTCGTGCAGACGCTGTTAGCGTAAACGGTAACATCAATGAAAACATCAGCCTCGGTCTTGCATGGTTGCGTACAGATTCTGAAACCAATGCTAAAAAATATGAGGTCTTGAAAAATGGTGAAAAAGAGCTTATATTTGGTGCTGACGATGCAGACGCAGTTATCCTCAATGCTGAATTCGCTTATGACGGCTTCAAAGTAGCTCCATGGGCTATGTACGCATACAAAGACACCGCAGCAATGAGTTATGCCCCTGCCAATATGTTGCCTTATGAAGCTAACTCTTTCGTAGTTGGCGCTTCCGCCGAACTTAATATGTTCGACCCGTTCGTATTCGCTGTTGACGCGTTGTACAGCAATGTCAGCTATGACGATATGCCTGCTGGTTCAGAAGACAGCTTCGACGGCTTCTATGTGGCAGCCAAAGCTTCTTACAAATTCAGCAACGGCGTTGCCGCTTTGGGTGGTTGGTATGCAACCGGTGATGACGACACCAACAATGACAACGGCTTCGTTCTCTTGGACGGCGGTTTCTCTGCTTCCACTATTCTCTTCGGCGACAACATCATCGGCTGCGACGGTTACAATACTTTGACCGGAGACACTCCGTTCGGTACTTGGGGTCTCATTGCTGAATATGCTAACTTCTCATTCCTTGAAAACTTGAGCCACACCGCGCGTGTTGTTTATGTAAAAGGAACTAACGAATCTGAAAAAAATGAATACGGAATGAAAGTCAAAGCTGAAGAACATAGCTTCTTGGATTGGAGTGAAGATGACAGCGCTATTGAAGTTGACTTCAATTCTACGTATCAAATCTACAAAAACTTCTCCGCAACTTTGGAACTCGGCTATGTTTTTGTTGACCAATCAAACCTTGATTTTGGTCAAGAAGAACAAGACGACATCTTCCGTTCAGCTCTTACTTTCGTTTACAAATTCTAATTTCGAATTTGTCGCGTAAGACAGCAAATATGAAGCCCCTCATCCGAGGGGCTTTTTTTGTGGGCTTTGGCAAAAAAAAACTAACTATAAGACGGTGCTCTTTATTCTATGGGGAGAAGTAAAAAAGGTTGAATACATCTTGACTTATGATGAAAATATATTTATATTGTAATTACAAAATAAGGAACATATATGAATTTTGTTTGGGATGAAAATAAAAATCAAATCAACCGAAAAAAGCATGGTATAGACTTTACTGAAGCACGTTCTGTATTTTTTGACGAACAGGCTATTTTATTTGATGACCCTGAATATTCCGATGATGAAGAAAGATTTTTGATTTTGGGAATGAGTGAAACTGCAAAAATTTGCCTTGTTTGTCATTGTTACAGAAACGAGGATGAAACAATTCGTATCATTTCGGCAAGAAAAGCAACCAAAAAGGAGGAAAAAAGATATGTTAGAGGAATATGATATTGACAAATTAAATCCAAGACCAAACCCTTATATACGGAAAAACAAAAGCAACATCACCATACGGCTTGACGATGAGGTTTTGGAATATTTCAAATCCCTATCGGAAGATCTTGATATTCCGTATCAAACGCTTATCAATTCATTTTTAAAAGATTGTGCAAAAAATAAAAGGCAATTGGTCTGGAGCAAGAGTTCTTAAGGCATTAAAAAATAAAATGGAAAGTTTTTTCTGACAGAAAGCCCCCCGAAAGTTTTTTTGTACGCTTTGGCAAAAAAAACACCGGCTAAGCTGGTGGAATGAAAAATCTATAGAAGTAACAGCTTGTGCCGACCATGTCCATATATTGGTTGCTATTCTCCTAAAACTTAGTGTATCTTCGTTTATGGGCTCTTTGAAGGAAAAAACTTTGTGGGGTGCATGGTGTTTAGGTGAGGGATTTTGCAATTTGCCGTGACGAGCTGCTTTTATTGTTTGCGGTTGTGTCAGATATTGGTGTTATTATGGCTGTTTTTTTGATTTTCGCTGCAAACAGTTCAAAAGCCTAAATACGCTAAAGAGCGGATAACAACTGAAATTACCGTCGGAATTGCCGCATATCTTTTTTCATAAAGGGATATGTGCTATAAAGATTGTCATACGTTTGATGAATAAAACAACCATGCCAAATTTCCTGACGCTTATGCCAAAGGAAATAATCGGAAAGCTGAAAAGAAAATTCATGATTGTTTATTGAAGAACCGAAATTCGGTTTTTAATTTTTGTTATACGCACAAGTCTTTTTAACTGAGCGGATTAATTTTCTGTCTGTCATTTTGGCAGATTGGGATTTTATTTCCAGTCCTTATTCCAGCGGTTGTGCATCCAAAACCATTGCTCCGGGTTGCTGCGGATTTGTTTTTCCATTGCGCGGGTATAAAACAGCGTTGTTTCTTTGATTTTTTCTTCCGTAGTGCCTGATAACAGCTTCGTGTCAAGCGGTTCCTGCAAATGCAGAAGAAAGCCTTTGTCCGTGCGTTCCAAAAAAATGGGCAGAACGAGCGCTTCCGCGCGTACTGCCAAAAGGGCGGGTCCCATATTGACGTTCGCCATGTCGCCAAAAAAAGGCAGGGTATATGCCTCATGGTTTTTCGTCTTGTGGTCAACCAAGAAAGCGACAATGCCGTGTTTTCGCAGCGCCCGCAAAACCGATGTTGCGACGGCTCTGTGTCCTATCATGCTCGCCCCTCTCGCTTCGCGCTGTTTTGATATGAACGCGTGCACGGCAGGATTGGGGTATTTTCTCACAACAACCATGCGCGGGCGCGGAGGCTGAAAAACCTGTCCCAAAAGGCTCGCCAAAAGTTCCCAGGAGCCGTAATGCCCCGTCGCAGCGACTATGGGACGCCGGCAGGAGCGCAATTTTTCCCACAATCCTTCATTTTCTATGAAAAGATGTGTTCCCTTGTGCTCCAATCCGAAATCTTCCGTAAATAAAATTTCGGTGAAAGAGCGGAATGTGGACTGAAAACTTTTATAAGCGAGATTTCTTGCTTCGTCTTGGGTTGTTTTTAAATGTTCCCGTATGCTGGCGATGGTGTTTTCACGGCGTGAACGCAGAATGTGCCATGCCAGAAAGGCGAATCCGTCAGCCAGCGCATAGGTTGTTTTGATGCCTAAAAAATGAATGGTCTTGCCCAGTCCGCAAAGCGAATAATATTGCATTTTTTGCAGACCGGTTTGCATTTCCGTAAAATTGATGTCTTCACTGTGTCGTCTTGTCATTGCGCACCTGCTTCGTATGGGAAATAATAAATTTAAAAACAAGCGATTGTCAAAGTGAAAATCGGTCTTATCATAATTATAATTTTATGCCAAGTTAGAACTTGCTAAGTGTGGGCAAGTTCTGTTATAGGTTAATTTTATATGAATGAACGCTGTTTGTATGATATGGCGAATTATTGACAGGTTATATATCAGCCTTGGAGGAATCTTGAACAATAATTTTTCAAAAAATCTTTTAGTTTGGGTTGTTATTGTTATTGCCGCAATGACGGTTTTCAATATGTTTAATCCCTCTTTCAACGGGACCGGAAATTCCATGTCTTACAGCGAATTTCTCAATTCCGTCAATCGCGGGGAAGTTGCGGAAGTAAAAATTCAGGACAGGAATATCACATACAGAACCCAAGCCGGGGCGGAACTTTCAACATACGCTCCCGACGATCCGGGGCTTGTGGAACATTTGTTGAATAAGAACGTGCGCATCGACGCTGTCGCTCCGGAAGAGCCTTCTTTGCTCGTTTCCGTGCTCATGTCCTGGTTTCCGATGATTTTGCTGATTGGCGTATGGATTTTCTTTATGCGTCAAATGCAGGGAGGCGGCGGAAAGGCGATGAGCTTCGGACGTTCCCGCGCAAGAATGATAGATGCGAACCAAGCCAAGGTGACGTTTGCCGATGTGGCGGGCGTTGACGAGGCGAAAGAGGAACTCTCCGAAGTTGTGGAATTTTTGTCCAATCCGAAAAAATTCACGCGTCTTGGCGGGCGCATTCCCAAAGGCGTGCTTTTGGTAGGGCCTCCGGGAACCGGTAAGACTTTGCTCGCCCGTGCCGTCGCCGGTGAGGCGGGCGTGCCGTTTTTCTCCATTTCAGGTTCTGATTTCGTGGAAATGTTTGTCGGGGTCGGAGCTTCCCGTGTGCGCGACCTTTTCATGCAAGGCAAAAAAAATGCTCCCTGTTTGATATTTATTGACGAAATCGACGCCGTCGGCCGTCAGAGAGGAGCCGGTCTTGGCGGCGGACACGATGAAAGGGAGCAAACCCTCAACCAAATGCTTGTGGAAATGGACGGTTTTGAATCCAATGAAGGCGTCATTCTCATTGCGGCGACGAACCGCCCCGATGTGCTTGACCCCGCGCTTCTCCGTCCCGGACGTTTTGACCGTCAAGTGGTTGTTTCAACCCCCGACCTTAGAGGCCGCCAGCATATTTTAGCCGTGCACACAAAGAAAACGCCTATTGCGGACGATGTGGATATTGAAGTGCTTGCCAAAGGCACTCCCGGATTTTCAGGTGCGGATCTTGAAAATCTTGTCAACGAGGCAGCCCTGCAAGCCGCCAAGAAAAATAAAAATCAGCTCAATATGTCCGATTTTGAATATGCGAAAGATAAAGTCCTGATGGGTAAGGAACGCCGTAGTCTTGTTCTCAGCGAAGAGGAAAAGCGTATCACGGCGTATCATGAGGCAGGGCACGCTCTTGCGGCGGTTTGCCTTCCCGGTTCCGATCCCGTGCATAAGGTTTCCATTATTCCGAGGGGACGCGCCCTTGGCGTAACCATGCAGCTTCCGGAAGAGGACAGACACGGTTATTCCAAAAATTATCTGCGCAACAATTTGGTTGTGCTTTTGGCGGGCCGTATGGCTGAAGAACTGGTTATGGACGACATAACGACAGGCGCGGGCAATGATATTGAGCGCGCTACCAAAATGGCGCGGAAAATGGTTTGCGAATGGGGCATGAGCGATAAGATCGGTCCGCAGGCTATCGGTGATAACGGAGGCGAAGTTTTCCTCGGCAGGGAATGGGCCCATACCGATTCCGTAAGCCAATCCACAGCGCAGATTGTCGATTCCGAAATAAAATTCTTCATTGACGAAGCCCGTGAGCGCTGCCGTAAAATTCTTGAAGAAAATATGGATAAGCTGCACGCCATCGCCGCGGCTCTTCTTGAAAGGGAAACCATTACGGGCGAAGAGATCAAGCGCATTATGGACGGCAAGGAACTCGACCCGTTCGTGCTTGACGGCACAAAAAAAGCTGACGAAAACGATACGTTCGCATGGTCAGAAGAAAGCAAGGAAATACGGCATCCTGAAACTTCTGAAAATGCAGGGCGGGCGGAACGCGCCGAACAGGCAGGCGAACAGGACGCCGGCAGCCAAAAATCAGAAGACAAGGATATGTAATGCAATATCCGCTGCAATTCAGGGGTGAGGCTTTAATGTCCGCCCCTTTTTATGTTTGGGGCATTGTGAACACAACGCCGGATTCCTTTTATGACGGCGGTTGTTATGAAAAAACGGATCATGCGACAGCACACGCCCGCCTTTTGTGGGAGCAGGGGGCATGCATTTTGGATATCGGCGGCGCGTCTTCCCGTCCCGGCGCGGAAGATGTGGACAGCCTTGAAGAATGGCGGCGTATTGCGCCTGTCATTTCCGCCGTAAAAGGGTTTTCTGCGGAAGAATATGTTTCATGCCGCGGAGCCGATATGATACGGACGGATATTGTTCCGCTTGATTTTGGAAGAAAACCGCTTGTTTCCGTGGATACGTGGCGGGCTTCGGTGGCGGAAAAAGCGCTTGAAAAAGGCGTTGAAATCATTAATGATATTTCAGCGTTCAGCTGGGAAAAGGAACTTCTTGACGTGGTGGCGGATTACAAGCCTCTTTATGTGCTCATGCACTGCAAGGGCAGGCCGCAGACAATGCAGGAAACACCATGTTACGGCGACGTGGTGAAAGATGTGTACGCCTTTTTTGAAGAAAAAATGAATATTCTTGTGCAAAAAGGTTTACCGGAAGAAAATATTATTTTAGATTTCGGCATCGGGTTTGGAAAAACTCTGGAACATAATCTTGACCTGTTGCGGCATATTCAGGTTTTTGAAGCGCTGAAACGCCCTTTGCTGCTTGGTTTGTCACAAAAATCTTTGTTCGGGCATTTGCTCGGTTTGAAAAAAAATGAACGTTCCGTAAGCACGCAGGTTTGCACGGCTCTTGCCATGCGACAGGGGATCAGTCACCATAGGGTGCATGAAGTGAAAGAAACGGTTGAAACTTTGGCTTTGACCTATGCTTTGCAAAACGGAAACGCATAAATAACGCAGTTAAAGTAGGTTCATATGCTTGGTATTGCACAATTTCCCATAACTGTGAAAGACATACTGGATATAGTTGTTGTAACCGGTTGCTTTTATTATCTTTTGCGCTTGGTAAAAGATACAAGGGCAATGGCTGCGATAAATGGTTTTTTCCTGCTTTTCCTTATTTACGCCGTGGCGAAATTTATCGGCTTGTTCACGCTTTCATGGCTTTTGGAAAACTTTTTCGGTTCGCTTTTTCTTGTCATTGTCATTTTGTTCAGCGCCGACATCCGCCACGCCCTTGCGGGAATCAGTCTGCGTTCCCTTTTCAGGAAAAAAGAGAAACTGAGTGACAATACCATTCAAATTTTGGTTGATACGTGCGAACTCTTGGCTAAAAAACGAATCGGTGCTATTATCGTGCTTGAGCGCGATATGAAGCTCGGGGATCTGCTCAGCCGCGGCGTGCGCCTTGACGCGCTGCTTTCAAAAGAATTGCTGCATACCATTTTCTTTCCCAATACCGCATTGCATGACGGGGCGGTGATTATCAACAAACAAGGCAGGATTATCGCCGCGAGCTGCGTTTTGCCCTTGACCCAAAATCAGGAAAGGCAGCATTTCGGAACACGCCACCGTGCCGCTCTCGGTTTGTCGGAAGTGAGCGACAGCGTTGTTCTTGTCGTGTCTGAAGAGCGGGGGGAATTTACCGTCGCTCAGAACGGCAGGCTTTCCAATCCGCTAAACCGTGAACGTCTGGAAAGGATTTTAAATAATGTTCTCATTTAAAAATCTGCTTTCAAGAAAAAATGTCGTTGAAAATTTGCGCTTGCTCTTTTTCGCCTTTTTGCTTTCCTGTGCCGTGTGGTACAGTGTCGTGGGAAGTTCGCAGGCTGAAACGGATATTTCCTTCCATGTGGAATATGTTGATTTGCCCGATGATTTAATGGTTGTCAAAGGCATGAAAGATGTCCTCCGTGTGCGGGTGCGGGCTTCCGAACAGCGGTTGCGCAGTGTTGTCAACAAAGATTTTGTCTACCGTATCAATTTGAAGAATGCCGTCAGAGGAGCGAACGTTTTTCCGGTGGAAATAAACACGGCGTTTTCCGATGTCAAAGGTATGGAAATTTTAAGTATCAGCCCGTCTTACTTGATTATCGAAGTGGATGAAATAGCTGAAAAAAGGGTGCCTGTCGAAGTCGATTTTTCCGAAAAGGACGACGACGATCTGTATGTGCGCGATTTGGTGCTCGAACCTTCGGAAGTCAAGCTTAAAGGTCCGAAAGAAATACTCGAAAACATTTATTCCCTGAAAGTTAAATTCGATATCAACCAAGTGGAGCTTGCAGGACAGTATACGAGGAATATTCCCCTTTCTTTGCCTAATCTTGTGGAAGCTGATACGCCTGTGACGAAAATCAGTTTTGAGGCATGGTTCGATTTGGTTCCCGTGAGTTTGAGCAGGCTCGTACAGCTTGACAAGACAGGCGGGGATTTTAAAACAGAACCCCGCACGGTCGATATTGAGCTTGAAATTCCGCAAAGCAAGATGATTTCCTATAACATCGACCCTGCTTATATGGCCCAAGTGCGCGCAATAGTGCGAAATACCCATGAATTGGCGGAGGGACGGCTTTTGCCTGTGGAGGTTCTTTTGCCAAAAGGCGCGAAGCTCCTTTCGGTCAACCCCGATAAGGTGAAAATTGTTGCAAATCAATAACAGCATGAATAAATAGGACAGACTATGAAGCGTTTTTTCGGAACTGACGGTATTCGCGGTTATGTGAACACCTATCCCATGACGGCGGATATGGCTCTTAGGCTCGGACTTGCCGCCGGAACATATTTCCGCGACGGCAAACACAGGCATAAAGCCATTATCGGAAAAGACACGCGCCTTTCCGGCTATATGTTTGAAACGGCTCTTACGGCAGGGCTTTGCGCCGCCGGAATTGACGTGTATCAGGTCGGACCTATGCCGACGCCCGCCATCGCTTTTTTGACGAAAAACATGCGGGCGGATATCGGCGTTGTCATTTCCGCAAGCCATAATCCTTTTCATGATAACGGAATAAAATTTTTTGATAAGAACGGGTATAAGCTTCCGGACAGCGTTGAGGATGAAATCGCCCAGATGGTTCTGAACAAAGATTATGAATGGGATTATCCGGAAGCGGACAAGGTCGGAAGGGCAAAACGCATTTTTGACGCTCCGGGTCGTTATATCGTATATTTGAAAAAGAGCTTTCCCGACCATTTGTCTTTGAACGGTTTGCGTATCGTTTTGGACTGCGCCAACGGGGCGAGCTATAAGATAGCGCCTTTGGCTCTTGAGGAACTCGGCGCGGAAGTGGTGACCATGGCGAATGCCCCCAACGGCACGAACATCAATCTGCAATGCGGTTCGCTTCATCCCGGATATGTGGCGGATAAAGTGCGTGAAGTGCGTGCGGATATCGGGCTCGCTCTTGACGGTGACGCCGACAGGCTCATTGTTGTCGATGAAACGGGCACGGTGCTTGACGGCGATCAAATCATGGCTATTTGCGCGGAATATTTAATGGCTCAGGGAAAACTTAAAAACAATACGCTCGCGGCAACATCCATGAGCAATATGGCTTTGGAGCATTTCATGTCCGAACGGGGCGGCTCGATTATCCGCACCAATGTGGGGGACAGGTATGTTGTCGAGGCTATGCGGAAATTTGATTTAAGCCTTGGCGGTGAAAAATCGGGGCATCTTATTTTCCATGATTTCAGCACGACGGGAGACGGGCTTCTTGCCGCTTTGCAAGTGCTGACCATTATGTGTGAATCCGGTAAGAAACTTTCCGAACTTGCGCAAAAATTAAAGCTTTATCCGCAGGAAATGGAAAATGTGGAAGTTACCCGTAAGCCTGATTTGGCGACGGTTCCGGAAATTCAGGAAGCGCTGAAAAATGCTGAAAGCCAGCTTGGGCAATACGGACGCGTTGTTTTGCGTTATTCGGGCACGGAAAATCTTTGCCGTGTGATGGTTGAGGCAAGGGAAGAAAAATTGGTTAAGCAGCTGACCAAGGAATTGGCGAAAGTTGTGCATGCGGCTTTAAACAAATAGGGGTGATCATATGAAAAATATCAGAAAAGTTGTTATTCCGGTGGCGGGGCATGGTACCCGTTCATTGCCTGCAAGCAAGAATGTGCCTAAGGAAATGCTTCCTATTTATAATAAGCCCGTTATCCATTATGTTGTCGACGAAGCCGTGAACGCCGGCATTGAGAATGTCGTTTTCGTAACAAGCAAGGAAAAAACAGCCCTTGAAGATTATTTCGACCACCATTACGCGCTCGAAGATGTTTTGGAACGCACAGGAAAAAAAGAATTGCTGAAAACAGTGCAGGAACTCGCCCATTATGTCAATGTCATCAGCGTACGCCAAAAATGCCAGCTGGGCTTCGGGCATGCGGTGCTTACGGCTAAACCCGTTGTCGGCAATGAACCTTTCGGGGTTATGGTGGGCGATGATATTTTGCTTGGCAAAGATTGCGGATTGAAAGAACTGATTGATATCGCCGAAAAGGAAAACAAGCCTGTGATCGGCGTTATGGAAGTCGACCCGAGCATGGTCTGCAAATACGGCATTGTGGCGGGCAATAAACGTCCGGACGGTATTATTGAAATCACGGATATGGTGGAAAAGCCGAAAGTGGGGGAGGCGCCTTCCAATATGGCGATTATCGGGCGTTATGTTTTGCCTCCGGAAATTTTTGATTATTTGGAAAATGCGAAACCCGGGCACGGAGGGGAAATTCAGCTGACCGACGCTTTGAATTTGCTGGCGAAAGAAAGGGGCATGCTTGCCGTTCCTGTGAAAGGAAGGCGTTTTGATGCCGGCGATTTGCTCGACTTTTTGTCTGTCAATATGTATTTCGCTTTGCATGACGGGAATATGAAAGACGCAATGAAAAAGCGTTTGCAAAGTCTTCTTCAGGAATTTGAATAACAGGAGAACATATGGCTTTAAGTATCGGTATTGTCGGACTTCCGAATGTTGGAAAATCAACGCTGTTCAATGCTCTGACAAAGGCGCAGAACGCTCAGGCGGCTAATTATCCTTTTTGCACCATTGAGCCCAACAAGGCTACGGTTTCCGTTCCGGACAAACGCCTGGAAGCTTTGGCGGAATTGGTGAACCCGCAGAAAATCATTCATGCGACCGTTGATTTTATCGACATTGCGGGATTGGTGAAAGGGGCGAGCAAAGGTGAAGGTCTAGGCAATCAATTTTTAGCCAATATTCGTGAATGTGCGGCGATTTTACATGTTGTGCGCTGTTTTGAAGATGAGAACATCACCCATGTGGACGGTTCGGTCAATCCTCTCCGCGATGCGGAAACCATTGAAACGGAACTTATTATTGCCGATATCCAAACCGTGACAAGAAAAATCGAGCGCCTTGCGAAACAGGTGAAAGCGGATAAGGAAGCCGGAAAAAGTTTGGAAGAATGCAAACGTCTTGCGGACTTTCTGAATGAGGGCAATAAGGCGAGCCAATTCGACATTCCGGAACATAATGAGCATTTCAAACAAGTTTGGCATGAACTGAGCCTTTTGACAGCGAAAAAAATGATTTATTGCGCCAATGTGGACGAAGAAGGGCTTGAAGAAGAATCCGCGCATGTGAAAGCTTTGAAAGAAGCCGCTCAAAAACAAGGCTGTGAAGCTGTGGTCGTTTGCGCGAATTTAGAGGCGGAACTGCAGGGGCTTTCAGCTGAAGAACAGGCGGAAATGCTGAGTTCCTACGGAATTTCGGAAAGCTCCCTTGTCAACGTTGTCCGCACGGGATATCGTACGCTCGGGCTTTGCAGTTATTTTACGGCAGGTCCGCAGGAAGTGCGGGCATGGACGTTTAAGCAAGGCTGGAAAGCTCCCCAATGCGCGGGTGTCATTCACACGGATTTTGAAAAGGGTTTTATTCGGGCGGAAGTGATTTCCTATGCCGATTATGTGAAGTTTAAATCCGAAGCTGCCTGCAGAAGTGCGGGCGTATTGCGGGTTGAGGGCAAAGAGTATGCCGTGCAGGACGGCGACGTCATGCATTTTCTCTTCAATGTTTAACCGCATGGTTTTTTGATAAGGGGAGCTGTTGTGAATTTTACGGAAAAAGAACGCAAGGTCCTGAGCATTGTGCAGTCGGATTTGCCTGATACGCTGACTCCCTATGCGGATATTGCAAAGGAAGCCGGGCTTTGCGAAGAGGAAGTGCTCGCCCTTTTGCAAAGGCTTAAAGAGGACGGCACCATACGCCGTTTCGGCGCAAGCATAAAACATCAGAAAACAGGGTATAACCATAATGCTATGGTGGCATGGAAAATCGACGAGGACAACGTTGACGGGGCGGCAAAGTATGCGGCGCAAAGTTCACGCATTTCGCACTGTTATTACCGTCCAAGTTCCGCTCCTGATTGGCAGTATACGTTTTTTACCATGATACACGGCAGAACCATGCAGGAATGTTACGATGTCGTTGAAGAACTGCGTCAAAACACTTGTCTTGACGAATATGCGGTTTTGGAAAGCATTAAAGAATTGAAAAAAATCTCCATGACGTATTTTGATGATTAAAAAGGAAACGGTATGAATATTGAAAGATCAGAAGAACTCTTTGCAAAAGCGAACAAACTTATTCCCGGAGGGGTGAACAGCCCCGTGCGTGCGTGCCGCAACGTGCATTGCGCCCCTTTGTTTATCGAGTCTGCAAAAGGTTCGCATATCAGAACTGTTGACGGTATGGATTTTATTGATTTTATCGGCTCATGGGGACCCATGCTTTTGGGGCATGCCCATGCGGACGTGGACAAAGCCGTCTGCGAGGCGGCGAAACGCGGCACAAGTTACGGCGCCCCCACGGAAATAGAAGTTTTGCTTGCGGAGAAAGTCTGCAAAGCTCTTCCGTCCTGCGATATGGTGCGCATGGTCAATTCCGGCACGGAGGCGACAATGAGCGCCCTGCGTCTTGCCCGTGCCGTGACAGGCAGGAATAAATTGGTGAAAATCATTGGCGGCTACCACGGGCACGGCGATGCGTTTTTGGCAAGCGCCGGTTCCGGGCTTGCGACGTTTTCAATTCCCGGAACGCCAGGAGTTCCGGAATCGACCGTGCAGGACACTCTGCTTGTGCCTTACAACGATTTGGAGGCGGCTAAGGAAATTTTTGAGAAATACGGCAATGAGATCGCCGCGTTTTTTGTGGAGCCTTGTGCCGGCAATATGGGACTTGTTTTGCCAGTCGCCGGGTACTTGCAGGGTTTGCGTGATCTTTGCACAAAATACGGGGCTCTGCTTGTTTTTGATGAAGTCATTACCGGTTTCAGGGTATCCTATCAGGGAGCTCAGGGACGGTTCGGCGTTATGCCTGATTTGACCACCATGGGCAAAATCATTGGCGGTGGTTTGCCAGTCGGCGCTTATGGCGGCAAGGCGGAATATATGCAGCGCATTGCTCCTGCGGGTGATGTGTATCAGGCGGGAACGCTTTCAGGCAATCCGCTTGCCATGGCGGCAGGTCTTGCGACTTTGGATATTCTTGAAAAAGCCGATTATGCAGGGTTGGAACAGCGCGTGCTCGCTTTTGTGAAAGAGCTTGCGGGTATTTTGGAGAAAAAAGGATTAAGTGTGCAATATCAGCATATTGCTTCTATGTTTACACTTTTCTTTACGGATAAGCCTGTACGCAATTTTGCTGATGTCGAAAACGCTTCCACGGCAATTTTTGAAAGCTATTATAAGCAAATGCGTGAAATGGGCATTTTTCTTTCCCCTTCCGCGTTTGAAACCGCAATGGTTTCTTTCGCCCATACCGACGATGATTTCAATAAGACCCTTGATTGCGCAAAGAAATTGAAATTTTAAATCTTATAAACAACACTCATGAAAAAAGACAAGCTGCTGCTTGTCTTTTTTTTGGCATTGTCCGCCCTTATCTGTTCCGTATAAGTGTGAGGGGGAGCAGGAGGAGGAAAGACGATAAATAAAGAGCTACTGTTTCCCATGCGTTATCAATCGTAAAAACTATCGTCTTCGGGATGTATGGCTGTGCCCATCAAAATACCGTGCTGCCGCAGCCGTTCGGCGTCGGTTTTGGCGACAAAGATGGTTTTTCCCTGTGAGTCGCATTCGGCATAATACATTGCGGTCGCAACCGTTCCCGGCGTCGGAATAAAGCATTGCACCTGCCTTGGCTTCCAATTTCTTTCTTTGAGCCAAGAGGCGAGTTCCCTCATGTTCTCATCGGTGCACCCCGGAAACCCGCTTAAAAGGTATGGAATAACATATTGTTCCTTATTGATTTTTTTGCAGTACCCATAAAACGCCTGTAAAAACGTTTCAAATTTGTCCATGCCGGGTTTACGCATAAGCTTTAGCACGTTTTCAGAACAATGTTCAGGGGCGACTTTGAGCTGTCCTCCCGTAAATTCTCCGGCATAGCTTTCAAGAGCTTTTTTTTGGGTCAGAGCTAAATCGAAACGCACGCCGCTTGCGATACGCACATTTTTAATGTTGCTGATTTTTTTAACTTTTCTGAGCAAAGCAAGATGTTTTTCTTGGTCGACAAGAAAATGGGGGCAAAGATCGGGGGTCAGGCAGGAAGCACGTCCGCACTTGAAATTTTTGCCTTGCGTTTTTGCTTTTTCTTCCAAGGCGCAGGAGGCTTGCCACATATTGGCGGACGGTCCGCCTATGTCGCTGATTGAACCGTCGAAGCCCTTGGAACCGGCAATATTCCGCGCTTCATCAAGCAGGGATTTTTCGCTGCGGGAAGCGATTTTTCTGCCCTGGTGCAAAGCGAGGGAGCAAAAGGAACATCCTCCTCCGCAGCCTCTGTGGCTCGTCATGCTTGTTTTCATCATGCTTTCGGCGGGGATTTTTCCTTGATAGCGGGGGTGGGCTTTGCGCTGGAAAGGAAGCGCATAGAGCAGATCCAGCTCTTCCGTGCCGAGCCTTCGTGCTGGCTTTTCAACCAGCACGGCTCTGTCCCTGTCAAAAGCTTGAACAAGGCAATGGTCTGCATGGTGGATATGCTTTTCGCTCTCAAGCGTCGCTTCCAACAATAATTTGGGAGAATGCAGAATGTCATCGTGAGAGGGCAGAATAACGGTGTTTTCAGGTAAGCGGACAATCTCTTCCGTTTTGATTATCCGGCATGTTCCGTCAATATTTTTGAGAACCTGCTGCCACGGCTTTTTGTCCTTGGCTTTTTGCAGCACGGGGCTGTCCCAGGAAAGTTCGGGGTGTTTCTGGTAAAAATCACGAAGTCTGACGGCGATTTCAAGCAGGGCTTTCTCGCCCATTCCGTAAACAGCCAAATCGAGTTTTGCGTCCGCAAGGATTGATTTTCTGAGGCTGTCAGACCAAAAATCATAATGGCTGAGCCTGCGCAGGCTTGCCTCAATCCCCCCCGCTATAACCGGAAGGTATGGAAATGCCTGTTTTATAAGGGAAGTGTAAACGGTCACGGCTCTATTCGGTCTTGCTCCGCATTGTCCGTTCGGGGTATAGGCGTCATCATGGCGTTTTTTGCGAAAGGCTGTGTAATGGGCGAGCATGCTGTCCACGGCACCTGCGCTGATGCCGGCAAAAAGACGGGGGCGTCCCATCGCTTGGATTTTTTCGATGATTGCGGGGTCTTTCCAGTCGGGTTGGGTGATAATGCCGACTTTGAAGCCGTAATGCTCCAGATAGCGCCCAAGCAAAGCCGCCGCGAAAGCGGGATGGTCAATATACGCGTCACCGGAAACAAGCAAAATGTCCAGCTCGTCCCAACCTTTCAAGCGCATGTCTTCACGGCACAAAGGAAGGAATTTTTCGCAGGCTTCAGGAGGCTGCCGCGTTTGAATTTTATTTTGTTTCGCCGGAAAATTGCGTGTTTTTTCTTTCATGGGGCGTGAATTTTGAGGAACGGCGTTTCCGTTTCGGGAATTTTTTTGGGAGTACTTTTTTCTTTTTTGTTGATAATTATTAATTTTTTCCTGCATATTTTGCTCTTTTTATGATTTTGCTATAAATAGTTTTTATTTTATTACAGTTAGTTACATAAATAATTTGCAAATGTGACTAATTTTACAAAAATGTAAAAATATTTTTTAAAATTTAACCTTTTTTATTGACAATGCCGTTTGAAGTGTGGCATATTCACCACACAGTCTACTGTATCTTTTTTGAGTTTTCAAAAAAAAGCAGCATTTTATGGGAGGATATATGTCCAAAGTATTTTTAAAGGGTGTGTTGACAGCTTTTTTGGGAGCTGTGTTGACTTGCGGTTCTGCTTTTGCCGCCGATACGATTAAAATCGGTGTTCCGGGCGCTCATTCCGGCGAACTTGCTTCTTATGGTTTACCAACGCTTAATGCTGTAAATCTCGTCGCTGACGAATACAACGCCAAGGGCGGCATTCTCGGCAAGCAAGTAGAAGTTATTGCTTTTGACGACGCTTGTAAAGCAGAAATTGCTACCAACGCCGCGACAAAACTTATTTCTGACGGTGTTGTCGGTGTTATCGGACATATTTGTTCCCCTGCCGGTAAAGCCGCAATGCCTTTATATAACAACGCCAAAGTGATTTCCATTTCAGGTTCCATCACCTCTCCCGCAATGACATTGAGCGGAGAAAACCCTTATTTCTTCCGTACCGTGGCTAACGACACCGCTTCCGCGATTGTCGGCGCAGGCTATGTCATCAACAATCTTAAAGCGAAGAAAGTCGCCATTCTTCATGACAACAGCGAATACGGCAAAGGTTATGCGGAACAGGCTGCCGATTACCTGAAGAAAAACAGCGATATCGAAATCGTTCTTTTTGAAGCTATCACTCCAGGTGCCGCCGATTATTCTTCCGTTATCCGCAAAGTGCGCCGTGTTGATGCGGACGTGTTGATGTGGGGCGGTTATTACCCTGAAGCTTCAAAACTTCTTTCCAATATGAACAGTTTGGATGCTGTTATTCCCATGATCGGTCCTGACGGATTGAAAGACTTGGGCTTTGTTGAATTGGCAGGCGCTGACGCCGAAAATGTTTACGCATCCGGTCCTACCGACACTTCTTCAAACCCCGTAAGCAAATACTATGCGGAAAAACATATGGCAAAATACGGCTCAACTCCCGGCGCATTTTTTGATAACGCCGTTTCAGCGGCTCTTGCGCTCATGAATGCCATTGAAAAAGCGGGAACAACCGATTCCGCCAAAGTGATTGACGCATTGCATAAAGAAGAAATTGAAACTGCTGTCGGTTCCATTCACTTTGACGAACATGGTGACGCTGTCGGTGTCGGCATGTCCATTTATCAAATCCAAAACGGTCAATATGTTGAAATGAAATAATTATTTTATAAAATTTTTATACGATGATTGTTCGGGCTTATTTCCTAAAAGGCTTTTGGGAAATAAGCCTATCCGTATCTAATAAGCCTAGCAATGAATAAAGTTGAACTATATGGATTGGCAGTATTTTTTAGAAATTTTGTTTAGCGGTCTGACTCGTGGAAGTATTTACGCCTTGATAGCTCTCGGATATACCATGGTTTACGGTATTATCGAGCTTATTAACTTCGCTCATGGTGAAATTTATATGCTTGGGGCGTTTACGGCTTTTATTGTAGCTGGAATTCTGGGCTCAATGGGATTTTCTGCCAGTGCGATTCTTGTTATTGCTGCTTTTGTCGCGATTATTTGGTGCGTGGCGTATGGCTACACCATGGAAAAAATCGCTTATAAGCCTCTTCGCGGACAATCCCGCTTGGCTCCTCTTATTTCCGCTATCGGTATGTCCATCTTTTTGCAAAACTATGTGCAGCTGGCGCAAACGGCGGAATTTTTACGTTTCCCCATCCGCATGCCCCGTGTTGAATTTTTGGATGTTCTTGGCGGAATTTTGCGTTCTTCCGATTTCGTAATTCTTGTGACAAGCGCTTTCATCATGGTCTGTCTTTCTGTTTTCATCCGTTATACGAAACTTGGCAAGGCTATGCGCGCCACAGCTCAAAATAGAAAAATGGCAATGCTTTTAGGCATTGATGCAGATAAAATCATTTCTTTAACGTTCATTGTCGGTTCCGGACTTGCCGCTCTCGGCGGTACGCTTATTGCGACCCATACCATGCAGGTGGGCTTCGGTATCGGTTTCATCGCCGGCATGAAAGCGTTCACCGCCGCTGTTTTGGGCGGTATCGGCTCAATTCCAGGAGCCATGCTTGGCGGGCTTGTTCTCGGTCTTGCCGAAAGCTTCACAACAGGGTATTTCGCAGGCGATTACGAAGATGTGCTCGCTTTTGTGTTGCTTGTCCTCATTTTGATTTTCCGTCCTTCCGGAATTCTTGGGAAAGCTAAAGTTCAAAAGGTTTAGGAGAAAATATGTTTACCCCGAAACGTCTTATCCGTTCTGCGTTGATCAGCATATGGTTTATGATTTTGGTCTTTCCTATCGTAGGAATTAGAATTATTAAACGCGCTCCTGAATTTTTTTACGACAGGGTCCTTGTCATCGGTGCTATCACTTTTGTGCTTGCCGTCTTATGGTCTTGGTATTTTGAAGTATACAAGGACAGGGATTTAAGCAAAGGGATTTCTTCGCAGGTTTCCCGAAAATTTTCCGCTTTGTCTGAAAAAATCACCAATGATAAGAATACCGCTTTAAAATTAATTCTTGTCCTTTTCATTGTGTTCATGATTTTGCCGGTGTTTACTTCGATGTATCAAACAACCGTGTATTCGCTTGCTTTTCTCTATGTCATGCTCGCCCTCGGACTGAATATTGTCGTGGGTATCGCGGGGCAGCTTGTGCTCGGTTATGCCGCCTTTTACGCTGTCGGTGCGTATACGTACGCCTTATTGAACCAATACCTCGGCTTGGGATTTTGGACATGTCTGCCCATAGCAGGCTTTATCACCGTTATCGCGGGCTTGCTTCTCGCTTTTCCGGTGCTCAGGCTCCGCGGGGACTATTTGGCGATTGTCACCTTGGGATTTGGTGAAATTGTAAGACTTTTGCTTATCAACTGGGCGAACTTCACAGGAGGAAACCGCGGAATTGCGAATATTCCAAGACCCGGTTTGTTCGGTTTGGAACTCAGCCCGGAAGCTTCCACGATTTATATTTATTATTTATGTCTTTTTGCCGCCATTATCACCATTATCATTGTGGCAAGGCTTATCAATTCCCGTGTGGGACTTGCGCTGCAAGCGTTGAGAGAAGATGAAATCGCCAGTGAGGCGATGGGAATCGACCTTCGGAAAATCAAACTCTCCGCTTTTGCTTTGGGTTCTTGCTGGGCAGGTTTTGCAGGGGTGCTTTTCGCCGCCCGAAATTCCTATATCAATCCTACCAGTTTTACGTTTATGGATTCCGCCATGATTTTAAGCATGGTTGTTTTAGGCGGTATGGGTTCCATTGTGGGAGTGGCGCTTGCAGCCCTTGTTTTGACGCTTTTGCCGGAATATTTGCGCGCTTTTTCAGAATACCGCATGCTTATTTTCGGTTTGCTCATGGTTACCATGATGGTATTCCGTCCGCAGGGCATTATTCCGCCTGCCAAGAGAAAATATTATCCAACTGCTTTGCAGAATGAAGAAAATAGTTGAGGATATTATGCATACTGATCAAAAACCGATTTTAGAAGTGAAGTCTTTATCCAAAAACTTTGGCGGGCTCCGTGCATTGAATGATGTGGATATGCATATTCTTCCTAAGGAAATAGTGGCATTAATCGGTCCCAACGGTGCCGGAAAGACAACGTTTTTCAACTGTGTGACAGGAATTTACGTCCCTACGGAAGGGGAAGTCTGGGCAGGCCGCGAAGGGCATGAGAATAAGAAATTGAATGGGATTGTTCCGCATGAAATCACCAAATACGGGCTTGCGAGAACGTTCCAAAACATTCGTTTGTTTTCTTCCATGACAGTGCTTGAAAATGTCATGGTCGGCAGGCACACGCGGACAAAAGCGGGTATTGTCAACGCAATTTTCAGAGGCGGCGCCTTTAAGAAAGAAGAACAGGATACGGTGGACAGGGGCTACGAGCTCTTGAAAGAAGTGGGGCTTGAAAAGCATTGGAAAGACGAAGCCTGCAATCTTCCTTACGGTGCGCAGCGCCGCTTGGAAATCGCCAGAGCTTTGGCGACAGAACCGTTCCTTTTGTTTTTGGACGAACCTGCCGCCGGCATGAACCCGCAGGAAACCGTGGAACTGAAAGAACTTGTTTTGCGTATCCGTGAAAAATTCAATCTTTCCATTTTATTGATAGAACACGATATGGGCATGGTCATGTCTTTATCCGACAGAATTTACGTCATGGAATACGGTTCCCGTATCGCAGCCGGAACGCCTGATGAGATACGCCATAATCCGCAAGTTATCCGTGCATATTTAGGAGAGTCAGAAGATGCTTGAGCTTAAAAATATTTTTACGTTTTACGGGAACATCCCTGCTCTTCGTGATGTAAGCTTAACTGTGAACGAAGGGGAAATCGTCAGTTTGATCGGCGCCAACGGCGCGGGCAAAAGCACGACGCTTATGACCATTTGCGGCGGTATCAGACCGAGAAGCGGCGAAATCTTCTATAATAAGAAACCTATCCATGTGCTGGCTCCCAATGAAATCGTAAAATTGGGCATAAGTCAGGTTCCGGAGGGACGGCTTATTTTTCCGGACCTTACCGTGCAGGAGAATTTGGAATTGGGCGCTTTTTTAAGAAATGACAAAGCGCAGATAAAAGAAGACATGGAATATATTTTTTCGCTTTTTCCTATCCTTGCCCAACGGTACAAGCAGGCGGGAGGCACGCTTTCAGGCGGTGAACAGCAAATGCTCGCCATTTCAAGGGCTCTTATGGGCAGACCGAAACTCCTTTTGCTTGACGAGCCTTCACTCGGCTTGGCGCCTATCATTATTCAGCAGATTTTTCAAATCATTCAGAGAATCAACAGCCGCGGCACAACGGTTTTCTTGGTGGAACAAAATGCGAACCAAGCTCTGAAAATCGCCGACAGGGCGTATGTGATGGAGAACTGCAAAATTGTCAAGGAAGATAAGGCGGATAATTTGTTAAAAGACGATTCTGTAAGAAAAGCCTATTTAGGTATGTGATATGGCAGGGCATATTCTTGTTGTTGACGATGAAGAAGGGGTGCGCTTTTCTCTCCGCGGAATACTGGAGGATGAAAATTACACTGTTTCGGAGGCCGATAGCGGAGAAAACGCCCTTTTGTTTTTGGAAAACAACCTTGTCGACCTTGTTTTTTTGGATATTTGGCTGACAGGCATTGACGGGCTTGAAACTCTCAAGCGTGCGAAAGAATTGTATCCGCAAATTCCTTTCATCATGATATCCGGGCATGGAAATGTGGAAACCGCCGTGCAGGCTTTACGTCTGGGCGCCCATGATTTTGTGGAAAAGCCGCTCAGTCTTGAAAAAATTCTGCTGAGTGTCCGCCATGCGCTTGAAATGAAAGAGCTTAAGCAGGAAAACAGCCTTTTGCGTCAAGCTGTGCATAATGACTATGAAGTTCCCATGGTTGCAAATTCAAAAGTCATGCGTGCTTTCATGCGTGATTTGATGAAAGTCGCCCCGACGGACGCATGGGTGTTGATTACCGGTGAAAACGGCACGGGCAAAGAACTTGCCGCGCGGACTTTGCATAGGAACAGCAAACAAAAAGACAGACCCTTCATTGCGGTGAATTGTGCCGCCATTCCGGAAGAACTCATCGAAAGCGAGCTTTTCGGGCATGAAAAGGGAGCGTTCACCGGTGCCGACTCCACAAAAATCGGCAAATTTGAATTAGCCAACAATGGAATTTTGTTCTTGGACGAAATCGGCGATATGAGCTTGAGGACACAGGCGAAAATTTTGCGTATTTTGCAGGAGCAGTGTTTCGAGCGCGTGGGCGGCACAAAAAATATCAAAGTGCAGGTACGCGTCATTGCGGCAACCAATAAGGATTTGGAGAAAGCCATTGCGGACGGCGAGTTCCGCCAAGACCTGTATTACCGTCTGCGGGTTTTTCCCTTATCTGTTCCGCCGCTTCGGGAGCGAAAAGAAGATATGCCGCTTCTCATAGAAACGCTTTTGCACGCGGTTGAAAAAAAATATTCCATGAAAGCCCCGGTTTTTACAAAAGAAGCGGTGCAGGTTTTGGAAGAATGGTCCTGGCCCGGAAATGTGCGCGAGCTTATGCATTTGCTTGAGCGTTTGACCGTGCTGTACAGCGGCAGGCAAGTGGATTATGTTTCACTTCCTTTGGAAATGCTTGAAAACGTGGGCAAAGGACAAACGGCGCAAAGAATGGAAGATGCCTTGGCAACGGATAAGACTTTGCAAAAAATGCTCGAGCTTGACTATAAAACGGCAAAATCAGCTTTTGAGGAATATTATTTGACCCGCAAGCTTGAGGAAGCGGGGGGAAATGTGAGCAGACTGTCGGAACTTATCGGGCTTGAGCGGAGCAATATCCATAAGAAATTGAAAAACATAAATGAATGAAGTATGGTATAATTGATAAAAGGTAGTGCTTGGTATGAAAACTATTGCAGAAATCAATGAAAGGATTAAGCAGGGCAGAGCCGTCGTATTGACGGCGGAGGAAATGACAAAAGCCGTCAAGGAAATGGGAGCGGAAAAAGCAGCAAAGGAAATCGATGTTGTCACTACGGGAACATTTTCTCCCATGTGTTCTTCCGGCATGCTTTTCAATATAGGGCAAACGGAAGCGCCGACTCTCCGCGCAAGCAAGATGTGGCTCAATGACGTGCCTTGCCATGCCGGGCTTGCCGCTGTCGACGGTTTTGTCGGGGCAACGGAAATGCGCGAGGGTGACCCGCTGAATCAGGTTTATCCCGGAGAATTTCACTATGGCGGAGCGCATGTCATTGAAGATTTAATTGCGGGACGGAAGGTGAAACTCCGCTGTGAAAGTTATACGACGGACTGTTATCCCAAAAAATCCTTTGAGCGCGAAATCACCATTCACGATTTGAAATATGCGCATATGCTCAATCCCCGCAACTGTTACCAAAATTATAATGTGGCGGTGAATGAGAACGCCCACAAGACGCTCTATACCTATATGGGGGCGCTGAAGCCGCACTTGCAGAACGCTAATTTTGCGACATCGGGCGAGCTTTCTCCGCTTTTCAACGACCCGTATTTTAAAACTATCGGTTTGGGCACCCGTATTTTCTTGGGCGGCGGAATCGGTTATGTCATCGGTTCAGGCACGCAGCATGTTCCAAATCCGAAGCGCACGGAAAAAGGCGTTCCCATGTCCGCTTCCGGAACGCTTATGGTGAAAGGCGATATGAAAGCCATGTCCGACAGGTATGTCAGAGCCCATTCTCTGTTCGGATACGGAGTAAGCCTCGCTGTCGGCATAGGTATTCCCATTCCCGTTTTAAATGCGGAAATAGCGCAATACACCGGTGTCGGCAACGAAGATATTTTGATGCCTGTAAAAGATTATTCCCTCGATTATCAAAACTGCAGTTCGCGTGTCATCAAACATGTGAGTTATGCGGAGCTTATAAGCGGTTCTATCGATATCGACGGAAAAAAAGTGCCGACACATCCGCTTACTTCCTATCAGCGTTCTTTGGAAATAGCCGAAGAGCTGAAAAAGCGGATAGAAAAAGGAGCATTTTTATTAACCCAGCCGGTGGAAAATATTGAAGCGTATTAAAAAAAATCTTGACAAGCGAAAAAGAAGGGAATAATTAAATAATTAATTCAAATGAGGAATTAAAGAATGAATAACACTATGCATAACCAAGCAACGTTCAACAGCTTTTACTTTAGCTATTATTATGGAGAAAGTGCCTGTGGTTATGGGTATTGTGTTTAGTCATATCTAAAAAAATACTATGAAAACCACGGCACATTAGGTCCGTGGTTTTTTTTATTTTCTGAAAAACGTCACGGATGAAATAAAATGCTGTGGAAAAGGAGATTGTTATGAGTATCGGTAAAAAAATTCGTTTGGAACGCATTTTCAATCGTGAAACGAACCGCTGTATTATTGTTCCCATGGACCATGGTGTTTCTGTCGGTCCATGCCAGGGGCTTGTCAACATGCGTGAAACCGTGCAGGATATGTCTGTCGGCGGAGCGGACGCCGTGCTTATGCACAAAGGTTTGGTGCGCTGCGGGCATAGAACGAGCGGAAAGGATTTGGGGCTTATCGTGCATTTATCCGCTTCAACGGATTTATCTCCCCATGCCAATTCAAAAACTTTGGTCGCAACGGTTGAAGAAGCTATCCGTCTCGGAGCGGACGCCGTATCCATTCATGTAAATATCGGTGATGAATTGGAACGTGAAATGCTTGCTCAAATGGGAAGAGTGAGCGAGGCGACCGAAAGATGGGGTATGCCGCTTCTTGCCATGGTATATGCCCGCGGTCCGAAAATTCAAAATTCCTATGATCCGGATTTGATCGCCCACTGCGCAAGGGTCGGGGTCGAACTTGGCGCCGATGTCGTAAAAGTTCCTTACTCCGGCGATATGGACAGTTTCGCCCATGTTGTTGAATCTTGCTGCATTCCTGTTGTCATCGCAGGCGGGGCGAAAATGAATTCCACAAAAGACTTTTTGCAGGTTGTGCATGATTCCGTAAAAGCGGGCGGAGCGGGTTTATCTGTCGGACGCAATGTTTTCCAACATCCGAACAGACGTCAGCTGCTTCATGTTTTGCGCGGTGTCGTGCATGAAGGCTGGACCATGGAAAAAGCCTTGCAGGAAATGGGAGAAGAATAATGAAACGTACTGTTTTTGCTGAAATTTCGCCCTTTGATAAGGATGCCGTTTTGCTTGCTCTTGAGGCCGGTGTCGACGGTATTGTTACGGAAGACGCTCATATCGAAGAAATCAAGGGCTTGGCAAGAGTACAGTTTCTAGGCATGTCAGGCGTCAAATGCTTTGCCTTGGATAAAAAGGAAGACGAACTCGCGTATGAGAACGCCGTGCGCCAAAATCCCGCTGTTTTGCATACGTTGACGAAATTTGAAATCATTCCGGTGGAAAATCTTTTGGCGAAACCTGACATCGCGCAGAATATTTGCCTGACTGTCAATTCCTATGCCGAAGCGAAGCTCGCTTTTGGAATTTTGGAACGGGGCGTTGAAAAAATCATCGTTTCCGGGCAGGGTTTGGCTGATATCCGAAAAATAATGGAATTAGCCCAAACCGGCGGCGAAACCATGCAGCTTGAAGCCGCCGTGATTACCAAAATCCAGACTGTGGGTTTGGGGCACAGGGTTTGCGTTGACACGCTGTCCGTGCTTGAAACGGGGCAGGGCATGCTGTGCGGCAATTCTTCCGCTTTCACCTTTTTGGTCCATGCGGAAACGGAAGATAACGAATACGTCAATTCAAGACCGTTTCGGGTCAATGCGGGCGGCGTGCATGCCTACGCCATGATGCCCAATGATAAGACCAGTTATTTGCAGGAACTCCGTTCAGGTTCGGAAGTGCTTGTCGTGGATAAAAACGGACACTGCAAAAGTGCCGTTGTCGGAAGGGTGAAAATTGAAGTGCGACCCATGCTTATGGTTGAAGCAAAAACAAAGGACGGCAAAACAGGCGGTATTTTCCTGCAAAACGCGGAAACTATCCGTTTGGTCGGAAAAAACGGCAAACCTGTGAGCGTTGTTTCCCTCAAAGAGGGGGATGAGGTTTTATGCCATTTGGATTGTGCAGGACGCCATTTTGGCATGCGTGTTGAAGAAAATATTACGGAATGACGAATGGACACCGAAGCATTAACAATATTGCGAAAAGAAATAGACTTGCTGGATGGCGCTCTTTTGGATTTACTCCAAAAAAGAGCGTATTTAAGCAAGCAAGTTGCAAAAGCGAAACAGGGCGGAACAATTTTTTATCCTTTGCGGGAGAAAGAAATCGTAGCAAAATTGCAGGAACTCAATCTTTCTGCGTCGGGTGAAGAGAAAAAGCAGGTTTTGCCGTCTGAAAGCATCAGGCATATTTGGACGGAGATTTTTTCTTGCTCTCGTTCATTGCAGCAAAAAACATCGTTGGCTTTTTTGGGACCTGCGGGTACTTTTTCTCATTTTGCAGGTTTGGAACTCATGGGAAAAAGTCTGAATTTTGTGCCCTGCCATGATTTTAATGCTATTTTTGCGAAAGTGCATGCCGGAGAAGTGCGGTACGGGCTTGTGCCTTTGGAAAATTCTTTGCAGGGAACTGTTGGGCAATGCCTTGATTTATTTGAAGAATATCCTGTATCCATTGTTGCGGAGCATTACAGCGGCATTTGCCAGTGTTTGCTTTCCAAACAGCAGGATATGCGGCGTATTGAAGTAATTTATTCACACCCGCAGGCGCTTATGCAAAGTCACGAGTTCTTGCGGACCCATTGCCCCAATGCGCGGCTTGTGGAAATGAGTTCGACGGCGGAGGCGGCAAAACGGGCAGTGACGGAAGAAAATGCGGCGACTGTCGGGCATGAGGGGCTTGCGGAGCTTTGCGGGGAAAATGTTCCTTTCCATGTTTTGGCAAAAGACATCGCAGGCAGCAAAGAAAATATCACCCGCTTCGCTTTGATTGCGAAAGAGCAAAATTCGGGTGTGTTCAGAAAGCCCAAAACTTCTTTCACCTTTACCGTTGTTGATAAGGCGGGGGCTTTGTCGCAGGTTTTGCAGATTTTGCATAAAGCGGACATCAACCTGTCAAAATTGGAATCCCGTCCTTCGTATCATGCCGTGCCGGGCAGCGCATGGCAATACCGCTTTTTTGCGGATGCGCAAGCTGATTTACGGGAAAAGCCGGAGCTTACGCTTGCTTTGAAAGAATTTTGTTATGACATCCGTATACTCGGAGTGTACGAGAATTTGCTCTGAACGTGGTGATATGCAATGGATAAGCAAGATTGGATCGCAGATGATTTAAAATATGTTTGGCACCCTTTTACCCAAATGAAGCAATACGAAGGGGATGAAAAACCTATTTGCATCGTGAAAGGCGAGGGTATTTATATTGAAGATATTGACGGCAACCGGTATATGGATTCCGTTTCCTCCTGGTGGGTAAACAGTTTGGGGCATGCCCAGCCGCGGCTCGCAAAAGCGCTTTATGAGCAGGCTTGCGCCATTGAACAGGTCATTTTTGCGGGCTTTACGCATAAGCCCGCAATTTCTTTGGCGAAGAAACTCATCACGTTAGTCAATAACAGGCTTAAGCATGTTTTTTATTCCGACAACGGTTCGACAGCCATAGAAGTGGCTTTGAAAATGGCGTATCAATATTGGCAGCTGAAAGGAAAGGCTTCCAAAAAGAAGTTCATCGCTTTTGAAAATGCCTATCACGGCGATACCCTGGGCGCTGTTTCCGTGGGTGGTATCGATATGTATCATAAAGTGTACCGCCCGCTTTTATTTGATATAATCAGGGAAAAAAGTCCTTATTGCTATCGCTGCCCATGCGGGAAAGAGAAAGAGCACTGCCGGCTTGAATGCTTGCAGGGCGTTGAAGAAATATTAAAAGCGCGGCATGATGAAATTGCCGCCGTAATCATAGAACCTCTCATTCAAGCCGCAGGGGGTATGATTATGTATAAGGCGGAGTATCTGACGAAGCTTCGTGAACTTTGCGATGCATATCGGGTGCTTTTGATTGACGATGAAGTTGCCATGGGCTTTTACCGCACGGGAAAACTGTATGCTTACGAGCACGCCGGCATAGTTCCTGATATCGTGTGTTCCGCGAAAGCCCTTACCGCAGGCTTTTTGCCTTTGGCGGTGACGCTTTGCACGGACGAACTGTATTACGCTTTTTACGATGAGGATAAGGACGGGCTGAAAACCTTTTACCATGGGCACAGTTTTACTGCCAATCCCTTGGCTTGCGCTGTCGCCAATGAAAATCTCGCCATATTGCAGGAAATGAATATGGAAGAATATTTAAAACCGAAAATTCTGGCTTTTAAAAGAGGCCTGGAAAAATTTCGGAATTATCCGCATGTCGGGGATATCCGGCAGTGGGGCATGGTCAGCGCCGTTGAAATCGTCAAAGACAAGCGCACAAAAGAATGCTTCGCCTATGAGGAACAAATCGGCAAAAAAATTTATTCGGCGGGATTACGACGCGGAGTATTGCTCCGTCCCATGTGGAATTGCATGTATTTCATGCCTCCTTATGTGATAACGGAGGAAGAAATCGATAGTTTGCTGCGGCTTGCATACGACTCCATGCGCGAGGTGCTCGGCTGATGCTTAAAACATTTGCGGGCAAAAGCCTTTTTATCACAGGAACGGATACCGATGTCGGCAAAAGTGTTATTACGGCTGCCCTTGCCCTTTGTTTGGAGAAAATGGGGTATGATGTTGCCGTGTACAAGCCTTTGCAGAGCGGGGCATATTTTGAAAAAGACGGTCTTATTGCTCCTGATCTTGCTTTTGTGCGGAAATTTTCAAAAACAATAGCTTGCAAGTGTTCCTATTTGCTTGAAGGGGAATGTTCGCCGGCTCTCGCCATGAAGCTCGCCCGTGTCCCTTTTTCGCTCGATACCATAAAAGCGGATTTCACAGCTTTGCGGAAAGAGCATGATATCGTGCTTGTGGAAGGGGCGGGCGGTCTGCTTTGTCCCGTAAGTTTTGAAAACAAGCTTGCTATGGCTGACATCATACAATATCTTGCTTTGCCTTGCCTTATTGTCGCCCGTTCAGGCCTTGGCACCATCAACCATTGTCTTTTGACGGAGAAAATCGCCAAACAATACGGTTTGCACGTTAATGCTTTTCTTTTGAACAGGTTTCCGAAAAAAGCGGCTGAAACGGCAACGCAATATGTCTGTGAAGAATTGGCGCGGTATACCGATACGCCGGTTGTGCGTGCTGAAGAATTATCGCAATTGACTGCGGAAAATTTAGCCGGAATTTTTCAGGATAAGATAGAGCGGGTGATAGGTTAATTTGTTTTGAAATTTTTTATCATATTGTTTTAATTGTTCTTTTTTTATTAGCACATGGGTCATTCCGCCCACGCCGGTATTCTTTATGTGCCGCAACACGCTTATTGTATCCGGAAAGCGCATTTCTTCTGTTTCTTCTGAAAAATGCATTAATCGACAGGGGTGAATGACAGCATTTATTTCACTGCCGTTTAGGTATGTTAATCCCACATTAAAAACTTCCCGTATTTCCTGAAAATTTTTTTCACCGAAAAACGCCAATGCCAATGTTCCGTCAGGATTTAAACGCCGCATGCAGGTTCGTATGAGGGCGGCAGGGTTTTTGCTCCATTGGATTGCCGCATTGGAAAGGATTAAATCGAAATTCCGTGTCGGTTCATAATCTTGCAGCATATCCATGTCAAAGACCGTGTAGAGCAGTTTCGGGAATTTATTTTGCAGTAACTCGCCGTATTCCGGAACAATATCAAGGGCATGGTATTGTTCAAAAGAGCATTTCGCATAAATGTGCTTTGTCAGCGTGCCTGTGCCGCACCCGATTTCTAAAATGATTTTATAGGAATTGCCAAGCATTGAGGCTAATTTTTCCGCCATGTTCCTTTGAATGAAAGCATTGTCTTCATAGGTGGAACGGCTTTCATAAAAATTTTTCCGTATTGTGTTCAGCTTAAGCATCGAGTATTTCCTGCCAGCATGAAAAGAGGTGGAAAGGGTAGTGTTTGCAGTTGAGTGAAATAATTTTTTTTGCGTTTTTTGACCAATGCTTTTCTTGGGCTTTGGGCGGAAAAATGCTGTCTTGGCTAGCTATGAAAGCGCAGTCGAAAAAGGTAGCTTTTGGTAAATCATAACCTTGTATCGCAATAAGTTCTTGCCGCAATTCTGTTGCGGAACGGCTCGTATCCATGGCGAAACCGATTTTTTTGGAAAACAGGGGAAGCGTTTTTTCGGAAAAACTGTCGATGGTGAGGGTATAGATTTTTGGCGCTATTCCTTCGCCTGCGTCTATGGGATTTCCGGTGCCGCAAAAAGCAATTTTTTTTGTAAAGGGAAGCTGCAGCAGACTGCTCATATAAACGCCCATGGACCACGCAATCAAATAGATTTTTGCATAACCGGAAAAATTAGATTGCGGCACTTCCCTATTTTGATAATCAAAAAAATGCAGACAATCGAATGCGCGGGTTCGGGCGTTTTCCGCCGTCAAATGCTCAATACTTTTGCTTGTCATGCCCCAGCCGTTGAAAAAAAGGATAAGGCTGTCGCTTTTGTTTTGCGTTAACCATTCACAGCGCATTCGTATGCTTCCATTTCTGAAAAAAGACGAGCCAGTTCTTCCTTCGGCATATCGGCGCAAAGGGAAAGGCGTAAGCGGGCAGTGTGCAAAGGGACGGTGGGAGGGCGGACAGGCAAGACAAAAAAGCCTTTTTTCCGCAAATGGTTCGCCATATTGACAGCATCTTCATTTTCTCCGATGACGGCGGGCACAATGTGGGAAGAAAGTGAAAATTCCGAAAGAAGTTTTTTGAGTTTTTTCTGTTGTTCCAAAATATGGGTAAAATTTTGCGTCAGCAGAAATTCCGTCCATAAAACCTGTATGGGGGCAAGGGCTGTTGAAAAAATAAACGTTGGGGCATGATTGATGAGTTTGTCAATAATCTTTTTGTCAGCAACGCAAAAAGCGCCTTGCGAGCCAAGGGCTTTTCCAAGAGCCGCCATGACAATATCGATATGGGGAAGAACATTTTTTTCTTCCGTGCACAAGCCTTGGGCGTTTTCGCCTAAAACACCTGTTCCGTGCGCTTCGTCAAGCATGAGCAGGCATTGATATTTTTCTTTGAGGCTGATTAAATCGTTCAAAGAGGCTTTGTCTCCGTCCATGGAAAAAACCGATTCGGAAACAATCAATGCGTTTTTATAGGAAGAACGGTGCTTTTTGAGCAAGTCCTCAAGGTGACCGCAGTCCAAATGCTTGTAGCGAAAATAATCCGCATCGCTTTGGCGTATGCCGGCAAGTATGCTGTTATGATTGAGTTTGTCGGAAAAAATGCAGTCGCCTTTTTGCATTAATCCCGTGATGATGCCTAAATTGGCGTGATAGCCGGAATTGAAAAGAAGGGCGGATTCTTTTTCAAACCACTTTGCCAAAAATGTTTCCAAACGCGTATACGGGGCGGTATTTCCGCTTAAAAGGCGGGAAGAGGAAGAGGAAAAAAGGGCTTCCCGGTACAGATTTTTTGTAAAGGGATTTTGTTTTTTCAGAATTTGTTCAAGAAAACTGTTCCGCAGGTGTTCATTCGTACCGATATTCAAATAGTCGTTGGAGGAAAAATTGAGGTATTTTTTTTCGTTTCCGAAGATGTAAATTTCTTGTCTGTGTGTTGTGGGGGAAAGTGTTCTTATTGTGCTTGCGTCCATGTCTTTTTGTGCGTTTTCTTTGCGTGCTTGTCAAGAAAAATTAATTGTTCTTGCCCGGTATGCCGTTTTTTTCTTGCTTGGTTATGGTTTTAATGCTAAAGTAATCCTGCCTTGAAATCTTATAAGGAGTATACACTAATGCCTAAGATGCGTTTTTTATTGCCTTTATTGGCTGTAATGCTTTTGCTTCCGTCTGCTGCCTTCGCGGCTCATGGACATCCGACCTTTCCAAAGGATTTGGAACTTTATTGGGTAATTCCGTTTGTCTGCATGCTGCTTTCCATTGCTATCGGACCTTTGGCCGTGCCTCATTTCTGGCATCACCATTTTGGTAAAGTCGCGTTATTCTGGGGGCTCGCTTTTTTGGTTCCTGCAACATTCATACTCGGTTTCGACCTTGTGAGCTTTTATGCCGTTGAAACCATTTTGCTTGAATATCTGCCTTTCATCATTCTTTTACTTGCTCTTTTCACTGCCGCAGGCGGTATCCGCTTAAAAGGAACATTGGTCGGAACTCCTGCCGTCAATACGGGACTTTTGGCTTTCGGTACCATTATCGCCAGCTGGATTGGTACGACAGGCGCCGCAATGCTCCTTATCCGTCCTCTTCTTCGTGCCAATAAACACCGCAAATACCAGGTGCACCAAGTCGTGTTCTTCATTTTCTTGGTTGCGAATATCGGCGGGTCTTTGACTCCTCTTGGTGATCCTCCGCTTTTCTTAGGCTTTTTGAAAGGTGTCAGCTTCTTCTGGACAACAGTGCACCTTTTTGTAAAAACCGCATTTATTTCCGTTTTGTTATTGGCGATTTATTTTGTCATCGATACCGTTCTTTTCAAAAAAGAAGGTTCTCCGATTCCTGCTTCTTCCGCCAATGCTGAAAAACTCGGCTTGGACGGCAAGATCAACCTTTTGTTTGTCGCTTGTATCGTAGGGCTTGTTCTTCTGAGCGGTTCATGGAACCCCGGCGTGACGTTCCATGTATACGGCATTCCTGTCGAATTGCAAAACGTTGTCCGTGATTTGTGCTTGCTCGGCGTTGTGTTCTTATCCATGAAGTTTACTTCCAAGGAATGCCGCGAACTCAATGATTTCAACTGGGAACCGATTGCGGAAGTCGCAAAGCTCTTTATCGGCATTTTCTTAAGCATGATTCCCGCCCTTGCTATTTTGCGCGCAGGCACTGAAGGCAGCCTTGCAAGCCTTATCAGCATGGTTTCCGATCCGGCGACAGGCGAACCGCTCAACTATATGTATTTCTGGCTTACCGGTATTTTGTCCTCATTCTTGGACAATGCTCCGACCTACCTCGTATTCTTCAATACCGCCGGCGGCGACGCCGCATACCTTATGCAGCATGTGGGCACGCTTGCCGCAATTTCCGCCGGTGCGGTATTTATGGGTGCTGTAACGTATATTGGTAATGCTCCTAACTTTATGGTTCGTTCCATTGCTGAAAACAGCGGCGTGAAGATGCCCAGCTTCTTCGGCTACATGCTTTGGTCCATCGGTATTTTGTGGCCGATTTTCATTCTTACCACCTTTATTTTCTTTGTATAAGAAGATTGATAGAAATGAAAAAGCCGATGTGACGGCTTGAAAAAAAAACGGTATAGTGTGAAACTATACCATTTTTTCATAGGTTGTGCGTTTTTTTAAAATGAACATATTTTACAAGAATTATTCATGGGACAATGGTAGACGGAGAGAAAAGAGGTTGTATGAAGAAAGGAATGCGGACAGCCGTTTATGACAGCGGATTATGCATAGAAGCGTATTGCTTCAATGGTATCGTCCAGCCTTTTCCCAACCATTTTCATGAATATTATGTGCTCGGATTGGTTGGGGAAGGGGAACGGCTTTTATTTTGTAACAATAAGAAATCTCAGCTAAAAAAAGGAAGCATTCTTTTGTTTAATCCCGAAGATACCCATGGGTGCAGGCAAAATGACGAAAGGACCTTTGCATACCGCTGTTTCAATATTTCCCGAAAAAGAATGCTTGAATTAACCGAGGAAATTACCGGAAAGCGAAAACTTCCCCTGTTTTCACGAAATGTTTTTTATCATGCTGAAATAATGTATTATTTTTATTCATTGCATGAAAAAATAATGAATGGCGCTTCTGATTTTGAAAAAGAAGAGGGAATATTGTTTCTTATTTCCGCATTGATACGGAATTACGGGAGGTTTTGTGAAACTGCTTTGCCTGAATGCGGGGAACAAGTCAAAAAAGCATGTGAATTTATGCGGGAACAGTATGGCGGGCGGATTAGTTTGGAAGAACTATGCCGGCATGCGGGATTGAGCAAATCAACCTTACTGCGGGCTTTCATAAAGGAAAAAGGAATTTCACCGTATCGGTATTTGGAGGCCGTGCGCGTCAATGAAGCAAAAATATTATTGGAAAAAGGAATACCGCCCGCAGATGTCGCCTGTCAAACCGGATTTTTTGACCAAAGCCATTTCACGCATTATTTTAACAAGCTTATCGGAATCAGTCCCGGTGCGTATCACGGAATTTTTTCCGGCATAGGCAAAAGAGGCAGACATGACGGATAAAAGCAAGATAATCGGGCACTTGGCTGCTGTGTTCACAATCATCATATGGGGAACGACATTCATTTCAACAAAAATTCTTTTGGAAGGTTTCCTGCCTGTTGAAATTTTATTTTTCCGCTTTGTAATAGGGTATACCGCATTATTGCTATTGTATCCGAAAAAATTGAAAGTAACGAACCGTAAGCACGAACCGGTCTTTGTTTTTGCCGGATTATGCGGAATATGCCTGTATTATTTATTGGAAAATATTGCATTGACCTTTACGTTTGCTTCCAATGTCGGCGTTATCATGTCCACGGCACCTTTTTTCACAGCGATTTTATCACATCTGTTTTTTATTTCAGAAGAAAAATTGCGGCTGCGTTTTTTTATCGGTTTTGTTTGCGCAATGGTCGGAATAATTTTTATCAGTTATAACGGAATGAAATTCACTCTTGATCCTTTAGGGGATTTTCTCGCTCTCAGCGCGGCTCTTGTTTGGGCATGCTATTCACTTTTAGTCAGAAAAATCAGCAAGATGGGGTATCCTGTTTTTCTTTCCACAAGAAGGACGTTTTTTTATGGAATCATATTTATGATACCGGCAGCGTGGTTTTCGGATTTTCGTTTGGATTTGTTTCGTTTCACGCATTCCATCTATTTATTTAATATGATATTCTTAGGTCTCGGGGCTTCGGCGTTCTGTTTTGTGACTTGGAATTTTGCAGTCAGGGAATTGGGGACGGTAAAAACCAGCGTTTATATTTATTTGGTTCCGGTGATAACCGTTTTCACTTCCGCGCTTGTTTTAAAAGAGCGATTGACGGCATTAATGGGAATAGGCGCGGCATTGACCTTGGCAGGCTTGATTTTATCGGAACAAAAAGCCGGAAAAAAATAATTTCACAGATAATCTCAGGGCACGGTGAAAAGCGTGTTCGTACGGGGTGAAATTTATTTTTTTCAACAGTTATTTTTTTTCAATCATGGCGAAGGCATTATGCCCATGAATGGATTCACAGCTTTCCACAATGACGGTATACCATTCCACATGTTCATGCTTATCCAGTTGATAGGCGACTGTCCGCACCACGTCTTCCACAAAATAGGCATTTTCATAGGCTTGCTCCGTGACAAATTTTTCATCAGGGCGTTTTAAAACGGCATAAATCGGGGCGGAACCGGCTTGTTCGGCGATATGGACAAATTCTTCTATCCAAGAAAATTTGGAAAGTTTGATGTGCATTTTGATATAGGTGCGCTGCCCGTGCGCTCCGTATTTGCTGATGGCTTTGGAACAAGGGCAGACTGTTGTCACGGGCACTTCTATTTCAATAAGAAAAGCGGGCTTGTCCCATGTTTTATCCCATTCGCCCGTAAAGCGGCATTGATAAGAAACAGGCGCGGCGGCATGGCTTACCGGGGCTTTTTTGGTGATAAAATAAGGAAAATTGAAACTGAGATAGGCTTTTTGGGCATTGAGCTTGTTCCGCACTTGTTCAAGCAGGTTTTTGAGCGAGGCGTAATCAAGCTTTTCTTCCGAGTTTTCCCGCCATTCTTCAAGCGCTTCTATAAATCGGCTCATGTGCGTGCCTTTGAAGTCAGCCGGCAAATCCACACTCATATCAACTTTTGCAATACTGTGCTGTTTTTCGTTGGCAAGGTCGCGGACGACAAGAGGAATATGGAAGTCTTTTATTCCGACTTTATCAATGGCCAAAGGGTGTTTCGCCTTTGTGCTTTGTATATCTTCCAAAGGAGCGCAGTAATTTTTCATAATGAACCTTAATTATGATTGTGTTTGCCTGTGTGGCAGTGTTTATCATGCGTATGGCAGGAGTTTGCAAGGGTGTCGATGCTTGTTATGGCGAGATTCGCTTTTAAAACGCCGCGGGCGGTGGAAAGCTTGTCTGCTAGTTCCTGTACTTTACAGTTTCGTCCTTTTAAAATCATCACTTCAAGGCAGTGGTGCAGGTCTAAATGCACATGCAGGCTTGTCATCACGATTTCATGGACTTCATGCTGCAGCCCGGTAAGTTTTTTTGATAAATCGCTGTTGTGGTGATCGTAAATGACGCTGAGCACGCCGCTGACATTAGCGTCGGGATTTGTGTTCGCTTCTTCCTGCAAAGCATTCCGCATGCATTGGCGCAAGGCGTCGGAGCGGTTGGCAAAGCCTTTTTCTTTGCTGAGAGTGTCAAAAGCTTCCACAAGCGCGGTTTCAATGGAAACGCCGAAGCGTGTGATTTCACTCATATCATCACCTGTTCGCAGTCAATATGGTTTGAATGTTTTGTTTGTCTTCCGTGAGTTGCCGTATGAGTTCCTCTGCGGAATTGAATTTTTTTTCATTCCGCAGAAAATCATAAAAAGAAATTTCTATCTCGCAATCATAAATATCCGCGTCAAAGTCAAAAATGAAGGTTTCAATGCTTCGGCAATCATTATTGAATGTCGGATTATAGCCTATATTCGTCATTCCGAAAAATTCCGGACTTTGCATATTTTCTGTAAAACGGGGATCGAGGATTTTTACTTTTGTCGCGTAGACCCCGTTTTTAGGCACGATAAGCGTATCTTCCAACAAATTGGCAGTTGGAAAGCCTAAAAGTTTTCCTCCTCTGTTGAAACCGTGCTGTACAGTTCCCGACAAATGATACGCATAACCAAGCATGGCGTTCGCTTTTTTTATATCGGCGGATAGAAGGGCTTCGCGGATTTTGGTGGAGCTGATGATTTCTTTATTTTCCAAAAGCACCGGGGCATGGGCATAGACGGCGAAACCATATTGTTTCCCAAGTTCTGCAAGTTTTTCTTTTCCCGCTCTGTCCCGTCCTATTTTGAAATCATGCCCGATGAAAAGCATGGCGATATTGTATTGTCCGGCAAGAAATTCACAAAATTCTTCACTTGTTTTGGCGGCAAACTCTTTTGTGAACGGCAGTTCTTCCACGTTATGCAAAGGAAAAGCGTTCAAAACGCCGAGCCGTTTTTCATACGTCATGAGCGGAATGTAAAATTTATTGCCCAGCACGCTTGCAGGATGTGGTTTGAACGTCAAAAGGCAGGAAACGGGATTTGTTTGCATGTCCAAACGGTAATAGGGAATAAGCTCTTGATGTTTTTCAAAAAATTGTTCACGATAGGCGGAAGAAGAGGCAAATTGTATTAAATGCTCGATAATATGGCGGTGTCCCAAGTGCACGCCGTCAAAATTGCCGATAGTGAGAATACTGCAAGGTTTCATATTATTTTAAAGAAAACTTCAAAGCACTTTCCAAAGTGGTTAAATTTTGCGTTCCGACGAGCACGAGATTATTAATGAACAAGTACGGTGTTCCTGTTACCTGGTATTGTTTCGCTTCGCTGATATCTTCGTTGATAAGGGCGTCCAGTTCGGCTTTTTTGCTTTCCGCTTCCTTGGCTATGCTTTCCGGATCATAGCCTTGCTGGCGGACGATTTCTTTGAGGACTTGCAAAGGATTTGCGGCATAGGCTTGTTGATGGACAAAAACCGTATCGTGCAATTGCCATGCTTTTTGGCTGTCTTTTTGATTCATCAAATAGAACCAGCGCAGGGCGATTTTGCTGTCGTCATTTTTGGGGTAGGCTTTGAAAACCAATTTTACGTCTTTGTGTTGTTTGATGAACGTTTCGACGGTACCGGCGGTTTTTTGGCAATAGGTGCATAAGAAATCAGAAAAAACATACAAGGTGTTGGGCGCGTTTTTATCGCCGAGCATGGGGCGTTTTTCGGTCGTAAAATTCTTTACGATTTTTTTATCCTGCTGCCATTTTGCCTCTAATTCATTGACACGGGCGGATTCGGAGGCGGACGTTATGGTCTGGATGAATTTGCTGTCGTTCTCTTTCATGATGTCAAAAAGAATTTCCGGATTTTCTTTCAATACTTCGATGAGCATGGCTTTAAACGCTTCTTTGTCCGCCGCAGTTGCTGAAAAAGCCGTTGATATGACAAGATTTGACAATAAAGCCATTGCCAAAAGCGTGGTGATGAAAAATTTTCTCATAATTGTTCTCTGTTTTTTATCTGCAATTCTTTGGGGTTTTATTCTTCCATGTTCTCCGCCCGTTCTGCCGCTTCAAGTTCGGCTTCACGGATAAGGATTTCTTCCAGTTGTATATCCGCCGAGATGACGCCCGTGATATCGTCGTTTTCGTTGGTGACCGCCATGGAAACGGTGATGATCAGTTTGCCTGTGTATTGGGATTGGTATAAATCGCTGATGTGCAGCTTACCTGTGCTGATAGGCGCTTTAAACCATTCACGGCCGGAATAGTCATAACCTTTTTTCGGTAAATTGCCGTATTTTTCCTGATAGCTCGGATCAGTGATGACTGCTTCCAAAAGCTCCCCTTTGATATTGTTCAGAGTCAGGAATTGAATGAACGGATACTGTTCGACAAAAAGGTTCATGGCTTTGATTGTTTCTTCGTTTCCGCTTTCGGCGACGCAGACGCCGGCAAGCTTCGTAATGATATGGGCTGCAAGGCGGCCTGCGAGGCGTTTGATTTTTTGCAGTTCTGTCACAAAAAGTTCCGGCAGGTACCGTTTGGTCAGCACAAGCATTTCTTGCGTGGAGAATGATGTGTTGCGTCCTTCTTCATAGGCTTTCATGATTTCATTGTAAAGCTTGCCTATGGCTGGGTGCTGTTTGCTGATTTGGTTTTCCCCTTCCAGTTTGAAGTGGTGGTTCACCCAATAGGCGACGCCCGCTTTGCCCGCTTTATCCGTAATGATAATCGGAACAGGACGTCCCAAAATCGTTTTCGTATCGAAAATATTGTAAATTTCCTCATTTTTTGCCAAACCGTCAATATGCACGCCTGCTGCCGTCGCGTTAAATTCCGCCCCCACAAAAGGATAGTTCGGCGGAATTTTATATTCAAGTTCATTTTCAAAAAATTCGGCGATTTCGGAAATGACTGCCGTATCTGCTGCTTCGTCCTGTCCTGTTAAGGAAATATATTCTATGACAAGGGCTTCGATGGGCGTGTTGCCTGTTCTTTCGCCGAAGCCGAGCAATGCTCCGTTTACGGCTCCGCAGCCGTAGAGCCAAGCCGTCACTCCGTTGACAAGGACTTTATGGAAATCATTGTGTCCATGCCATTCAAGCCATTCTCCGGGAACGCCCGCCTCATCCGTAAACGCGCGCACAATGCGCTGAACGGAACGGGGAAGCGCCGCTCCGCCATAAGGAACGCCAAAGCCCATGGTATCGCATAATCTGATTTTGACGGGCATGGATGCCTGCTTTGACAATTCCATGAGTTTACCTGCAAAAGGAAGGCAAAAGCCGTAAATATCCGCCCTTGTGATGTCTTCAAAGTGGCAGCGAGGTACAATGCCCCATGCAAGGGCTTGTTCCACAAGCTTTAAATAATCATTCATGGCTGTTGTTCGGTTTTTGCCGAGCTTCAGATAAAGGTGGTAATCGGAAACACTGGTCAGCATGCCCACTTCATCGAATTCCATATCCCGGGCGATTTTCAAATCATCGATATTCGCCCTTATCCAGCCTGTTATACGCGGAAAACGGTATCCTCTCGCCCGGCAGGTATCGATGGCTTTTCTGTCTTTTTGGGAATACATGAAAAATTCGGAGGCTTGTATGAGTCCGCTTTTTCCGCCTAATTTATGCAGCAAATCGAACATGCGCGCTATCTGCTTTACGCTGTAAGGCGGGCGCGCTTGCTGCCCGTCACGGAATGTTGTGTCTGTAATGAAAAAAGGATTGGCGGGACGGGGAGGAATGGTGACATCATCAAATTCGATGCGGCCGATTTTGGAATAAGGGAATACTTCGCGGTAAAGCTGTGGGTGTTCACGCTCTTCCATTAAGAGAGTTCTGGAAGCGCTTTTTTTATAAATAATGGACATATTTTTTCCTTGTTGTGTAAAATGAGAATAATGTGTATACTAAACCTTTTTCACCTAAGAAGTCAAAGCCTTGTGCATAAAAAAAATTTTTGGATATTGACTTTGCTGTTCATAAAGACTAATAAGAAATTCTTATAGGAGACTGTATTATGAAAAAATTAGGTATTATTCGTTGCCAGCAGACAGAGGATATGTGTCCCGGAACACGGGATTTCACAACAGCGAAAGAAGGGTCTGGATCTCTTGCGGAAAGCGGTATCGGTCAATGTGAGGTTGTCGGTTTTGTGAGCTGCGGCGGCTGTCCGGGCAAAAAAGCCGTGACACGCGCTGCAATGCTTAAAGAACGCGGTGCGGAAGTCATTATGCTTGCTTCCTGTATCGGAAAAGGAACTCCCATCGGTTTTCCCTGTCCCAATAAAGGGCTTATGGTCAAAGCCATTAAAGCGAAACTTGGCGAGGATTTTCCCGTGCTTGAATACAGCCATGAAGCTTCTGCGAAAAAATGCTGATTTTGGTTCTTGCTTTTAACTTCCCGCTTTTACGGGGATGATTTTTATCTTTGCTGTCGTTATCGGTCATTTTCTTTACCGCAGCAGTTAAAGCGAAAACGTTTTTTTTCACATTTTTTTTTAGCGGTTTTGTCTTGCGTGAGTGTTTCATGTGTGAATAATGAATGGCAATATGGCACAAGTATCGCATCATTGCTTGTTTTTTCCGTGTTATCAAAACGTCGTACGTGAAATTTTGCGTTTAGGGATTTGGGGGAATTATTTCCCCAAAAAAATGAAAAAGCCTAGTATGTTTTACTAGGCTTTTGATTTAAGTAGTCAATAATTTCTTATTTCTTATTGAGTTCCGCTTCTTGCGGGAAGAGCGGGCAGTAACGGTACGTTACGGCAATGGTGATAATGGCGTAACCGAGGACAAGGGCGAACGCTCCCCATTCAGCCCAGTTTGCCCAATACCAGCGCCATTCCTCAAAAGGCATGACAGGAATGCCGAGGGCTTGTACTGTCATGACAAAGCGGTTGAGAACAATGCTGAAGCAAGTAACAAAACAGCCTAAGTAGAAAAATGCCGGAATTTTTCTGAGAGCAGGCAAAGCCATGCAGACAATGCCGATGACAAGGGCGATGTGTTCGGCATAGAACCATACGGAACTGTAAACAAAGCCGGTAAACATCTGTTCAAAGGTCAGTCCGCTTCTTGGGAGAATATCATTCACCCATGCGTAGGAATCGAGGAATTTGCCGATTGTGTAGACAATAAGCATTGTTCCGCCGATTTTGCCCATCAATTGTTTTATTTTCCAGGAAACGAGTTTTTTGCTGGTGATTTTTTCCATAAGGGTGACCATAAGGACGGAGAACATCGGACCGGCGCTTACGGCAGAAAGAAGATAGAGGAAGAAAGTCCAAGGCCAAATGAAGAAACCGTCGCGGAAAATATAGGGACGTCCGAAAAGCACGCCGTACATGCCGCCCAGACTGCCCTGGTGGAATGTGGAGAGGAACGCTCCGATACCGGCAAAAAGAGGCATATACACGTGGAAATTGTGGGCAAGGTGTTGGATGAATGTATTTTTTTCAAATAAGCGTTGTTCAAGAATAAGGGGAATGTATTCAATGATAAGAACAATGCAGTAGCAGGTGATACAGAAAATAACTTCCGTAAGCATGGAGTGGACGTTCGGATACCAGTAACCGAACCACGCGCGGATCGGCTGTCCGATATCGAGCACCAAGATGAGCATTGCGCCCGTATAGCAGAGAAAACCGACAACAGCCGTAAAGCTTACGATGTTTTTGAGTTCGTCGATGTTCAAAATATAACGGAGCAGGCCGGTAAAGAAAGCTCCTGCCCCAAGGGCGATGACCGCAAGGTCCAAAGTGATCCATAAGCCGAAACCGAATTTGTCATCAAGACCGGTTGTGCCGAGACCTTGATATAAAACAACAAAAGCGGCAATAACACCCCAAATGAGCAATGCGGTCGGAATCAGCATAAAAAGGGAGAATTGCGTAAAAGAGCAGCGTTCACACCCTTTAGGAAAAAGGGCATTATCTATTGGTTTGCTATAATCCATAATTTATTCCTTTTCCTAGTGAGAGTTATTGAGAAGAACCCGTTCGGGACTGCCCGTTTCTTCATGTCCAAGGTAGTTGTCACCCAAACGGCGCACCCATTCCCGTTTGCTCATGTAGTAAACCTGAGGGTCGGTGCCCAGGCGTTCGAGCAGGCGGAATGCGTAAGGGCTCTGCTTGAGTTCGTAAACACGGTGTTCGGGATTGTTGAGGTCTCCAAAAACAATAGCTCCGTTAGGGCAGGCTTCCGTGCAAGCGGTTTGGTATGCTTCTTCCGGGAGCGCGAGAGGGTCTTCGCCGTTGGCGATAGCCTTATCCTTAGCTTTCATGAGGCGTTGGTGGCAGAAACTGCATTTTTCGACAACGCCGCGGGGACGGGTGGATACGTCGGGACTAAGGGCTTCTTTTAAATCACCGGGCCAATAAGGGTCGAACCAGTTGAAATACCGTGCATGATAAGGGCAGCTCGCCATACAGTAACGGCAGCCGATGCAGCGGGGGGTGACTTGGCTCACAATGCCGCCTTCTTCGTTTTTATCTGTCGCCACAACCGGGCAGACAGTAACGCAGGAAGGATTGCCGCACTGCATGCAAGGGCGGGGGAGGAACACGGTTTCATGTTCCGGGTATTCTTTGTTATTGGAAAGTCTGTATACTTTGAGCCAGTTTAAAGCGCGGAGCTTATTGCCGGCGTCTTCCTGCGGCGCAACATTATTTTCGGCTTGGCAAGACATCATGCATGCACCACAGCCTGTGCATTTGTCAAGGTCGATAACCATGCCATAGCGGACAGCGAAATCTTTAAAATGTGCCATGTTTTACCCCTTCACCACGTTCACAGCGCTCAGCCATACAGGTAGGTCGGAGCCTGCTTCCATATCTATTTGGGTGATTTCTAAGATATTGTTTCCCTTGTTTACTGAAAATCTGTCGAATCCGGTATGTCCGAGTCCCGCCATGACAGCAACGACATCAGGCATGACGCCTTCATAGAACCGCACAAGAACGGGCATACTGCCGTTTTTCGTTTCAAGCACGGCTTTTTGTTTGTCGGCAAGTCCGAGTTTTTGAGCTGTCGCCTTATTCATTTGCGCAACGCACAGACCGTCTTGCAGCTGGTACTCCGTAATGGCTCTGTTCGCATAAGGAGGAATGCCGGTGCTTGGATTGCCTGCCGCAGAGTTTATATAAGTATGAAGAGCGATTTCGGAAAGAGGCGCTTTGGCCTGTTTGCTGTGAAGAGGCATGAAATTGAGCGTTGGAACGGAAAAATCATGGAAAGCTTCCTGATATGTGTCACCGCTTTCAAGATATTCTTTGAAATCCGCATGCAGGGCGTTGGCACGCATTTCAAGCAGGGACGGAATATCGTTCACGCCTAAGGAAAGCCCGAGTTCGTCCGCAAGGGCGAGGATGAGTTCGCCGACAGGACGTGCTTGGTAGCGGGGGGCTGTCACGGGTTTTGCAAGTGTCCAGTTGATATTTCCGGAGCCGTATGGAGTGTAAACATCGTCAAAACGTTCCAAGCCATGGGCTGCCGGAAGAACGAGGTCGCATTCCGCACAGGTTTCGTTCCAATGGGCCGCAAAGCAAACCGTATAATCGATTTTTGCAAGGCATTCCTTTACTTGCGCGTCTTTTGAAAGCGCATAAACAGGGTTTGCGTCATTGATGAAAAGCAGTTTAGGCGCATTTGCCATGCCGTTTGCGATTTGCATGGAATAGGCGACAAAATTGCGCGCAAAAATATCGGAATAGCGCTGTGCGGAGGGTAAAAGCGGTTCTCTTTCAGGCAAGGCCACCATGCCGCCGTCTTGATTTATGCGTCCGAGAACGGCGTTGATGGCGATGGCGAGCATGTGCACAGTTGAACCTAAGCTTTGTCCTTCCGTTGTTCCTGCAAAAACAAGAGGACGGTTTGCGTTTTTGAGAGCGGAAACAAGTTTTTTCATTTGTTCCGTATCGGTTCCGCAGGCTTTGCCTGCCTCTTCGATGCTGTAACGGCTTGCAAGAGCGGAAAGGCTCGAATCAGCCATGATATTATTTTTGATGAGTTCGGAAAGAACAGCGCCGAGGAAAATTTCTTCAGTGCCGGGTTTTACCGGAAGCCATGTGTCTGCGACAACGGCGGTGTTATTTTGCATCGCTCCCGCATAATAAATGGCTTGCTCCGCATTTTCTCCGGTCGGGTGCGTTTCTTTGAACACAGCCCTGTTGTGGGCAACTGTTCCCCAGCTGTCCATGAAATTCGCTCCGACAGCCAAAATGCAGTCGCTGTTTGCAATGTCATAGCCTAAGCTGCCGGAACCGCCAACCGTATTCCAAGCAACGGCGGCGGCTTGTTCATCGCTCGGCATGAAGAAGAAATCCCGGGATCCGTTTTCTGCGGTAAAAGCTGAAAAAATATCGTTTAAAGAAGAAGAGCTGTCAGAAGTTAAAAAAGCCAGACTTCCTTGTGCGTTCCGTGTTTTTTCCTTGAGAATGCTTTCGGCATCTTCCCATGATGTATAGGCGTAACCGCCGTCAGGCCCGCGCTTTAACGGACGTTTTATGCGAGATTCCGCGTAAAGGAGCTGTGCTTCTGAAGCTGCCAGAGGAGTAAGCCCGCCGGCGGAATAGGCATTGTCTTTGTTTCCGCTTGTGTTGATAACCCTTCCGTCCACAACACGGACTTTCAGCGGTGTTCCGTCAAGTTTGGAAACAGTGGCAACAGATAAATCTTCACCGTTTTGCAGGCGGGGTATCCAGCCCCAGTTTTGCGTCCAATAGGCAAGGTCATAAAGGGTTGTCCAAATTGCTGGAGAGGCTGCAAGACCTACTGTTCCACCAAGAGCAAATTTTAAAAATCCACGTCTTTGCATGTTCGATCCCCTTTCCCTTATTTATGGCACACAAAACAAGCATTGCTTGCGTTGGTTGTTCCATAGTGTCCCGGATTTGCGTGACAAGCTTCACATTCAGGCATTTTCATAGTGTTTACAGAATACGTTGAAATTCTATTTTCTTTGTATACCGGAGGCGTGGTTGTGGAAGCGACATCAAGGTGGCAAATATTGCAGAATTGCTGCGTCGTTTCAAACTCCGTATGGCAATTTGCACAGCGCTCTAAAGAATGGACCGCGTGGCTGAAGAACACGTTGTCGGGCTGTTTTTGGTAAACAAGCCATTCGTTGCGGATTTCTCTGCCTTTTTTGACATATTCATCAATAAAACGTTTCTCTTCCGCGCTTTCTGAAACAGCTTCCTCATGGCAAGCCGCACAGGAAGCGGTGTTCGGCAAACCGTTAAATGAACCGTCTTCCCTGATAAAGTGGCATTCTTCGCAAGCCATGCCTGCATTTTCAATATGCACTACGTGATTGAATTGAATAGGCTGTTTCTTTTCTTCGAGCTTGATTGCGGGAATGACAGACCAACCAATTACAAGAGCTAAAACAAGACCAACAAGAAAAGGTCCAAAGCCACACCCGCAACATTTTTTTGCAGGTTTTACTTCTTTACTTTTGTCCTCCATCGGTATCCTCATCTTCTTGAAGTATGTTTCTAAGCCATACAAAAGCATGGCAAAAATTTTAAGACACCTTATAGTATTTTTCAAAATATTGCAATAGACAATATCCAAAAATGATTTTTTTAATTAAGAGGATAATAGCGTGATATGCATACGTTGAATTTTTTGCTTGTGGGTGGATTTCAAATAAGAAAATGATAGAATTTAAATGAAAGAGAGAAATGATTTGTTTGCATATGATGATTTGCCGTAATTTAAAAGAAAAAGCAAACTGATGACAGTTTGCTTTTTGAAGATTGTTTAGCGGACAATAGCGTCTGCCGGGGCGTTTAACAAATGGTTTTTTGTTCTTTTTTTATTTTCCAAACAAATTCATCCGTATGGTTCATTGTTTCTTTTTGCAGACGATAAATATTGTCAATCGTTACATCGGCCGATTCATGGACAATGCCTTCCGTCGGACCTGTGGATATTCCTTGTTCCGCTAAAAGCATGGCATGGAGGGTTGCGAAAAGCCCCGTATAAGCTCTGAATGCGCAGCTTGGTTTTGCACCGTCGCAAATAATTCCGGCTTGGTTGCCAAGCGATGTGCGGACAATAGCATTTAATACCTCGGCTGAACCGCCTCTCAAATATGCGACCCCGCAGGCAGCGGCTGAAGGAGCAACGCCGCCGCAATAGCATTCCGGCGATAGGTGTGCGTATTCATGGGAACGGTAATCAAGATAAATGTTGATTAGATTGGATAAGGTTACCGCACGGATGATTTTTTCCTCGGATTCTTTTCTCCATTCTCCGGCAGCCATGGGAGCCATGGTACAGATAATGCCTTGGTTGCCGCTGCCGGTATTGCTCATCGCTGTATAGCCGGTACCGCCCATGCGGGCGTCAAGGCCTGCGATTGTCCATGCCAATGTATAATTGAATTCATCTTTGGCAACAAGCCCTTTTTCCATGTTTTGCAGTAAAACGCGGCCGCACTGCATACCGAGGGGATTGTCTATGCCGTCCTGGCAAATGCTGATTTGTGTTTGTTTTGTCCGGCGATAGCCGCTATGTTCATATGCTGCGATAATTGTTTTGCTTTCAATAACAGTATTGCAGCATATTTTTTATAAAAAAATGAGCGGTTGATTTTGATATGGTATTGCGGAATGATTTGTGCTTTATGGAGGTTAAATTTTATCATAGTTGTTAAACAGCAGTATTAATCCATGCTGTTATTCCATAATGCGGTAAGTTAGAATAGATTTATTGCATGCGTTATGGTGTGGCTTCTTTTTATGAAAGTGGAATGGAAGGTGTTTTTGGAAATAGTATTGATTTTTTTGCTTGACAAAATAAATATTGTGCAGTAGAAAAACTTTCTGCTCTTATGGAAAGGTGTCCGAGTCGGCCGAAGGAGCTCGCCTGCTAAGTGAGTATACGGGCTAAAACCTGTATCCAGGGTTCAAATCCCTGCCTTTCCGCCATTTTTTTATAAGATATTGATTTGTCAAATCAGTATTTTCAAATTCAGCCTTGATTGTTCATGTGGTGCATTTCACCGGTACAATCAAGGCTTTTTTATGCTCAAGATCAGTCCTCAAAATCCGCGGCAGGAATTTAAACACCGGCTTACGGTTCTTATCCGCTTTTTAGAAACGGGGTATTTCATTTTTCGTATTTCTGCTCCTAACTATTTGTATTCGTTACTTAATCACAGTGAATTGCGAAAATCCTTAGGCATGAAAGGTTAAGAAAAGCTCGTTCTCATATTTTGACAAACAGCACAGATACGGCAAGATAAATAGGTTGTGCCTGCCGTAAATCACGTAAGGAATTTTGTTTAATAAAATTGGCGAATTATACTGAATTGAAAGAACGTGGCTTTTTGTTGGGGCACTTTCCGGTTGCCGGTGATCACATTATGTGATAAAACTTAACAAAATAATCAAAAGGGAAGGGGGGCTGTTTGATGGTACGAATCGGAAATGACTGGGATGAGTTGCTGAAAGGTGAATTTGATAAAGAGTATTACCTCAAATTAAGACAATTTTTAATTCAGGAATACAAGGAACGAACGATTTTTCCGGATAAGTATGATATTTTTAATGCGCTCAAATATACTCCGTTTACGAATATAAAGGCGGTCATTCTCGGTCAGGACCCCTACCACGGCAAGGGGCAGGCTCACGGTCTCTGCTTTTCTGTAAAGAAAGGCGTGTGTGCTCCGCCTTCTTTGGTAAATATCTATAAGGAAATTCAATCCGATCTCGGGATTGCTCCCCCTCATCATGGAGAATTAACTAGCTGGACAAAACAGGGGGTACTCATGCTTAACACTGTGCTGACTGTTCGGCAGGGAAATCCAAACAGTCATAAGGGAAAAGGCTGGGAAATCTTTACAGATCGGGTCATTACCCTATTAAACGGTCATCCTGAGCCAATCGTTTTTTTGCTTTGGGGAAACAATGCCCGTTCTAAAAAGGCGCTGATCACCAATCCGAATCATAAAATTCTGGAATCGGTGCACCCAAGTCCCTACTCTGCGGCAAGCGGATTTTTCGGCTGCAAACACTTCTCCCTGGCGAATAAGTTTTTAGTTTCCGTTGGCAGAGAACCGATCAATTGGAAAATTGAGGATTAAAATAGAAAATTGCCCATTTTGAAACCAAGCCTGAATTATACAGTTCCATTTTATATCTGTTAGACGCACATCTTGATCTGTAAACCCAATAATATTCAATTCCCCTATGCAGAAAAGGCGGCAGTAAAAACTGCCGCCTTGTTTACTGCGGGAAGCTGCAAATATAACTTTTTCTGATAAAATCTTTCACATACCATGTGTTTTTAATTCCATACGGTATGAAGATTGTATCACCGGCTTTTATATGGAATTGTTTTCCGTTTTCCGTTTCTACGATTGCTTCACCTTCCAAAACGGTGCACATTTCATTGGATGTATGAGCCGGAATGACAAAAGCTCCTCCTTGGCAAGTCCAAAATCCGGAATGGATTTTTTGGTCTTCGCTGATAAAACATTTCCATAAGCGGGTTTTGGGATTGCCTTCCACAATAAATTGTTTGTCAATTTCTTTTTCAGTTTCCTCTAACGCATTGTTGGGGTCAAATAAAACAAGTGTGTTATTCATGGCAATTCCTATAATTCATGGGCGGTTCTGCTTAAAATATCTTCTTGAATTTCTTTGCTTAATTCAACAAAATATGCACTGTATCCGGCAACCCGGACAAGCAGGCTTTTGTATTCTTCCGGATTAAGCTGCGCTTTTCTCAATATGGTATGGTTTACCACATTGAATTGGACGTGGAACACGTTCAGGTCGATGAATGTTTTGATGAAAGCGGAAAGCCGTGATTTTCCTTCCGCACCATTAACAATGGCGGGAGTAAGTTTTATATTGAGCAATGTTCCGCCGTCGATACATTCATGCGGCAATTTACTTAAAGATTGGATAATTGCAGTAGGTCCGAGCTTATCTTGACCTTGTGAGGGCGAACAACCGTCAGCAAGAGGTTTCCATGCCCGGCGTCCTGAAGGCAGCGCGGCAACGGACATGCCTTGCGGTACGTTTGAGGAAACAGGATAAAGGGCAGGGAGTTTTTTATTTCCAAGCATGCCCTTATATGATTCCGCTTTTTCAATGATACGGGCGGTCAATTCAGAAACAATCAAATCCGCCCTGTCGTCGTTGTTGCCCCATTTGGGAGCCGCAAGCAGTTTTTTTTGAAGATTTTCATATCCAACGAAATCGTTTTTAATAGCTTCGGCAAGGTCTTTCATCGTATATGCCTTATCATGGAAAATAACCTGTCTGACAGCAGCAAGGGAATCGATGAAGTCCGCCACCCCGTTCGCATTCATTCCGGGACCTGTGTTAAATTCGGCGCCGCCATGGCTTATGTCTTGTCCTTTTTCAAGGCAGTTGACCGTAAACATGGAAGCCACCGGCACGGGAAGGTAATGATAATGCAAATATTCCAAGGTATTTTGCGAAGTTGAGAATTGTTTGAGCAAATATTCAACCTGGGCGTAAACGGCATTTTCAAATTCTTCTATTGTGGTGAATGTTGAAGCGTCACCGGTTTGAAGACCGATTTGTTTACCTGTTTTTAAATGAACGCCGTTGGTAATTGCAAATTCAACGGCACTGCCGAGATTATAATGTCCGGCGGAACTCCATTGGAAATGTCTTCCGGCAAGCTGTGCTTCAACACAGCCGATAGGAGCCCAATCTCTTGCCATATGGGCAGGAATGCCTTTTTTAAGAAGCATTTTATAACCGACTTCATCATTGAAAATTGCAGGGAAACCGGAACCGGTTTGGATCAACTCGGCAATTTTCAGGAAAAATTCTTCCGGATTTTTTTTGCTTATTCTGACGGAAATGGAGGGCTGCACCATTTGCACGTCAATAGCTGCCTGCAGGAACATATAACTAAGGGGATTCACAGCATCGTTGCCGTATTTGTCAACGCCGCCGACAGCGATATTTTGGAACGCGCAAAAACCTGAATAGTGTTTTGCGGCTCCTTCATTCCAATACCAAATTTGTTCACCGGTTTTCACATAGAAGGCTTCAATAATTTCAAGCAGTTCTTCATCTGACGTGCCTTGTTCTTTTTCATAGGTATAGAATGGAAGAAGGTATTGGTCCAAAAGTCCCGGAGAATATCCGCCGGCATTTCCTTCAATGAAAAGTCCGACAAAAACAAAGTAAACAAGCTGCATAGCTTCCATGAATGTTTTAGGTGCTTTTTCTGCGAGATTGTCACAGGTTTGCGCAATTTTTTTTAAATCGGCAATCCTTTCTTCTTCGTCTGCGTGTTCAAGCAAACGTCTTGCTTCGTCAGCATACCGTTTTGACAAGATCGTAAAGCCTTCGCAGCAAATTATGACGGAACGCCAAAATTCAGCTTTTTCAAAGTTTTTGATGTCGTTGAAATCAAGCGCGGCAAGATTTTTTTCCGCTTTTTCTTTTATCCCGATAAAACCAAGGGGAAGAATGATCTGCGGAAAGGCCGGAACCATATCGCCGGGGGTGCATTCGGTTTTAACGTCGTTGTCTATGACTCCGCCGACGGAAACGATGTTGAAAACGTCCTGAGGCGCTAATGAATTCCAATGATCCCGCAATGTTTTGCCTTTCCAATAAGGATAAATTTCTTCACGGTAAATTTTTTTTTGTTCTTCAGTGACCTGATACGGGTCTTGAGGGCGGGTGCTCATGGTTTCAAGCTCATCAATTATCCAGTTATTGGATAATTCCGGACATACGTGGATGGAGCGGGCGACCGCACCGGCATTGCCGACGATAAGTTCGCGCGGCTGAATGGTGACTGTTTTGGTTTTGCAGTGTTCCCTGAAAGCTTTCGCCCGGCGAATGATCATGGATTCGCCTTCGCTTTCTTTGAAAATACGTGTTTTTGAGAGGGCGCCTTCAATGCAAACGCACGGTTTGTGAGTGAAGAATTGATTTTTTAAAAATTGGATTCTATCCTTTAGATCGGGTAATTGGCACATTGTATCCTCCTGTTTACTATGCTTAGAATTGGCATAGTGCTTTAATTGAATTTAATTTTTCTCTTATAAATTGAACTTGCCGGCTTAATGTTTCTTTTGGCGCCGGGGCAATATCGGTTAATTGGTAACCGATTTGCATCATATCGTATTTGTTGCTGCCCAACCTATGGTAGGGCAATATTTCAAAGGTGACATCCCTCGGCAGATTGTTTAAAAAATCTGCATATCGCGCCAAATGGTTTTCATCATCATTAATAGTTGGGATCAATGGAAGGCGGATAGTGATAGGGGGTGTTGTTTCTTTTAAAATTTTTATGAGGTTTTCAATAATCAATGTATTGGATTGACCAGTTATTTCGCGATGTTTTTCATCGTCAACATGTTTTATGTCATAAAAACACATGTCAAGCCGGGATAGAATTTCTTTTACATGCTCATACGGGGCGAAGCCTGATGTTTCGGCAGCCGTGTGAATATTGAGTGTTTTACATTGTTTTATCAATTCGCTGACAAACTGGTAGTGCATAAGCATTTCCCCGCCTGAAAACGTTACCCCTCCATTTGTGTTTTGGTAAAATAAGATGTCTTTTTTTATGATATTGAATAGTGCCGCGGTGTCATATTCATCTCCTATGGTTTGAAGAGCGTCCGCAGGGCAATGCTCCTTACATTCTTTGCAGGCGGTGCAAAGATTTTTATCAATGCGAACCATAGGGAGTTTTTGTGAAGTATCCATTGACAGGGCATTTTGTTTACAGGCTGCGATACATTTTCCACAGCGCAGGCAATTGTCTTTTTTATAAATCAATTCACGCCTTGGGGTTTGTGTTGTCGGATTGGAACACCAGAGGCATTTTAAAGGGCAGCCTTTAAAAAATACCGTTGTTCGGGTTCCGGGACCGTCGTGAAGGCTGAAATGCTGTATGTTTTCGATTATGGCTTTCATAGAAATCTCCATAACAATTGTTTTATTATTTGAAACTTTATTTCATTATTGTATACATAAAAAGAAATGTCAATATTAAAAAATTATCTTTTTTTTAGAAATAGGTGCTGGATTAAAAGATTGTTTATGATTTTTAATGATAAAATCTTTCTGGCTTTTTTTTATTTCTTGGATTAAAATAAATGGGTAAAGGGTTTGAGAATGAAAGGAGATGGTATGGCGAAAAAGAAACCTACGTATTTGCAGACATTGAGCAAAGGGATACAGGTTCTTGAATATTTGGTTGAGCATAACAGCACAACCGTAACAAGTATGGCAAAAAATTTATCGCTTCAGAAAAGCGCCAGTTATCGTTTTTTAAATACTTTTAAATTGCATGGTTATGTTGTTCAAGATGACTCCAATAATTATATTTTAACGGATAGGATTAAAAAATTGGGGAGCGGAATCATTCCCAAAATTGAACTTCATAATATTTTTGTTGATATTTTAAATTCCATTGCCTTAAAATTCCATGCTCCTGCCGATATTATCAGCAATCTTGGCGTTTGGAACGGAAACGACATAACGTATTTGGCGCAAAACAACAATACGACATACAGTCAGTTTCATGAGGGCGGGCACGTTCCGGCTTATTGTTCCGCTCTTGGCAAAGCTGTTTTTTCATTAATGCCTCTTCCTGACATAGAAAAATATATGGAGAAAACGAATTTTGAGCAGTTTACGGTTCATACGACTAAAAAAGAAAATTTTTTGCAGGAATTGGAATTAACAAGGGCGCGGGGATATTCAATCATGAATGACGAGCTTTGTGTCGGGCTCAAAGGGGTCGGAATCCCCATTGTGATTGAAGGACAGCCTGTTCAGTACGCATTAAGTCTGACAAGGACGATTTATGGGGATGCTGCAAAGTTTTATGAAGATGCGGTACCATTACTGCAGGAAGCCTCGGAAGAGATCATGGGGTATTTGGAGTTAAAATTATTTTAACCATATTCAATTGCTTGAGATTATTTGTAAAAGAACCGCCAATTCTGCAATTTGGCGGTTTTTTTACTTAATAGGTTGACAAAAAAACATATTGTATGCAATAATGAAATTATGTTTCATATAATGAAACATAATCGGAGCTTTTATTTAATTTTTGACAAATCATTTTTGTTGAAGATCCAAAACAATCATTGCATGAAATGCAGAGGAGTTTAAAATGGATTTTGACCGTATCGCAGTAGTTACCGGCGGCAGCAGGGGGATTGGCAAAGCCGTTGCCCGTGAATTGGTTGAATGTGGCTATCAAGTCATCTTGATTGCACGGAGTATGAAAAATTTGGAAGCGGCCAAAGAGGAATTTATGAGAGCTTATTCCCTTTCTGGTAAAAATTCACCAGAGCTTCTTGCTCTTGATCTTCTTGATGAGAAAAAAGTGACGGAAGCTGCGGAACATATTGTTTCAAAGTATGGGCGGGTCGATTTGTTGTTTAATGGGGCAGGAATAAGTATTCCCGGAACATTGGAACAAGATGTTGAAACGTTCGATACCTTGTTTGCGGTAAATCTGCGGGCGCCGTTTTTGTTGATGAAAGCCATTATTCCTCTTATGGTGAAACAAGGCGGGGGCAGAATTATCAATATGGCGTCACGAAACGGCAAAGTCGCTGTTTCCAAGTTAGGCGGATATTCCGCCTCAAAATTCGGCTTGATGGGGCTTGATGAATCGCTTTACCGCGAATTTTCATCTCAGGGAATCAGTATCACTACCGTTTGTCCCGGCTGGGTGAATACGGATATGGCTGCCGGTGAAGGTGGATCAATGCCTCCGGAAAAAATGATACAGCCTGAAGATATTGCCAAAACGGTGCGTTGGTTATTGTCGATGACACCGTCCGTAAGGGTTATGGATGTCTTATTGGAATGCGCCGGTGACGTTGAAAAAAGAGCGTCGGTTGAACTTGCCAAATTATATGAGCTTCGCAGCAGGCATAGGGAAGAATTTGATTCAATCATTGTTGACGGTTCAAAGTAAGAGTTTTTATTTCGGATAGTATGAAAAGACAATGAAAATCGCAGGGTAAAATTTAAAAGAGCTTGACAAAAAAATAACAATGTGTTAAGTTCTAATTATAAAAAAAGTGTTTCATATAATAAAACAAAAATATTACTCTTCTAAGAAAGGAGAATGTTATGAAATCTATGCTTAAAAAAGTATTAATAATGCTTGCTGTGATAAGCATGGCAATGGTTTCTTCCGGAATTGCGAGGGCAGCCCAAGAAGTTAAATTCTTATTTCCGGAACCGACGAGCTCCGCATTGACCTATCCCGAAGGGCAAATGCTGGGCGTTTATTGCGGCGCTTTTGATTTTCATATGAAAGAGCTGCCTGTATTGCGAGGCAGGTATGCCGCCCGCTGGGTAGGCGATTTATATAAATCTCCTGAAGATGTTTTAAATGCTGTTGCGATGGGTGCCGGGCAATTCACGTATACGACCCCGTATTTTATTGAGCAATTCGACCCTGAGTGGCGTGTTTTATTAACTCCGGGCTTGGTTAAGGATATGAGCCATTTTATCCGTATCATGAACACTCCCGAATGGAAAGCGAAGCAGGAAGAGCTTGCAAAAAACAAGGGGTTCCGTATCTTGAAATGGCCTACGACCATGGGTAATTTCTTTGTTTATACAAACAAGGGTCCCATTGAGAAGGTTGAAGACCTGAAGGGGGTAAAAATTCGCTATGCAGGACAGCAAACCTTTGGCAATGCGTTTAAAAAACTTGGAATTATCGGTGTTGCGATGCCTTATTCCGAAGTCGTATCCAGTTTGCAGACCAATATGATCGACGGTCATATCGATAATATTTTTGCGTATGAATATTATGACATGCCAAGAACGTGCAAGTATGTCATCTCCCATCATTTCGGACCGATGCCGTTGGCTTTGGTTGTCAATAGCGCATGGTGGGATGCTTTGCCGGAAAAAGAAAGAAAGGCTATGGAGTATGTTGTCAACGTTGTGGATTGCCAAGCTTATTTTGATAATAATGAAGCGGCTGTCATTGAATGGTGGGATAATAATCCCAAGGGAGAAGTTATCAGATTCACTCCCGAAGAACTGCAAAATGGAATAAGCTTTTGGAAGAAGCCAATGCTGATTTATTGCAGTCTGTTGACCCGAAATTGCTCGATGCGATCCGCCGCACAAGATAATTGAGAAAGCCGCCGCTGTCTTCGGATAACGGCGGCGCAGAAAAAGGATATGTTTATGCCGCATTCCGAAAATAAAACAATTATAAAGAAAATAAAAAATTATTGGTATAAATTTTGGGCATTGGTCTTTTTTTTAGGGGTAAGCATAAATTTCACAGAGATTGTTTGCAGGACTGTTTTTAATTTTTCGGTCGATTTGATGTATGATTTGCCTGTATGGCTTACCATTTGGTCCGTAATGATGTTGGCTGGACCTATTTTGCCGGATGGTGAACATGTTTCCGTCGATATGGTCCGTGACAGGCTGTCAGGTACGCCCAAAAAAATTCTGGAAGCAATCAATATCGTTATCTGCATTATTTTTGGTGCGGTTATCACCTACGGCGGTTATCTCGTGACAAGCCAGTATTATAAATTCAATATGAATATCATACGGATAGTGTCTGTGCCCCGTTGGCTTGTTGAAAGCTGCATTCCGATTGGCATGGCGCTGTTCACCGTATTTGCGGTGATACGGTTTTTCAATGTGATAAGGGAAAAAGACACACAAAAACAAGAAAACGAATATTGAGGTGATATATGGGAATTGTTGATTATATCGCTATTGTTTCCATTGCGATACTGTTTTTGTGCGGCACTCCGCTTTCTGTGACATTTGGTATCGGTTCTGTCGTCATCATGCTCCACACTATGAATGTGCCGTTAGCCAATGTTTCGCAAGTCTTTTTTACGACAATGAGCTCCTATCCCATGCTTGCCATGCCGTTCTTCATCTTGGCGGGCAATCTTATTCTTTGGGGCGGGGGAATGACAAACCTCCGTGATTTTATGAACAGGATGGTTGGCCATTTACCGGGAGGCATGGCTGTCGCGATATGTGTTTTTGCGGCGTTTTTAGGTTCTATTTCAGGTTCAGCAACTGCCTGCCTTGCTATCATCGGAACGATTTTTGTGCCTATGATGGCTCATTCCGGTTATTCAAGGGCATTCGCTTCGGGACTTGCCGTAACGTCAGCCGGGCTTGGCGCAGTTATTCCTCCCAGTGTCTTCATGATTGTTTTCGGAGCAAGCAACCGTGTATCTGTTTCTGATTTGTTTGCGGCGGGGGTCGGACCGGGGCTTTTGGCTGCGTTTCTCATGTGTGTGACGTCCGTCATCATTTCAAAGAAGCGCGGCTATCGTTCGGAAGTAAGGGCGACAAGCAGGGAAAAGTTTGAAGCGTTCAGGAAAGCATTTTTCATTCTGCTTATGCCTGTGATTGTTTTAGGCGGTATTTATTCTGGAATTTTCAGTCCCACCCAAGCCGCTTCTGTGGCTTGTTTTTATTCTTTGTTGATTGGAATTTTCGTTTATAAGGGAATTACTTTCCAAGTATTCATGCATTCCGTTGTTGAAACGGTAAAACTCAGCAGCATGATTTATTTTTTGGTCATTGGCGGTGATTTGTTCGGCAGAGTTTTGGGATATATCGGTGTTCCGCAAATGATTTCACAATTTGTCATTGATTTGCAGCTGGGACCCGTCACGTTTCTTATAGTTGTTCAAGCCTTGCTTTTGGTAATGGGCTTCTTTTTTTCAAGCTTTCCTATGGTTGTCATTGTGCTGCCATTGTTTTTGCCCAGTGTTTTTAATTTGGGGATTGACCCTGCCCTTTACGGCGCGCTTGCTGTTTTTTGTTCCATCATAGGTGAGGTTACCCCTCCTATGGGACCGCAGCTTTGGATTGCCGCGCCTATCTGCAAGGAAAAGATCGGCAATATCATGCGGGAAAGCTGGGTTTTTCTCGGCGTGCAAATATTGACATTAATTATTGTGACGGTATGCCCTCAACTATCGTTGTTTCTTGTAAACGTATTGCGGTAACCTTGTTAACATATGAAAAAGGGGCTTTTTTTATGGTTGGAGATATTGAACTACTGTAATATGATGGTTTTTTCAATTTTTTTTTTTTACATTGATACCTTAAGCTTGACTTCTCTTAATTCTTCTCTTTGTTTTTTCATGGAATAAAAAAATTCCTTCCTTTATCAAATGAGTTATTGAAAACCGACCGTTCGCACAAGCAATCAAAAGCGGCATTCAGGAACACATCCTTTTTTAGGGATGTGTTTTTTTTTGTTTTTAACACAGTGTGTTGTGAAATAACCATGAAAAGCGAATTGGTCTTTTATGGGACTGTCTGAACAATAATCATCACACTGTTATAATGCGGAATATCTTTTGATAGTGAGAAAATTTGCTTGCTATATATATATATATAGGTTAGACAAGAGAAAAGGCGGGTTGTGCATATTTGCTGTCTGTTGTCATTATTCGTTTCATTGATGTTTTTTTCTGTTGTTTCACAATAAAAAATGGGGGGGAGTATGTTTGTTCAGCAAAAGACGATTTTCGTAAACGGTGTGATTAAAACTATGGATTTAAATAATCCGGAAGTTGAAGCGGTTTGCGTAAGCGCCGGAAAAATTGAAGCATTGGGCAAAAAAAGCGAAATTTTGGAATATGTGAAAAATGTTCCGCATGAAGTGATAGATTTGCAGGGAAAAGTCGCTTATCCCGGTTTTATCGATACCCATAGCCATTTGGATATGTGCGCATTGGCATTGGAACGGGTTTCCTGCGATTTGAGTCTTAAAACAATCGATACCGTTATCAATAAATTAAAAGAAAAAGCTCATGCAACCCCCAAGGGCGAGTGGGTTATCGGCTATTGTTACGACGATACCGGACTGCAGGACAACAGGCATTTGGATAAGCATGATTTGGATAAGGTAAGTACGGAACATCCTGTCATTGTTTTCCATATTTCAACACATCTTGGTTATATCAATAGCTATGCGATTAAAAAATTAGGAATAACAAAAAACAATAAGGTTGAGGGCGGGGAATATGTTATCGGCGAAGACGGCGAACCTACGGGTTTGCTATTAGAATTCGCCTTTTTTGAAACCATAGCATATTTGCCCGAACCGACAGAAGAGCGTTTAAAAGAATTAATCGAACAAGCGGTTCATAACTATAACGCTGTTGGCATCACCACATTCCATGTGGGGGGTATCGGGCTTAGCGCCAATCCGGAAAAAACAATGCGCTGTTTTTTGGATTTGGAAAGACAGGGAAAATTGACCGCCCGCGCATATTTGCATTTCATGCCCGGCGTTATGGAAACATTCGCCCAATACGGCTTATGGAATTTTGGAAGCGACTACCTGAAATTCGGGGGATTGAAATATTTTACCGATGGCTCGATTCAGGCTTTCACCGCCGCATTAAGCGAAGATTATTATTCAAAACCGGGATATAAGGGCAGCGTTTTATTCCCTCAGGAAGAAATTGACGCAATTATTGAAAAATATCATTTGATGGGTGTTCAAGTCGCTGTTCATACCAATGGAGATCAAGCTTCAGAAGGGGTTATCCAAGCCTTTGAAAAGGCGTATGAAAAGTCGCCTGTACGATTAAACCACTTGCTTATTCACGCTCAAACCGTCCGGGAAGATCAGCTGGACCGCATGAAAGCCATAGGAATAATACCGTTGTTTTTTGGACAGCATATTTCTGTTTGGGGCGACAGGCACGCAAGTATTTTCTTGGGACCGGAACGTACCGGTCGCATGAATCCGGCAGGTTCCGCCGTCCGCCGCGATATGCCGTTTTCCCTGCATTCCGACAGTCCCGTTCTTCCTATCATGGTTCTTGAAAGTATCAATACGGCGGTAAACAGAAAAAGCAGCGGCGGAAAAATTTACGGTGAAGATCAAAAAATCACTCCATATCAAGCGCTGCAGGCGTATACGACTCACGCGGCTCTTTGCTGTTTGTCGGAAAATGACAGAGGAGCCTTAAAAGCGGGATATTACGCCGATATGGTTGTTCTTGAACGTGATATTGAAAAAATTGCTCCCGAAACTATCATCGATACGAAAATTTGCATGACTGTTTGCGGCGGAAAGATTGTTTATAAAGCATAAAACCAATAAAAAAATAGAGAGGGGCTTTTATGATTGAAGGATTTTCTTGGTATTTAAGCTACATAGTCGTTTATTTTGCGATTATGTTCGGTATCGGGTTTTACTATTTTATGAAAGTGAAATCAGCTGACGATTATCTTATCGGTGGCTGGAATATGGGCTTTTGGCCTATTGTCGGCACGGTTATCAGCACATGGTGCGGCGCGTCCGTATTTATCGGCACGGTAGGACTTGCGTTTAATGTCGGTATGTCCGCATACCTTCGTTTTTCTTTCGCAAGCATTTTCTTCACTCTTCTTTTGATTATCGTGTTCGGCAAGTGTTTGAGAAGACAAAGGCTCTATACCTTGGCTGACCTTTTCGGACAGCGTTTCGGTCCTAAAGTGGGTATCATTCCCTCTATTTTGTCCGCATTCATTTATGCCATTCCGACAACAGCGATGCAGTATATCGCAATGAACACCATTTGGACGACTATTTTCGGTTTGGACCCGACTACTGGGCTTATCCTTTCCACGGCGCTTATTTTTGCTTTTACCGTTTTGGGCGGTTTGCCGGGAACCATCATTACCGATGCGCTGCAGGCGATCATCATTGTGACAGGCATTATTATTCTTACCATGGCAACCGTAAAATTTGCAGGCGGCTTTGAACATATCATAGAAGTGACCCCTCCAGAATATTTATCACCGGCGGGACCGTTCGGTTATCAGGAAGTATTTTTATATTTCTTGTCTGTGGGACCTTTTTATTTGATGTGGCAATCAAGCTGGCAGCGTATTTTTGCCGCCAAAACAGAAAAAATTTCTTTTAGAGCGAACGTGACGGCTGTTTTGATTTGTTCATTCATTTTATTGATGCCCTGCATTATCGGCGTTGCTTCACGTTTATTTTTACCGGCGGATATCAATGGTGACATGATCTTTTCAAGGGTGGTGAAAGATTTGCTTCCTCCTTATATCGGCGGATTTATTTATTGCGCGCTTCTCGCCGCTCTTGTGACGGGTGCGGATTCGTTTATCCTGCAAGGCAGTTCAAGCTTGACCCACGACCTGTACAGAAGATTGATCAATCCCGATGCAACCAATAAGCAAATTTTGTTTGTATCGCGTATTACCGTGTTGTTTGTTGCTCTTGCCGCATTCATCGTTGCAATGTATTTCAGCGGTATTCTGGCTATTTACCAATGGGTGCTGCGTCTTACGGCGACAACGCTCGTTCTTCCTTTCCTCGCAACCATGTTTGTAAAGAGAACGACAAAAACCGGTGTTTTGTGCGGCATGGTCGGCGGATTGGTTTCAACGTTAATCTGGCCTTTGCTCGGCATAACTTTCGACCAAACGATTTTCGGTTTCCTGTTCAGTTTCTTGGGGCTTTTCTTCGGTTCAATGCTAAGCAAGCATTCTCCGGAAGAGTTTCCTGCTGCCGTGATGTGGGAAAATCTGCCATGTGCAAATGCGGAACCGGAATGCAACTCCGTTTATGCTGACAAGTTAGATTGATTGTTTGATTGAACTGAAAATTCATTGATGAAAAGATTGTTTTCTTGTATGGGGAAACAATCTTTTTTCGTCGGATAATGACGTTATGAAAAAAAAGCCCGATACGTTTCATGAAGATCGGGCTTTTTGCTTTTAATATAACAAGTTAATTATAAAAATTAACTGGTTAATTTAAAAATGATTTTATCTTGCGACGGTGGCGAAGACCAGCCGTTTTCCTATGTTTTTCAAGGAAGTGCTGTAAAGGACGAACAGGGCTTTTCCTTTTATCCGGTGGGCGGTCAGGAATGTAAGGGTTTTTGTGTCTTGGGTTTCAAACTGTTCATCTTCTTTCACATGAATATCTTTTTCCTTATCATGTTCAATAAGCAGTAAGTTGTCTGGAACAATGAATTTTTTAATAGGGAATGAGGCGATTTTAGCCAGTTCGTTCCCGTTTCTGTATAAAATACCGTCATTAAATTCCAAAACATCGCCTGCAACGGCTTTGACAACCCCCAAGCGTTCCTCGAAATTATCCGTGTAAAAAATGACGGAATCGTTGTAATGGTGTCCGATAAGGGGAATTTTTTCTTGAACGACAACGATATCGTTTTCGCCCACATGGGCAAAATCCTGCTGCACTTTATAAAATTTTACCGGAGTATTGAAGATCAGAAAAATTGTTGAGAGCATGAAAACAAGAAAGAAAAACATTTCTGAAGCCATATCCTGCACCATGATTTCTTTTTTGGGTTTTCTCGCTTCCAACAAGCCTATGGTGAGTCCGTAAAGAAGGGCGATGGCGTGAACAATGATATAGAGGTAGAGGGTGAGGATGATGAAGCGGACAGGCATGAATGCAAGGAAAAAAGCGTAAAACACAAGTAAAAATCCGATGAGGAGAGCATGTTTGGCTTTTCCTACACATAATAATGAAGCTCCGGGCCAACATAAACCGAGCAAAAAAGCCCAAATCGTGCTAAGCTGTCGTTCCTGCATGAAAACTCCTAGGCATGTCCTTTTAACGGTTCGCCTTCTTTTGCTTTTGAGCCGTGGCTCTGCACTATTTTTTCACCGGCAGCCACGCTTTTGGTGAGCCATACGTTGCCGCCGATAACAGCGCCCTCGCCGATGGTGATGCGTCCTAAAATGGAAGCGCCGGCATAAACGGTCACATTGTTTTCCAAAATCGGGTGGCGGGCTATTCCTTTAACCAGCGTGCCGTCATCTGCTTTGTCAAAGGAAAAAGCGCCCAATGTCACACCTTGGTAAATACGGCAGTTAGAACCTATGATACAGGTTTCGCCGATAACGACGCCGGTACCGTGGTCGATAAAGAAACGTTCGCCTATGCTCGCTCCGGGGTGAATATCAATTCCGGTATGGGAATGCGCCATTTCGGAAATCATTCTCGGAATGATGGGCACATTCAGTTTGTACAGTTCGTGGGCGATACGGTGGTGGGTCATGACAAGCATTGACGGATAGCAGAAAATGGTTTCTCCGGGGCTTACCGCTGCGGGGTCGCCCTCATAGGCGGCTTGCGCGTCCAGAGCGAGCAGGCGGCGGATTTCAGGCAATTTTTCCATAAATTGCATGGCGATTTCTGCGGAGGCCTTTTCACAGCCTCTTTTGTCTTTGGAATAATCGGCGCAAGCGAAACAGCCGCCGCGGCGTATTTGTTCCGTAAGAAGCCGGTAGGTGCTGTCAAGACTTGCCGTGATATGGTAGCCGAGTGATTCGATATGGACTTGCGATGGTCCAAAATATCCCGGAAAAACAATAGCTTTAATGCGGCTTACAATTTCTTTTAATGCTTCATGAGAGGGCATGGGATGTTCGCATTCTCCGCAATGGAGCACGTTTTTCAGTGAATCCATGTCGCAGAGTTTTTGCGCGATAGTATCAATCTTTGCTATTCTTGTAGCTTTTATGGGTTCCATATGGTATTTCCTTAAAAAGAATATGATCAGATTAAAATATTTTATAAAAAAAAGCAAGAAATCATATTTTGCTTGCGATTTTATGGGCGCAGGCAAGGGCGAAATGGATGTTGTATCCGCCTAAAAGTCCCGTAATGTCAAGGCATTCCCCGCCGAAATAAAGATTTTCGTGCAGCTTGCTTTCAAGGTTCGCCGTCACGCCGTCAAGTTCAATGCCCCCGATACAGGCTTCGGCTTTTTTGAATGTGTCAATCCCTTTGGGAATGAACTGATAATTTTGTATGGATGCGATAAGGCGTTCACGGTCTTTTTTTGAAAGTTCGGCTATTTTTCGTTCTTGCAAGTCTTTCGGCATAAGCGTATAAGCAAGTCTGTCGGGCATGAGGGGCAGGATTAGATTTTTGACTAATTTTTTCCCGTTTGCCGTATCGTGCATTTTTTCCAAAAGATTGTCTTCCGGCAAAAAATTTATGGAAATTGTTTCTCCGTCTTTCCATAAGCAGGAAATGACCAAGCCTGCGGGACCGCTTAAACCGGTATGCGTGAAAAGAAGAGCCCTTATGCCGCAAGGGTCCGCTTTTTCCTGTCCGTCCCGAAAACTTTTCATGCGTACGGGCAGAGATATGCCCTCTAAGCCGAGTAAAGGGGAGTGTTCCGGCAAAAGCAGCGGGGCGAGGGCGGAACGGAACGGAAATGTTTTGTGTCCCCATTTTCGGGCTACTTGCAGGGCGAAATCGCTTGCTCCCAATTGCGGATACGCGCTTGAACCTGTTGCGATAACCAGTTTGCCGCATCTAATGGTATGCGTTTTTGTTTGTATGATATAATGTTTTTTTGGGTCTTTTTGCTCGCAGGAAAAACTTTGGATTTTTTCATTTGTCAGAATGCGGGTTTTCGCAAGTGATTGTACGAGTGTGCCGATAAGGTTTTTTACCGGTTTTTTGCAGAAAATCTGTCCGAAATCGCGTTCTTCATATTCCATGTCCATTTCATGCATAAAGGCGAGAACATGTTCCGTCGTCCATGATTTGAAAAGCGTTTGCAAAAGCTTTTTGGCTTGTTTGGAGTTATGGCTGACATAGTGTTCGGGGCTTATGGTCCTATTGGTCATATTTCCCATTGCCCCGCCCGCCAAACGCCATTTTTTTCCAAGTGTTTCCTGGGATTCTATGAGCGTGCAGTCAATATTTTTCTTTCGGCAAAGGTAGGCGGTGCAAAGCCCTGTGACTCCTCCGCCGATAATCAGGAGATCAGTATTGAGTTCTGCCATACCATTCCTTCATGACAGATAAGATTTCGCTCATCCTGTGCGTCCATGTGTGGCATTTGAGAACACGTTCGCGTCCTTTCCGGACAATGGCTTCCCTTTCTTTCCCGTGATTGAGGTAATAGCGTATAAGGTCAGGAATTTCTTCATTATTCTTATAGCAAATAATTTCTTCGCCAATATCGAACATATTTTCCATTTGTTCCCTGTAATCGGTTATCACAAAAGAACCTGTCGCAGGGACATCCAAAATCCGCTGATTGGACGCTCCTTTCATCTGCATGCTGGTACAGTTGAAATTTATGGTTGAATGGGGATAAAAATAGGGGAGCTGGTCGTAATAATTGATAGGGGCGTGCCAGCGCCACGGGCGTTTTTCTTTTTCCAAAAAAACATTCCAGCCATGGTCGCCCACAAGCAGCGGATTGAAATCAAGGGTCTGTTTTACGCACTCAAGCCTGTAAACGCGTGTGGCTTCCCATGTCATGCCTGTTTCAAAGGCGAGTTTCTCTTCCGTATCGAATTGCTCCTGATAATGTTTGATAAGTGCCGGAAAAAGTTGTTTTCCGTCATCAAGGATGAATTTTTCGGCAATTCTTTTCGGGGAGGAAATAAAGTCTTTGGCAAGGGCGAAAAAATCAGCATACAAGCGTTTTGGAAGATTGCAGGCATCCAAGCGTTTTTGCACCTTGTCAATCATGGAATTGCCCACGAAGGAAACAGGACTTTTCCATGCGGGAGCGACGAGTTTTTCTTTATTTTTGGGATTGAAGCGTTCAGCGTCCGTTCCAAGGGGCAAATAATACACGTTATTGAACCCTTTGGCTTTCAGGCTTGGAACATTGTCGAAATCCCATGTGAAAATATGCAGGAACGGAGAAGTGAGCCCTTCATAGGAATAGAGAATGAGATGAGGATTATCGACAAACCAAGAAATGAAAGGCAATTCCAATTTGTTGATCAAATCCATCAAAACCCCTTCACGGTCAACGCCCAAATGGTTGAGGGTGATGAGGGCGTCCGGCTTGAAGGAAACGATTTCTTCCAATAATTGTCTGACAAATTCGGAATGGGCGATTTCATCATTGCCGAGCTGGATATGGCGGTATTCGAGTTTTAAATTCTTACAGGCCGTTTCCACTTCGCCCATAAGAAAATATTTGGATGAAATAAGCAAAAGTTTTGGTGAGGAAGATTGGAATTTCGCGTATTTCGCTTTATCCCAAAAATTGAATTTTTGGCTGGCAGCCGCGTGTTCACGCAAAAAACCGTAATATTCCCTGTCAAGACGCTGATAAAAAGGGTTTATGACAGGATAAAGAGCTTTTTTTTGATTTTTTTCCTGCCATTTCGTAAGCTTGGTAATGGCTTCCTTTTTGTCGTGTTCGCTGATGAGCAGCACGCCTTCCGGACAGGAAAAATTCAACGCTTCCAAAATATCCTGTTCTTTGTCAACAATAGCAAGGGGAGCTGCGGGATAGCGTCTGCGAAATTCTGCAAAGGCGATACCCATTCCGTAACCAAGAAAGACCGCCAAATGTTTTGTTTGGTCAAAATCTTTCGGAAGTATTGCAAGTTCGCGGTTTTTGCCTCCGTTTCCCAGCATTTGGAAAGGAAGGGCGTTTTCGCGTTTTATTTCAATATCAACACAAATGCCGTTTTCGTATCGGGCGGTTAACCGAGCCATATGTCCTCACTTTTTGGGTATTGCAAGCATGCCGCAAAAAAGCAATTATGGAAAAAGCCTCACAAAACTGCAAGGCTTTTCCGTTGGTTATTGAGAAAGGTTTTAGTCAAGGGTCGCGGCTTCTTCAATCATTTCAAAACATTCCAGAACATCAGCTGTTTTGATGTCATTGAAGTTTTCAAGACCGATACCGCATTCAAAACCTTTGGCGACTTCTTTCACGTCGTCTTTCACGCGGCGGAGAGAAGCGATTTTACCTGTGTAAACAACAACGCCGTCACGCAGAAGCCTGATGCCGCCGTTGCGCTGCATTTTGCCGTCCGTGACCATGCAGCCGGCGATGACGCCGATTTTCGGCACACTGAATGTTTGGCGGATTTCCGCTTGTCCCAAGTAAACTTCTTTGCTTACAGGCGCGAGCATGCCCGCCATGGCGCTTTTGATTTCTTCCACAAGCTTGTAAATGATATCGTAGAAACGAATATCGACGCCTTCCCGTTCCGCAACTTCTTTCACTTTCGCAGTCGGGCGGACGTTAAAGCCTAAAATAATGGCATGGGAAGCCGCCGCAAGCATGATGTCCGTTTCCGTGATAGCTCCTGCGCCGCTATGGATGACGGAAATGCGGACTTTGTCCGTGCCCAGTTTGACAAGCGCGTCGGTAATGGCTTCAAGAGAGCCTTGAACGTCGGCTTTGAGGACAAGATTAAGAACCTTCGCTTCACTGTCGTTCGGCGTGCTTGCAAGGAACGTTTCAAGGGTAACGCGTGATTGTTTCGCAAGTTCTTTTTCGCGTTGTTTGATAGCACGGGATTCCGCAATACGGCGGGCGGCTTTTTCATCAGCCAGGCAAATAAATTCCTCGCCTGCTTCCGGCACGCCGTCAAAACCTTGAATTTCAACAGGAATGGATGGTCCTGCTTCTTTCACCTTTTTGCCCTGATCGTTGAAAAACGCACGCACACGACCGGCAAAAACGCCGCAGACAAAAGCATCGCCTTGTTTGAGCGTTCCTTCTTGGATAAGAACCGTCGCCACAGGACCGCGTCCTTTGTCAAGTTTCGCTTCGACAACACGACCGCGGGCTGGTTTATTCGGATTTGCTTTCAATTCCAAAATTTCCGCTTGCAGGGCGATAAGTTCCAAGAGTTCGTCAAGTCCTTGTCCTGTTTTTGCGGAAACATAGCCGACAACGGTATCGCCGCCCCATGTTTCTGCCTGCAGTCCGAGAGAGGCGAGTTCCTGCAGCACTCTGTCGGGATTTGCGGATTCCTTGTCAATTTTGTTTACGGCGACGAGAATGGGAACGCCGGCCGCTTTTGAGTGGTTTATGGCTTCGCGGGTTTGTTCCATAACACCGTCATCCGCTGCGACAACAAGGACGACAAGGTCGGTGACTTGCGCCCCGCGCGCACGCATGGCTGTGAACGCTTCGTGTCCCGGAGTATCTAAAAACACAATGTCTCCGCGTTTGGTTTTTACATGGTATGCGCCGATATGCTGGGTTATGCCGCCTGCTTCGCCGCTGGTGACGCTGGTTTTGCGGATGGCGTCAAGCAGGGAGGTCTTGCCGTGGTCGACGTGTCCCATAATGGTTACGACAGGAGGACGGGGAAGCAAGCTTTCCGGGCTGTCGATTTCGGCAGGAACAAGGTAGTTTTCTTCGGAGAAGCCCACTTTTTCCACTTCATAGCCAAATTCGGAGGCGACAAGAGTAGCCGTGTCGAGGTCGAGAGAACTGTTGATAGTCGCCATAACGCCAAGATTGAATAAAACCTTGATGATTTCATTGGATTTTAAACTCATTTGGTGGGCTAAATCCGCAACACGGATAGCTTCTTCAAAACGGACTTTCCGCTTTGTGGCTTTCATGGGCTGTGTCGTAGGCTGCACCGCCTGCTGTTTGTTTTTGCTCTTTTTGGAACGGTTGCGGTAGCGTACCGTTTCTTCGTCGTCCAGCATGAACGCATTGGCATTGTTACTGCGGCGGCGGAAATTATCGCCTGTTTCCGTTTGGCTGAATTCGACAGTGCGGCGATTTTTATTGCGTTTTTTGCGGCTTTGCTCGTTTTCAATCTGCGGCATGAACGCATCGTTCATTTTGAAAGAAGGGGACTTGTTTTGTTTTGGACGGGCCGTTTGCTGCGGCGCGTCCTTATCCTTGTCCATGCCTTGGAAACGGGGGTTGTCGCGTCTTTGGGGCGCATTGGCATTGCGCGGTCTGTCGTCCCCTTGACGGCGTTCACCGCGGTTTCTGTCATTTCTGTTGTCAGCGCGGGGAGCCCTGTCATTGCGGGAATTTCTGTCGCCTCTGTTTTCGTTTCTGTCGCTACGGTTCGGGCGTTCCGCTCTTTCAATGATACGGGCGCCTTGTTCCGGACGGGAAATGACACGTACTTGGGAAATATCTTTTTTGGCTTCCGGCGCTTCAGTTTTCTTTGTGCCGACAGGGGGTAGAATGCTTTTTGTCGCGGTATTGTCCGGCACAGCTGACACAAGCGGAGCTTTTTTCGCTTCCCTTGGACGGGTATCTTCTTTCGGGGCTGTTTTTTGTTCCGTTTTAGGCTTATCTTGCTTTGTTTCCGTTTGGACAGCTTCTTTTACGGTTTCAGCCACGGTTTCAGCTTTAACTTCGGTTTTGTTTTCCGCCGCTGCTTCAGCGTTGTCTTCAGCTTTTGCTTCTGCTTTCTTGACTTGTTCAGTTTTTGCAGGAGTGATGATTTTTGCAGGGGTATCAATAACTTTTTTCGTTTTTGCCGCTTTCGCCGTTTTGGGTTTTTCTGCTTTTACGTCGTTTGCTTCCGCGTCTTTTTCCGCAGGTTTGGCGCTTGCTTTTCCTGCTGTTTTACCGGCGGTTTTGCCGCTTGTTTTTTCAGCCGTTTTGGAACCTTTTTCGGTTTTTTCGGTTTGTTCGTCAGCAGCTGTTTTTTGAGCGTCAGCTTTTGCTTCGGCAGGCTTTTTCTCTTCTTTTTTGGTTTCCGCTTTTGCCGGTTCTGTTTTGCGGCGGCGAACAATGACTCCGGACTCGGTTTCACGCTGTTCTATTTTGTCGTTGGCGTGAGCCTGTCTGTATTCTTTTATTTTTTGCACGTCATCTTCTGTCAGCGTTGACTTTGTTGCTTCAATATTGAGCTTGCTGCAGTCTTTTTGCAGCTCTTTCACATTTATACCAAGTTCTTGAGCTAAATCTTTTATTTTCATTTTTTCACTCATAATCTTATGCCCCTTTACGCTTGCGACGGATAGAGCCTTTTTGGGTAATTTTTTGTTGGCATTCTTCTGAGGAACAAACATAATAGCCACGCCCTTCTTTTGTTTGGGCTAAATCCACCTCAAGTGTTCCCCCATACTGTTCCTCGTTTTCTCGGGAAAACACGTAACGTATACTGTCTTTTTTGGCAAATTTCTTTCTGCAAAATACACACATTCGCATCGGTATATGTTTTTCTTTTTTCATTTTGCCAAAAAAGCAGGTTGAACCGTTATTCTTCATTACCCTCGATCACGGGGGTAAGGAAACTGATCGCTGAACGAAGTTCCGCAATACGGTTTTGGGTTAATGATAATTTTTCGGAAATTTCTTCATCGCTTGCATTGCGCAAATCGTCTAAATTCTGGAAACCGGCTTTTATCAATTGTTCGACACTGATTTCAGCAACACTGGCAATTTGTTCCAAGCCGCGGCCGATTCCATTGGCTTCCTTATAGCGTGTTTCGGAGAAAATATCAATTTTCCAACCTAAAAGCTTAGCCGCAAGCTTTACGTTTTGTCCTTTGCGTCCTATGGCATTGGTAAGCTGTTCGTCCGGAACGGTTACTTCAAGCAGGTTTTCAGCTTCGTCCACGACAATTTTCGTAATGACGGCTGGTGCCAAGGCGTTTTTCGCATATACCGTGATGTCTTGGTTCCAAACGACGATGTCAATGCGTTCGCCATGGAGCTCCTGCACGATATTTTGAATGCGTGAGCCGCGTACACCGACACAGGCGCCTACCGGGTCGACATCCCTGTCACGTGTGAGGACTGCGACTTTAGCACGGGAGCCGGGGTCGCGGGCAACCCCCATGATTTGGACTGTTCCGTCGTCAACTTCCGGAACTTCCAAGCGGAATAAGGCTGCGAGGTAATCCCTGTGGGCGCGGGAAATAATGACTTGCGGACCTCTTCCGTCTTTTTTTACATCAATGATGAGAGCTTGGGTGCGTTCGCCGCGTTTATTGTGTTCTTTGGGGATTTGTTCGTCCTTGGGCAGGAGCGCTTCTGTTCTGCCAAGATTGATAATCCAGCCGCCCTTGTCACGGCGCTGGGTTATTCCGCTGACAATTTCGCCGATACGGTCTTTGTATTCATTATAAATTTGTTCTTGTTCGGCATCACGCATGCGCTGAATAATGACCTGTTTGGCGGATTGCGCCGCAATTCTGCCAAGGTCGTCAATTTTCATGCGGAAGCCCATTTCATCATCCAAACCAACAGAGGGATCGTGTTCACGAGCTTCGGCAAGAGTGATTTGCGTCAATTCGTTTTCAACTTCTTCCACAACGATTTTAAATTGATAAATATCAATTTCTCCCGTGTCTTCATTGAAACGGACTTCGACATCCAAATCATCGCCGTATCTGCGTTCAACGGAAGTCCTTACTGCGTCTTCCAAGGTTGTGATCAGCTGTGCCCGATCAATGCCTTTGTCTTTGCTGATTTGATCAATCGCTTTTTTTAATTCCAAATTCATGTGTTAGCCTCCGCATTTATTTGCGTGAATTTGTTTTGCTGAGAGTAGTTTCCGGAAAAACATGTATCAAATGGGCTTTTTTTACATTTTCCCAATCAATGACGCATTCTGTTCCGTTCGGAGAATCCAAAGTCAGGGTGAATGCATTTGCTTGGACGCTTTTCAATGTTCCGGTGAATTTTCTTCTGTTTTCAAAATCCTTGTGTGCTGTTTCAAGGGTAATATCAAGAGGGTGTCCTATGTAAGGACGCAATTGGCTTATTTCAAAAAACGTCCGTTCAAGACCCGGAGATGAAACTTCCAAAATCCATGCGTCGGCAAAAATGTCCTCAACTTCCAGGCTGAGTCCCACAAGACGGGAAATTTCAGCGCAGTCGTCAATATTGACACCGGATTCTTCGGAAAGATTTTCTTCGGCTTCTTCTTGATTTTTTTGCCGTGCCATGGGGTGGACAGATTTTTGTCTGCTTTTTTCTTCGCGGGTGAGCGGTTTTATGAATGGAATACTTTTATTCTCCCATGGGGTGTCAACAAAAATCCGCACGACAGGACGGGTTCCGCTGCCAAGAAGTTCAATTCCCCAAATATTCAGATTGAAACTTTTTGCGGCAACAGCGGCAGCTTCCCGGACAATGTCCAGCAGCTTCGCCCTTCCGATATTTTTTTCTTCCGGTTTCATGCTTTTCCTTATTTTTTGCAATAAAAAAAGGGAGGCCAAATAAGACCACCCGGCTATATACCAATAAATTTCGTCTGTATATAACAGGTTGCATAAATGCAACATTGAAAACGGCAAAACCGTATTCAACGAGATTTATTTATATTGATTTTTTATAACTGTCAAGCATTTTTTATTAATTTGAATTTTCAGCGGTTAAATAAAAAAGGCATGCGGAAAACCGCATGCCTTTATGGTTTAGGCTAACCGTTCATTATTGCAAAAGGGAAGCCTTGATTTCCGGGAATGCGAGGTCGAACATGATCCAAGCCATGAGAATGGTCAGGCAGATATTGAATGTTTGACCGCAAACGTAAAGAATGAATGGCTTTCCGCCCTTGAAGTATACCGCAAGTTCACGGAAGTTGGTAGCAAGACCGACGGAGATAAACGCGAGAGCGAAGTACCATCCGCGAAGACCCTTGGTTACATCGACAACACCCTTGTCAATGATGGAGTAAGCAAGGTCTGAGCCATAGCTTGCGCTCATGAAGGAAAGAAGGATGGACAAGCCTAAGAAGCCAAGAACGAACTTAGGGAATCTGTGCCAAATTTCCATTGGGCTGACTTTGCCATCGGCAGTTTGTTCTACTCTTGTTGTGAAGTAAATAGCAACGAAGAATGCGGTCACACCGATAAGCACGTTTTGGATCATCTTAATGGTAGCTGCAACTTGCATTGCTGTATCGCCAAGGAAAGCTCCTGCAGCGGCAACAGCACCGGTTGAGTCGATAGTACCGCCGATCCATGCACCGCCAAGAACCGGGTCAAGGCCGATAGCCTTGATGAGAGCCGGCATAGCGATCATCATGATTGCCGTAAAGGTGAGTGAAAGACCAACGGCAAGGGTAAGTTCTTCTTTTTTAGCGCGACAGGCTGCAGCTGTTGCGATAGCGGCGGAAGTACCGCAAACGGACATATCTGCAGAAATCGTGATGTTCAATGTCTTGGATTCCATTTTTAATATCTTTTGACCGAAGATATAAGTGGAAATAAGAACGATAGGCGTTACGATCCAGGCAACGAAGATACCGGGAATACCGATGGCTACGATTTTTGTGAAGAGAACTTCACCACCGAGAAGAACAAGACCGGTTTTGATGTAGTATTCAACTTGAACGGCAGGCATCATCCATTTTGGAGTTTTAATTGTGTTGGCGATAAGCATACCGAGAACGATAGACCAAATTTCAGCATTCAATCCGTAGTAGCTCATGCCTGCGTGTTTACCCAAAATGTTAGCGATTACGCAGAGAATGAATACGCCGACAAAACCGATAAGGAACTTCGCAACGCTGAATCCCATGAAGAAGATACCGATACTCATGATAAGGGCGATACCGATACCAAGCATAATCATTTTAGGGAAAAGATTATAAGGTTTTGCCAATTTTTCCTGAAGTTTTGAAGAAGCTTTGTCAGCTTTTTGCCAAGCGGTGATCGCTTCTTCCGCTTCAGCATTGAGCTGTGCATTTTGGTAGTTAGCTTCCTGAGCCAAGGTATCGGCAGTGACGGCAAGTTCTTTTGCGGCAGCTGCAGCAGCTTTGGCTTCATTTACTTTATCCATTTTGTCAGCATTCAAAGCGTCAGCTTGTTCTTTTGAAAGAACCATGGAATCCAAAGGATTGCCGCTCCATTTTTTAGGGGTTGCAAAATAAGATTTAAATTCTTTCATTGCAGGCAAAGAACCACCCATAATTGCTTTTTTAGCTTTTTTAGCTTCGACTAAAGCAACAGTATCGTATGGTTTTGCTTTTTCTACTGAAATGATGTCATTCTGAGCTTGGATTTTTTGCACGAAATCAGATTTTGAAGGAAGGATTAAAAACATTGCAAAGAATGCGATGGCTAAACCAACCCAAATTGCCCAATAGTCTTCTTTCTTCCAAAGATCAGACCAACTACTTTTCGCTCTGTCTATAACGATGCTTTCATCATGTTGAGACATACGACTCTCCTTGTTAAAATTTCCCTAATAAAATTTGTAAAGCACAATTTTATCGTTGTCATCATCTTATCCTTTTTTGAGATTATTGCAAGTATATATTTTCACATATTTTAACTTTTTTTATATTTTTTGTGTTTAATCAAATTAAATGATAAAAAATTTTATAAAATCAACATATTAATTCTGTAATGGAATGACTGCGCATAAATGAAAATTCGGGACTATGTTTTGAACGTTGCTTTTTCACACATTATTTTTTATGTTGGAAACGGTTTTCATTTTATTGGGGTTTTGGGGATAAGATATTTTTCACAATAGGGAATGAAGGGTTTTATGGAAACGTTTTCAATCCATTTCATTATTTCGGAATATGCCAAGGAACTTTTCGCCTGTTTGCAGGCAAAAGGGAAAAATTCCTTTGATTGCGGCATGGAACGGTTAGCCGACGCGGCAAATGAAGTGTATCATCTTTTGTCTTTTGTGTTGGAAAAAGATAAGGTTTTTCTTTTATCCCATAAGGAATACGAACTGACGGCATCGGAGCGTGAAACGTTTTTAACTTGTTTTGAAAGAAGAAAAAATGGCGAGCCGTTGGCATATATTGTCGGGCGGAAAGAATTTTACGGGTATGATTTTCTTGTGGATAATTCAACGCTTATTCCGCGTCCCGATACGGAAATTTTAGTGGATGAGGCGATAAAATTCTATTATTTCCAAAAAGACAATGAGAATACTTCGGAAAAAACGTGCGCAATATCAAATTTTCAAATTGTTGACTTGGGAACAGGCACCGGCTGTATTTTATTATCCGTATTAAAAGAATGCGGAAACGCCTGCGGCGTCGGAATCGATATAAACCCAAAAGCCGTGGAACTTGCGCGAAAAAATGCCGAAAATCTGGGTCTGCAAGAAAAATGCGCTTTTTTTACGGCTGATTTTACGGATACGAATTTTTCTGAAAAGCTTGAACTCGAGATTTTGCATACAGCTAAAATCGACTGTCTTACCAGCAATCCTCCTTATATTCCTGATTATGAATATGAGATATTGGATAAGGGGGTAAAAGGATATGAACCCAAAACAGCCCTTGTTTCAGGCAATTCTCTTGCAGGAATACAAGGATTGTATCATGCGGAAAAAATTCTTGCTTTGGGTGAAAAAATTCTTCGGAAAGGCGGTTTGATATTGCTTGAGCATGGTTATGACCAAGGGCGGGCTTTGCGGGAACTATGTTCTTCTTATGCATTTTTTGAAATAAAAACGCTGTATGATTTTGGAAACAATGCACGGGCGCTTTATGCTATTAAAAGCTGAAAGGCGGGAAAATATCCCGCCTTTCGTTAAACCGTTTGTGAAAATTTAGTTCGCTAAAAGCAATTCCTTGTGCGCAAAAAGGTCTTTTACAATGGCTTTTGCCGTATCCATACTATTAAATTCGTACGTACCGTTTGCAATCATGGTTTTGAGGCGCTGAACCTTATCCGTACGAATATCAGGTGTTTCAAGAGCTTCAATTTTCGCCAGCGCATGATATTTTGCGTCTTCGGAAAGAGAAACCGTATCCTGAGCCGGCTGCGTATTCGGCAAAATGCTTTTTGTTTCTTCCTGCTTTGCAATTTTACTTGCGGAAGAAATTTCATTCAAGCCGATGGGATATGTTTCAAATCCGTTGTTATTGCTTATCTTCATAAGAACCTCCATAGCCGTTCACTGAAGAAAACGGAAGTCCAAGTTGGCGCTTTTAGTATTGGACTGTCGTTTCAACAAAAATATTATCGGCAGTGTGCAAAAAGCCTTTAGGCTATTTTGAAAAAATCTAGACTTTTTGTAGATGGTTTAACTGCCCAAAACTTCATAATAAATTATTTGGTTGGTAAATTTAATTTTTTTTAATAAAATTTATCGCTTCGTTAAAATCAAGCGTGCCTTCGTAAATTGCGCGTCCGGAAACAATTCCTTGCAGTGAAGAATTTTTTGCAAGAGGCAAAAGCTTTTTAACGCTTTCCATAGTGGAAACTCCGCCCGCGGCAATAAGGGGCAGTGGGCAAAGTTTCGCAAGGCGTTCAATTTCGGCAAAATTAAGTTCGCTGTGCATGCCGTCCCGTTCTATATCGGTATAAATGATAAAGGCGCAGCCGGCATTTTGCAGTTTTGGCAGAATTTCATCAATTTCTTTGCCGGAATCTTCGACCCAGCCTCTTGTTTTGAGTTTTTTTCCTTGAACATCCAAGGAAACACCCACTCTGCCGGGGTATTTTTTACAAATTTTTTCAAACAGGGCAAAATTTTCAAGAGCCATTGTGCCGATAATAATTCGGGTTACGCCTAAATTGAGCCAAAAATCAGCAATTTCTTCCGAGCGTATTCCGCCTCCGAGCTGGACGGGAATATCAAGTTTTTGGCAAATTTCTTTGACAATTTCCGCATTGACGCTTTTTCCTTCAAAAGCGCCGTCTAAATCGATTAAATGCAGGTATCCGGCTCCAAGGCTTTGCCAATGCTTCGCCATTTGCACCGGGTCGTCAGAAAAAACGGAAACTTGGTCCGCTTTTCCTTGTTTTAAACGCACGGCTTTGCCATTTTTCAAATCCACCGCAGGGAAAATAATCATATAAGCATCCTATTGCAATGATAAATGAAATTCATGTATCATCTTGTTCATAGATTCATTGACAAAATAAATGATGTTTTGGCGCTGTCTCGGGGTGACATAATCCTCACCGGACGCATTGACCTTAATAAAGCTTATTTCTTGATAATGGGAGCGGGCCTGCAAAAAGCCGTCTTTTGATTCCGTTTCCGGATGCAGGGCTTTGACAAGGTAAAAATCCGCTATAAGACGGGCGGGGGAGAAAACATCTCCGCCTACCCCTTGTTTTTCTTCATGTTCCAAAATTTGCGGAACAAGGATGTAATCGGCGTTTTTATCTTGGGCGATTTTTGCCCATGTTGCCAGGACGTTGGGGCGGTTCTTGCTGTCTCTTTGAATGGAAACGCTTAAATCGCTTTGGGTTAGAAAGATATAGTTCCTTTGGGTCTTTTGAAGTTTTGCTTTTAATAGCTCATTATAACGAGCGAAATCGACTGCGGAGGCGAGTCCTTGCTCTTTGGGAATGTAGCCTGCCAAGAGCTGCGCCTCGTTCGTGGGCTGGTTGTAAGGGGCTACGGCAATGGTCACGGGAGCGGGAAGCGCGGGGATTATCGCTTGTTCGCGGCAGGCTGCCGCACATAGACTTATGAAGGCAAGGGCGAGCAAAAGTATTTTTTTCATAAATCCAAACTTCCTTTTGTGCTTGTGGCAGTTTCATCATTGATAACAACAGCGCGGCGCAGGGCTTTGCCTATTCCTTTTGCTACGGATTCAAGCAGGTGGTGTCCGTTTTTGCCATAAAGAAATTGTACGTGCAAATTCATTTTCGCGCTGCTTGCGAATGCTTTGTAAAATTCACGCCAAATATCTTTTTCGTCTCCGGCGATGACAGGGGGCAAGAGCTCGTCATTGCGCCATTCAAGCCATGCCCGTCCGGAAAGGTCGAGGCAAACTTCCGTCAACGCTTCATCCATTGGAATTTTCGCAAAGCCGGTACGCTCGATGCCGTTGGCGCCGTTATGGCTGAGCAAGGCGTCATGCAGGGCTTTGCCTAAGCAAATTCCTATATCTTCCATGGTATGGTGAAAATCAATGTGCGTATCGCCTTTGCAGGTGAGTTCCAAGTCGAATTTCGCCCAAAAGGCGAGCAGTGTCAGCATATGGTCTAAGAAACCTATGCCGCTTTGGACAGCGGTTTTTCCTGTGCCGTCAAGATTGAGACAGAGGCTTATGTCTGTTTCGTTTGTTCGGCGGGAAATGTTTGCTTTTCTTTGTGTTGTGGACATAATTTTTCCGTTTTAGCTGTCAGAAGTATTGGTTGCAGCAGATTTTTCCAAGGATGCAGCCGGTGTTTCCTCTGCTGCATCATTTTGCGTTTTGCCGTTTTTTTCCGTATTTTGCTCTTCTTCTTTTTTCTTGTTTTTATCCGCTGTCCTGTTGGCGGCTTTTGCAATATAAATGCTTATTTCATAAAGGATAAGCATAGGTATCGCCATCATGGTTTGAGAAAAAACATCGGGCGGCGTTAAAATCGCCGCGATAATGAAAATAAGCAAAACAGCGTATTTTCTGTTCCGGCGCATGGCTTGAGGCGTAAGAAGGCGTAACCGTGCAAGAAAATAAGCAAAAAGCGGCATTTCAAAAACAAGCCCGAAGGCTATGATCAGCTTGAGGGCGAAACTCAGGTATTCTTCAATGCTGATCATCGGGCGTATCATGTCGCTGGTAAAGCCCATAAAGAATTTAAACGCGATCGGGAATACGGTAAAATAACAAAAAGCTGCCCCTGCCAAAAAGAAAAAGGCGGAAAAAAACGCCAAAGGCAAGACCGCGCGTTGTTCTTCCTTATACAGCCCCGGAGCGATAAATGCCCAAATTTGATAAAAACTGTAAGGGCTCGTGCCCAGAATGGAAAGCATGAGGGCGACTTTCAAATACGTGAAAAACGCTCCTTGCGGTGAGGTATAAATAAGTGTGCTTCCTTCCGGCAAAAAGCGGGTGAGCGGTTCCGCCAAATAGAAATAGGCTGTTTCCGATATGCCGTAAAAGCCGACAAAACCGATCAATACCATTATCACGATACGTGTCAGACGGGTGCGCAATTCCCCTAAATGGGAGAGAAGAGGCATTTGATTTTCTTCAGGGTCGTTTTGTGTTGAAATTTTTGCGGGAGGGGTGAATGCTTCGTTTTGCGGCGTGTTTTGAGTTTGTGTGTCCTGCCGTGTGTTCTTGTTTTCTGTATTTTCTTTATCTTCTTGATTTGTATTATTGTTTTGTGAGGTTGTGTCCGCAGTGTTTTCGGTGTTTTGCTTATTATTTTGTTCTTTCGGTTGTCCGCCGTTTTGTTCTTCGGACAAAGGACGGGAGGCAATGGCTTCTTTGCCGATTATTCGCTTGATATTGTTTTCTTCATCATCCAGACACATGGAGAAATCCTTTATTAAGCTTTTGTCTCTTCATTTATTGGGGAAGCGGTTTCCGCCTGTTTTTGCTGCTCGGCTTTTTTCTTTTCCTGTTCTTCTTCAAGGGCTATTTCCGTATTCATTGTGCGCTGGAAATCGCGGGAGGCCTTTTGGAATTGTCCCATAGCTTTTCCCAGGGTATTGGCAATTTTAGGCAAGTTCTTGGGTCCCAAAACAATCAATGCCACAACTAAAATCAATAAAAGTTCCGTAGAACCGATTCCAAACATGCATACCTCGAAAAATGATCAATTATTTTTTGGAAAATAAAGTATAGACGATTTTTTTCTCAAACGCAAGCAGGGAAAACGGCTGTTTAATTATGCATGGCCGCTTGAGAAAAAAGGAGATTAATATTTATTGTAATGATATGTTAAGATAATATTTATAAAATAAGAAGCAATAATATTGTATGTTATGAATAAAAAAGGTATAGTACAGTATAATTATTTATAAAGTTATTGTTGAAATTTGTAACTTGTTGGATATATTGAAGTATTAGGAGATGTGATGAAAAAAGATATTCCTAGTTATCCTTTATTAATAGAAGCAACATATGATGCTTTGAAACAATTAGGCGGTTCTGGAAAAAATGATGAAATTAATCAAAAGGCGATAGAGATTTTGAAGTTAACAAATAACATATTAGATATTATGCATATCGATACTAATTTATCAGAAGTTTATTATCGATTGGCATGGGCGAGAACGTGTTTAAAGAACTATTCTGCAATAGCAAATAGTGCTAGGTCGGTATGGTCTATTTGCCCTGATTATACGACCATTGATAAAGTGAATGGAGAAGATGTTTATAGTTATCATCGTAAAAAAGAAATGATTTCAGCTAAAGAAGAGATAGGGGGATTATCTGAGAGTGATATAAATAATGTGGATACTCTTGTTCCTGATGTTAATCTTCCTGAAGAGGTGAAAGGCTGGAAACAACATTTATATAAGATTTTATTAGAAATGAACCCATATGCGTTTGAGCGACTGACGCAAAGATTATTACGTGAGTGTGGGTTCTCGGAAGTTAAAGTAACAAAAAAATCGGGTGATGGTGGTATTGATGGTATTGGTAAGCTTAAGATAAATGGTATTTTTACATTTAATATTGCTTTTCAATGTAAGCGTTATAGAGGAAATGTTAATGTTTCTGAAATAAGGGATTTTAGAGGCTCATTAACAACCGACATTGAAAAGGCGTTATTTATAACTACCGGAACATTTACACAGCAGGCAATCGAAGATGCTTGTAAAAGCGGTAAACAGCAAATTGACTTAATGGACGGTGAGGAATTTATTAATAAACTTGCTGAACTTCAATTAGGAGTAACTGAAATAAAAGATTACCAAATAAATGAAGAGTTTTTCTCAAAGATTTAGTTATGAAAAAAAATACGTTAATACTATGTAATAATAAAAAGGCTACAATCTTGTAAAAGTTGTAGCCTAAATTTTTTATTCCCATTCGATAGTGCTGGGCGGTTTTGGGGAAATGTCAAGCACTACACGGTTGACGCCGCGCACTTCGTTGATAATTCTTGTACTCATTTTGGCAAGCACGTCTTCCGGAATGCGTGACCAGTCGGCTGTCATTGCGTCAACGCTGTCCACAATACGCAGAGCGATAACGCTTTCATAGGTTCTGCCGTCGCCCATAACGCCGACGGTCTTAAGCGGAAGAAGCACGGCAAAGCCTTGCCATACTTTGCGATACCAACCGGAAGCTCGCAATTCTTCCTGCACAATGGTATCCGCCTTACGCAAAATATTCAGGCGTTCTTCGGTTATTTTACCGATAATGCGTATGGCAAGTCCGGGACCGGGGAAAGGGTGGCGCCACAAGACAGATTCGGGAATGCCAAGTTCGGCTCCGACGGCACGCACTTCGTCTTTGAAAAGCTCGCGCAGCGGTTCGATCAAGTCCATATCCATTTTTTCCGGCAAGCCGCCCACATTGTGGTGGCTTTTAATGACAGCGCTCGGACCTTTATGGGAAACGGATTCGATAACATCGGGGTAGAGCGTGCCTTGGGCAAGGAATTTCACGCTGACGCCGCCGGCTTTAATGGCGTTCGCTTCTTGCTCGAAAACATCGATAAAGGTATGTCCGATAATTTTCCGTTTTTTTTCAGGGTCGTCAACGCCTGCCAATTTATCGAGAAAAAGTTTGCTTGCGTCCACATATTTCAAATTCAAATCAAAGTGTTCCCGTAAATAGTTGACAACTTCTTCGCCCTCGTTTTCACGCAGCACGCCGTTATTTACAAAAATGCAATGCAGCTTGTGCCCGATTGCCTTATTCAAAAGCACGGCGACAACGGTTGAGTCAACCCCTCCGGACAAGGCGCATATAACGTGCCCGCCGCCCACTTTTTCCCGGCATTCTTCGATAACCCGTTCGGCGAAATTGTGCATGTTCCAGTCGGCTTTGAGGTGTGCCACTTCAAAAAGGAAGTTTTTGATCATGGCTGTACCGTCAAGGCTGTGGTGCACTTCCGGGTGGAATTGCAGAGCGTAGATTTTGCGTTTTTCATCGCACATGGCGGCAATGCCGAGGGTAGATGTTTTTCCGCATACGTCAAAACCTTGCGGGGCTTTGCTTACTTTGTCGCCGTGACTCATCCACACGCGGGAGCTTTTGCCAAGTCCGTTCCAAAGCGTGCTTTTTCCGCAAAATTCTAATTCGGCAGGTCCGTATTCACGTGTTTCCGATTGGGAAAGTTCACCGCCGAGATTGTGCGCCAAAAGCTGCATGCCGTAGCAAATGCCAAGCACCGGCACACCGATTTCAAGCAGTCCCATATCCAATTTCGGAGCGTCTTCTTCGCCGACGCTTGCCGGTCCGCCGGATAAAATAATTGCGTCCGGCTGCAGCGCTTTGATTTTGTCCGCTTTCACTTGGCAGGGGTGGATCTCCGAATAAACACCCAGTTCGCGCACGCGGCGGGCGATAAGTTGCGTCACTTGTGAACCGTAGTCGATAATAATTACTTTTGACATATTGACCTTATTTCTGATGGTTATTGTTTATGCGGTGTTTTTTGCATTATTTTTATTGTTCAATTCTGTAATTGGGGGCTTCCTTTGTGATGATGACATCATGAACATGGCTTTCCCTGAGGCCGGCGGAAGAAATTTCCACATATTGGGCGGTTTCAAAAAGCGTAGGAATATCTTTCGCTCCAAGATAGCCCATACCGGAGCGAAGTCCGCCCATGAGCTGATAAATGGTTTCGGCAACAGGACCGCGGGAAGGAACGCGTCCCACAATGCCTTCCGGTACGAATTTCTTTGATTTTTCTTGGAAATAACGGTCGCAGCTGCCGTCTTTCATGGCGTCGATAGAGCCCATTCCGCGGTATGTCTTATAGGTTCTGCCTTGGTATAAGATGATTTCTCCCGGAGTTTCGTCAGTCCCTGCGAAGAGCGAGCCCGCCATGATGGAATTTGCACCGACGGCAAGAGCTTTGACCACGTCGCCGGAATATTTGATGCCGCCGTCGGCAATGAGGCATTTGCCGTATTCCCGTGTTGCGCGGCTTGTTTCCATGATAGCGGTGACTTGAGGCACGCCGACCCCCGCAACGACACGAGTCGTGCAGATAGAACCGGGACCGATTCCGCATTTCACCGTGTCAACCCCCGCTTCTATAAGGGCTTTGGCTCCTTCATAGGTTGCCACGTTGCCGGCGATGAGCTGCGCTTTCGGGAAAGCGGAACGGATATTTCTGACCGCACGCAAAATATTTTCGGAATGTCCATGGGCTGAGTCCAAAACCAAAACGTCAGCGCCGGCTGCCAAAAGCTCGGACGCTCTTTCTTCGCTTTCTTTACCGACGCCTATGGCTGCCCCGACACGCAAACGCCCTTTGTCGTCCTTGCATGAATCCGGATATTTTTGGACTTTATCAATGTCTTTCATGGTGATAAGTCCGCGGAGCTTGCGGTTTGCGTCCACAACGAGCAGTTTTTCAATCCTATGGGTGTGCAGGTGTTTTTTGGCTTCCTCAAGGGTTGTGCCCATGGGAACGGTGACAAGATTGTCCCTTGTCATAACTTCGCAAACAAGGACTTTTTCAGGTTCTGTCACAAAACGCACATCACGGTTGGTCAGAATGCCGACAAGGGTATCGTTTTTTTCGACAGGCAAACCGCTTACGCGGTAATCGTGCATGAGCTGTAAAGCTTTTTGCACCGTGTCATCGGGACCGACGGTGACGGGGTCCAAAATCATGCCGCTTTCGGATTTTTTTACTTTTTCAACTTCCAGCCTTTGGTCCGCAATGCTCATGTTCTTATGAATGATTCCTATGCCGCCGTTGCGTGCCATGGAAATAGCCATGGCGGATTCCGTAACCGTATCCATTGCGGCGGAAAGAAGGGGAATGGGGAGTTTTATTTCCGGAGTAAGCCATGCTTCAAGGCTCACCATGTCCGGAGTGATGTCCGAATATGCAGGTACAAGTAAGATATCTTCAAATGTAAGGGATTTGCCTAAGCATTTTGCCATGATGTATCTCCTTTTTAACAAAGGCTGTTGATTAAACAAAAACGCTTATCCATTGAATATGCTGAATAAAGCGTTTAAAGGTTTTATACGGTAAAATCATTTAAGAAAAGTAACTTGTTCCTTATGGCTTTGTCAATAAAATAAATATAAAAATTCTAAGGAAATTTGTTTTTTTTTCGTTCTTTGTCTTGACTATGGGAACATATTTCAATAGTATTGAAACCCATAATCTTCTGATATTTTTTTGTGGAGTTTTAATGAGTACCCCCAATCATCAAAAAGCGATAAAAATTGCAAGTCAGTCTGAACATGTTTCTTATTTTATGCCCATGCTTGAGAGTTTTCAAGAGCACGGGGAATTGAACGAAGTTATAAAAAACTGTGTGGCAAAATCTTGCGATATATGGGATTCCGGCGTACCGCTGTTTCCGAACGGTTTTAAAAAGGAAGACAGCTGCGGTGTCGTTCGTGCTGAATTTGAGGGGTACAGCGCAGAAGAGCTGGAAGCTATCGACACCGTCTTTGTTTTGGCAGGAAGGATTATTTCCTCCCGTTCTTTCGGGAAAGTCATTTTCTTCCATTTGCAGGACAGGACAGGACGTTTGCAGTGTTATGCGGATAAGTCCCGTATTGACGAAAACGAATTTAAAGTTTTTAAAAAACTTGATGTTGGTGATATCGTCGGTGTGAACGGTACGTTGTTCCGTACGAAAACGGGGGAATTGACCCTTTCCTGCTCCTCCGTCAAACTGCTGACGAAATCTTTCCGTCCTTTGCCGGACAAGCATGCGGGACTCACCAATGTTGAAATGCGTTTTCGCCAGCGGTATGTCGATTTAATCGTAAATCCCAAAGCCCGTGACGTTTTCCGCAAGCGTTCCCGCATTATCCGTGAATTTCGGAATTTTATGGAGAACAGGGATTTTGTGGAAGTGGAAACGCCCATGATGCACCCTCTCGCAGGGGGGGCGAACGCCCGTCCTTTTGTGACGCATCACAACGCTCTCGATATGGAATTGTATCTGCGCATTGCGCCTGAACTGTATTTGAAACGCCTTATCGTGGGCGGTTTGGAAAAAGTGTTTGAAATCAACCGTTCATTTAGGAATGAAGGTACGGATACCAAGCATAATCCGGAATTTACCATGTGTGAGTTTTACTGGGCTTATGCGACTTTTTGGGATTTGATGGACTTGACGGAAGATTTGTTTTCTTCCATCGCGTATGCTGTTTGCGGTTCGACAATCGTCACATATCAGGAAGATGAAATCGACCTGACAAAAGGCAAGTGGGAACGTATCACGTTCCATGATTCCTTGGAAAAATACGGCAATCATAAACCGGAATTTTATACGGATACGGAAGCTGTGAAAAACTATCTCCTTTCCCGCGGCGAAAAGAATTTGGATAACCTGGGAATCGGCAAACTGCAGTCAATGCTCTTTGATTTGGATGTCGAGCCGAAACTCATTCAGCCTACGTTCGTTTATTATTATCCTGCCGAAATTTCTCCTCTTGCGCGCCGCAATGACGAAAATCCGGAATTGACGGACAGGTTTGAACTTTTTATTGCGGGCGGCGAACTTGCCAATGCCTTTTCAGAATTGAACGATCCGGTGGATCAGCGTATCCGTTTTCAAAAGCAAATGGAAGCGAAAAATCTCGGTGACGAAGAAGCATGCCCTCTTGACGAAGATTATTTGCGCGCTTTGGAATATGGCATGCCTCCAACGGCGGGACAAGGCATAGGCATTGACCGTTTGGTCATGCTTTTGACTGATTCGCCTTCTATCCGCGAGGTTATTTTCTTCCCTCATTTAAGACATGAAGTATAGCGCCTCATGAGTTTTGAGCTTTTTATCGCGTTACGCTATCTTTTTTCCAAAAGGCAGCAAGCGTTTATTTCCGTAATTTCCGTCATGTCGGTTCTCGGCGTGGCTATCGGCGTTGGCGCGTTGGTGGTTGTCATGGGGGTTTACAACGGTTTTACCGAAGATATACGCAATAAAATTTTAGGCGCAAATTCACATCTTTTTATTCAGAGCCTTATTCCTGAAATGTTGGATGTCAATGAAGACGGGAGTGGCGGGTATAGCGGTATTGTGAAGAATTTGAAACAAAATCCGCAAATCAAAGCCGCCGCACCCTTTTTGTATACGGAAGTTTTGTTTTCAAGTCCTCAGGGAGCGACAGGACTTATCATCCGCGGAATCGAACCCGGTAACGCCGATGAAGCCCTTACGGTCCTGCGGCATTTGAAAGAGGGCTCATTGGACGGTCTTATCCGGTCCAAGGGGGTGCAGGGCATTGTTGTCGGCGAAGAATTGGCTTCGCGTTTCGGACTTCGCATAGGCAGCCGCATCAATCTGATGTCACCGAGCGGAGAACGCACGACAGCCGGTTTTGTGCCTAAAATCGTTTCATACCGTGTTGCAGGAATTTTTAAAAGCGGTTTGAATGATTATGATAACCGCTTGGCGTTCATTTCTTTGCAGTCCGCCCGGGAGCTTATCGGCGTGCCGCCGGGACGGGTGAGCGGAATTGAGGTTTTTTTGAATGATCCCATGCAGGCGAAAGAAATCGCCCAAGCTTTGCAAGAGGTGCTTCCGGATTATTTGTATGTGCGGAATTGGATAGATATCAATGCGGGGCTTTTTGCCGCTTTGCAGCTGGAACGTATCGGAATGTTCATTGTTTTAGCTTTGATTGTTTTAGTCGGTTCGTTTTCCATCATAACGTCCCTTGTCATGCTTGTCATGGAAAAAACAAAAGATATCGCAATATTGATGTCCATGGGGGCAAGCAGTTATTCCATCGGAAAAATTTTCATGCTGCAAGGCACGCTTATCGGTTTCATCGGTACGCTGATCGGGTATGCAGGCGGTTTGCTTTTGGCGTTTTTACTGCAAAAATATCAATTCATCGAATTGCCTGCCGGGGTCTATGCTTCCGATCATCTGCCTGTTCTGATTACTTTTTCCGATACCGCGCTTATAGGGCTTGCATCCATGCTCATGTGTTTTTTGGCGACTGTTTATCCTGCAAGGCAGGCTGCCAAACTTGTTCCTGCCGATGCGCTGCGTTATGAATAGAGATTTCAGCCATGTTATATTCTTTAAAGAACGTTTCTAAAATTATCAGTACCCCTCAAGAGGAAATCCGCATTTTAAACTCCGTTAATTTTTTTATTGAAAAAGGGGAAATGCTTGCCGTGCTCGGTGCCTCCGGAAGCGGAAAATCCACTTTCTTGAATATCTTGGCAGGATTGGACAGTCCAAGCTCCGGAGAAGTTTTTTTTGAGGATAAAAATATTCACGCACTGCAGGAAAAAGAAAAAAATTTTCTCAGAAATAAGGAAATGGGTTTTGTTTTTCAATTCCATCATCTGTTGCCGGAATTTACCACGGCGGAAAATGTGGCTATGCAGGCGATCATTTCCGGAATGAAAAAAAGCGAAGCATTGCAAAAAGCCTATGAACTGCTTGAAATGGTTGAGCTTTCCCATAGGGCTAAGCATCTTGTGACCACTCTTTCAGGGGGTGAAAAACAAAGGGCTGCCATTGCAAGGGCTGTGCTTTTGTCTCCGAAAGTGCTTCTTGCCGATGAGCCGACAGGGAATTTGGATTTTAAAACCGGTGAACAAATAATGCAGGTATTGACAAATTTGAATAAAGAAAAGAGAATGACTCTCGTCATGGTGACGCATAATAGGGAAATAGCCAATCAAATGCAACGTGTCGTTGAATTAAAGTCCGGAGCTTTTCATGAACAAAAAATGTATTAATATTCTTTTTGTATTGATGATGTGTTTTTCTTTGGCAGGCAATGCTTTTGCCGCATCAAAAGTGCTTTTGCTTCCCTTTGCGGTTAATGCCCAAGGGAAAAATACCGTGCAGGCGTCCCTTGACGAACTTTTTACCAATAGTCTGCGCAAAAGCGGTTTGCAAGTCGTAAAAAGAAATATACAGGTCGGTGATGTCGCTTCAGCCCGTGCCGCAGCAAGAAACACAGGTGCGGATTATGCCCTTTACGGCACATATAACCAAGTTGGTGAAAGTTTTGATTTGGATATGCGTTTTGTGACCGCGAAAAACGGTGTGTCCCGTTCCATTTCGAAGCAGGGTGCGCATTTGCTCATGCTTTCTTCCGTGGTTGATGATTCGGTGAAGACTGTTAACATGTCCATGAGAAGCAAAGGCGGAATACAGGATATTGTCGTGCGCGGAACATTGCTTATCGACCCCGAACGTATTAAAAATGTTTTGGTTTCCCGCATAGGCGATACGGCTGACGCGGAAAAACTCGATGAGGATATCCGCGCTGTTTGGGCAATGGGATATTTTAATGATGTGACGGCATATGTTGACAATAACGATGTTTTAATTGTCGATGTCGTTGAAAAACCGCGTATCAACGCTATCCGCGTGCTCGGCGACGATGCCGTCAGTGAAGAAGATGCCCTCGGGGCGATACAAACACAGCCCGGAAAAGTGTTAAATGAAAAGGCCATAATCAATGACCTTGAAATCATTAAGGAATTGTATCGCAAACAAGGATACTACCTTGTTGAAGCAAAGTACAATATCCAGCCGACGGAAAACAAGAAAGGTGCGAACCTCATCATCAATGTTGAGGCGGGAAACAAGCTTTATGTGAAAGAAGTCAATATGATCGGCGTTGACGAAGATATGCAGGACGAACTGCGTAAAGTGACCAAAATCCGCAAGCACCATATGTTTTCATGGTTTACGAAGTACGGTATTTTAAAAGAAGAAGATATTGAGGGCGACACGCAGCAGGTTCAAGGTTATTTGGTGCAAAGCGGATATCTTGACGCGATTGCGGCACGTCCGGAAATTTTTTATGAAGAAGACGGTATTATTGTTAATTTCAATATCTCCCCTGGTATCCGTTATAAAATCGGGCAAATCGGTTTCAGGGGGGATTTGCTTGAAAGCACCGATGAGCTGTATGAAAAAATCAAGCTTGACAATATACAAAAAGATGAAGAATATTTCAATCTTACAGCAATGCAGGACGATATTCAGACCCTGAAGGATTTGTATACGCATTACGGGTACGCTTTTGCCAATGTTGACGTGGATACTCCGCTTGACAAGGCGAACGGTCTTATTGACGTTTATTTTATTTTGCAGCCGAATGAAAAAGTTTACATCAGGAATGTGATCATTGAAGGCAACCATTCAACCAGGGACAATGTCATTTTGCGCGAATTGCGTCTGGCTGACGGGCAGGCTTATGACGGCAGCAAAGTTCAGCGTTCCATCGACAGACTGAACATGACGAGCTATTTTAAAGAAGTCAATGTCGATTTGCTGCCGACAGGCGTTTCCGGTGAAGTGGACATGAAGCTTTCCGTCGTTGAAAACGATACGGGAAGGGTCGGGCTCGGTATCGGCTATTCCACCTATGACAACATCGGGGTAAGCGCAAACATTCAAAAAGACAATCTGTTCGGCAAAGGATATTCCGTCGGTTTGCAGGGGTATGTGTCCAGCAAGAAATCCTCCATGCGCGGTTATTTCGTGAACCCCCGCGTCAATGATACGAATTTGGGTTTTACCGCAAACATATACAGCGAAGATTACGAATGGTCCAGCTATGACAGGAAAGCCACCGGAACGGAGCTGGGAGTTTTTTATCCCATAGGCGAGTATACCCGCATTGTCCTGAATTATAAATTGGAATATTATGAAATGTATAATATTCAGCCTTATGCAAGCTCTGCGATCAAGTCTTATGAGGGAAATAACTGGGCGAGCGTTGCAAGTACCGGTATTGTTCGGGATACGACAAACAGTTCCCGTTTTCCGACAAGAGGCACGAAGGAAAGTATTTTTGTCGAATATGGCGGCGGGGTTATTGGCGGCACCGATGATTTTATCAAAGTTCGCGGTTCGTACGGCGCATATTTGGGACTTGGAAAAAACCATGTTCTGCATGGCAGGATTTCAGGCGTTGCGGTTTATAAAAACGGTGACGATCCGATTCCGGCTTTTGAACGGGTTTATATCGGCGGTATGAGTACACTTCGCGGCTATGATTACGAAGACGCTTCGACTCTCGACCCCAGAACGCAGGAAGTCATCGGGGCAACGAAAGCCGTTTACGGCTCTGTTGAATATATTTGGCGTATCAGTGAAGAATACAGCATCGCCGCCGTGCCTTTCTTTGACTTTGCGACATTGTCTGATGAAACGTATGAAACGCTTTTTGATAAGAATTTTTATTCAGCAGGCTTGGAAGTGCGGTGGAACTCTCCGCTCGGAGATTTGCGGTTCGCTTACGGTTTCCCGCTTACCGATGCCTATAATGGCGAAAGTTTGAACGGACGTTTCGAATTTACCATGGGCAGGGCATTTTAATATAATTAAACAGGCACGTTAGAAAAAAATAAAAAAAAGTGAAAATTTTGCTTTACAAGCGGATTAAGTTTATATATAAGTACAGCTCTTGCTGAGAGGAACGAAAGTTTGCAGGATTGAAAAAAAAGCTTGCAATAGTTTCTCAAAAAGTATATAAGACACTTCGTGCTGGTGTAGCTCAATTGGTAGAGCACCTGACTTGTAATCAGGTGGTTGCGGGTTCAAGTCCCATCGCCAGCTCCATATATTTCTCGCAATGAGAAAGCTAAAGGCCTGCCAAGAAATTGGCAAACTCATATGAGTTCATAGCGTGGTGGGGTTCCCGAGTGGCCAAAGGGAACAGACTGTAAATCTGTCGTCGTCCGACTTCGTTGGTTCAAATCCAACCCCCACCACCAGCTTTTTTGCTGGTTTAGCTGTAGGAGACAGTACGCGCTGTCGGGGAACTACTGCACTGGGCGGGAATAGCTCAACGGCTAGAGCATCAGCCTTCCAAGCTGAGGGTTGCGAGTTCGAATCTCGTTTCCCGCTCCAATCCTGTCAATTTAATCTTTTTTCCCCTACAATGTGACCTGTTTATATGCTATTGACTAAGGTGTTTATTCAAGTTTCTGCTTGTATAAATTATTATGATTAACAGCATCTTTGCTGCTAGCATAGACAATATAGTAATAAGTAACCAATTTAGGAGACTTCTCATGGGTAAGGAAAAATTTACACGTACCAAACCTCACGTTAACATTGGTACTATCGGTCACATTGACCACGGTAAAACTACTTTAACAGCTGCTATCACCAAAGTTGCTGGTCTTAAAGGTAATGGTCAATTCATTGACTACAACAGTATCGACAAAGCTCCGGAAGAAAAAGAACGCGGTATCACCATCGCTACTTCTCACGTTGAATACGAAACTGAAAAACGTCACTATGCTCACGTTGACTGCCCGGGTCACGCCGACTACATCAAAAACATGATCACAGGCGCCGCTCAAATGGACGCTGCAATCATCGTTGTTGCCGCAACCGACGGTCCTATGCCTCAAACAAAAGAACACATCCTTCTTGCCCGCCAAGTCGGTGTTCCTTATCTTATCGTATTCATGAACAAATGCGACCAAGTTGACGACGAAGAACTTCTCGAACTCGTTGAAATGGAAATGCGCGAACTTCTTACAGCAAACGGTTTCCCGGGAGACGATATTCCTGTAATCAGAGGTTCCGCTCTTAACGCTCTCAATACCGACAGCGCTGACAGCGCAGAAGCTAAATGCATTCTCGATCTTCTTCAGGCTTGCGATGATTATATTCCTGATCCGCAACGTGAAGTTGATAAACCATTCCTCATGCCTATTGAAGACGTTTTCTCAATTTCAGGTCGTGGTACAGTTGTTACCGGCCGTGTTGAAAAAGGCGTTATCAAAGTTGGCGATGCAGTTGAAATCGTTGGTATTAAACCTACCATGACTTCCACCTGTACCGGTGTTGAAATGTTCCGTAAGCTTCTTGACCAAGGTGAAGCAGGCGATAACGTCGGTGTTCTCCTTCGTGGCGTAAAACGTGAAGAAGTTGAACGCGGTCAGGTTCTCGCTGCTCCAAAATCTATTACTCCTCACAAGAAGTTCAAAGCAGAAGTTTACGTTTTGAGCAAAGAAGAAGGCGGACGTCATACTCCATTCTTCACCGGCTATCGTCCACAATTCTATTTCCGTACCACTGACATCACCGGCTCTATCGCTCTTGCAGAAGGCGTGGAAATGGTTATGCCTGGTGATAACTCTACCTTCACCGTTGAACTTATCCACCCAATCGCTATGGAACAAGGCTTGCGTTTTGCTATCCGTGAAGGTGGACGTACTGTTGGTTCCGGTGTTGTTACTGAAATTTTGGAGTAACAAATGCGCGTTAATATTTTACTTGCTTGCACTGAGTGCAAGCGACGTAACTACGCGACGGTAAAAAACAAGAAGAATACTACTGGTCGTCTTGAAGTGAAAAAGTATTGTCCTTGGGATAAGAAACATACGCTTCACAGAGAAACCAAGTAGTTTTCATAGAGCAGGTCAGTAGCTCTAACGGTAGAGCGTCGGTCTCCAAAACCGAATGCTGGGGGTTCGAATCCCTCCTGACCTGCCATTTTCTTTCATAATTGGGATATTTATGAGCAAAGATAACGCAGAAGTAAAAAATGCTTCACAACCTGCCAATAAAGCAGCGGAAGCACAAAAATCAAAGCAAAGCAAAAGCAGTTTGTCAGAACGCTTTTCTGCTTTTAAAAGCTACTTCTTACTTTCTCGTACTGAGCTTCGTAAAGTAAGTTGGCCAACCATGAAAGAAACTCGTACAACCGGTTTGGTTGTATTAGGATTTGTTACCGTCATGGCGCTCCTTTTAGGTTTAGTGGATTTTCTCCTTTCTGGTGCTATTCGCATGATTTTGTCATAGCGGATAGTTATTTTTCCTAATTGGAGTTTTATCATGGATAAAGAAAATATCAATATTGACTCTCAAGAAGTGAGCCAAGAAAATATCGTTGAAGTTGCAAGCGGTTCTTCCGACCCTGCTTTCAGCTCTCATGAAAACGAATATCATAACTGGTATATGTTGCATACCTATTCCGGTTTTGAGATGAGAGTGGAAAAGCAAATCAACGAGCTGAAACGAACAGCTCAAGACGAAGGGCTTATCCATCAGGTTCTTTTGCCGACTGAAAAAGTTGTTGAAATCGGCAAGGACGGACAAAGAAGAACCGTAACCCGCAAACTTTTTCCGGGTTATATCATGGTCCAAATGACCATGACCGATTTTTCATGGCATCTTGTTCAAAGCATACCGAAAGTAACCGGATTTGTCGGCGGCAAAAACCGTCCCGCTCCCATGGCGAGCGACGATGTCCGCCGTATTCTTTCCTTGGTGAAGGAAGGACAGGATAATCCGGGACCAAAAGTGAAATTTGAAGCGGGCGATGACGTTCGCGTGCTTGACGGACCTTTTGGCGGATTTAATGGTACTGTGGAAGATGTGAACCATGATAAAGGCAAACTTAGAGTTTCAGTATCTATTTTTGGGCGTCAAACTCCTGTCGAACTTGATTTTTCTCAAGTCACGAAGGGATAACGCCTTATATTAAGTCTAATATTCGGGCTATATAAAGGAAATCATCATGGCCAAGAAAGAAGTAGGCAAAATCAAATTGCAAATCCCAGCCGGAGCTGCTAACCCATCTCCTCCTGTTGGTCCTGCTTTAGGTCAACACGGTGTTAATATCATGGGCTTTTGTAAAGAGTTCAATGCTCGCACACAAGATCAAAAAGGAATGATTATTCCTGTAATTATCACTGTTTATGCTGATCGCTCTTTTACTTTTATCACCAAAACCCCGCCTGCTCCGGTATTGCTTTTAAAAGCTGCCAAAACAGAAAAAGGTTCCGGTGAGCCAAACCGTAAAAAAGTCGGTTCAGTAACTAAAGCTCAGGTTGAAGAAATTGCAAAAGTTAAAATGCCTGACCTCAACTGCAAAGACCTTGAAGGTGCTATTAAAAACATTGAAGGCACAGCACGTTCAATGGGACTTGAAATAAAAGGTTAATTAGGGCAGTTTTCCAATCGATTGTACGTGAAATTCGCGTGTTTTATCGTTGGACTCGGCAGTACTACCTGTAAGGGGTAGGAGATTCAAAACGAATAGAGCAAAGAAGGGAAATACCAATGCCCAAACATGGAAAAAAATATCGTAAATCAGTAGAAGGAGTTGATTTGGCTTCTCTTTTTACTGTGGAAGAAGCAGTGCAAAAATCACTGGCTGCTTCCTATGCAAAATTTGATGAAACAGTTGACGTGGCTCTCAACTTAGGTGTTGACCCAAAATATTCCGACCAAATGGTTCGCGGTGCTGTTTCTCTTCCTCACGGTTTAGGTAAAACCGTACGTGTTGCCGTTTTCTGCAAAGGTGACAAACAAGCCGAAGCAAAGGCAGCAGGAGCTGATATCGTAGGTGCGGAAGATTTGGTTGACAGCATCAAAGCTGGCAACCTTGATTTTGACGCAGCCGTTGCAACTCCCGACGTAATGGCTTTGGTTGGTCAGGTGGGCCGTCAGCTCGGACCTCGCGGACTTATGCCAAACGCAAAAACCGGCACGGTTACTTTTGATGTTGCAAAAGCAGTTGAAGAATTGAAAGCGGGTAAGGTTGATTTTAAAGTTGACAAAGCCGGTGTTCTTCATGCTCCGCTCGGTAAAGTTTCTTTCGGTGCGGAAAAAATCCAAGATAACTTGAAAGCTCTTTTGGATGCAGTGCAGCGCTTGAAACCAAGTGCCGCAAAAGGTACCTACATGACAAAAATGGCTGTTTCAACCACTATGGGACCCGGTTTCAAGGTTGATCCAACCCTTATCAGAAAGTTCATGGAAAACTGATTTTGAAGATATAGCCTTTATGGCTATATTCTTCTTTATATGGTTTAATATGATATATGGCTAAGGCTGAAATTTTCGAGTCGAAGACAGCAGGTTCCTAAATCCTGCCCAGACATTTTCTTTGGCTCGGCATTTCCAGATTTCAAACCCTAACGTGAAGGAGTTTCACGTGAATAAGTCAGAAAAAGCTGCGATTATAGAACAAGTCCGTGCAAAAGCTGCGGATGCTTCTATTGTTGTAGTTACTGATTTCAAGGGTATGAGTGTGGAAGAGCTGACCGCGTTAAGAGTAAAAATCCGTCAAGCCGGCGGTGAATATTATGTTGTAAAAAACACTCTTGCACGTATTGCTTTATCTGACACTACGCATGCAGTAATCTCTGAAAATTTCAAAGAAAACTGCGCCATTGCTCTTGGATTCAGTGACCCTGTGGCTGTTGCCAAAGCGGTTAGTGACTTTGCTAAAGACAGTAAGTTGTTTGCAATCCGTTGCGGTAGCTTAGAAGGAAAAGCATTATCTCAGGCTGATGTTGATGCTCTCGCTAAGATGCCAAGCAAGGAACAGCTTATTGCACAAGCTCTTGGCACTATGAACCAAGTACCAACCGGTTTGGTATCTCTCATGGCCAATATGGTCCGTCCGCTTCTTTATGCGCTTAAAGACCTTGAGTCCAAGAAAGCTGCATAATTTTATTAATTTTTTGCCAAAGATTATTACAAAATTTCAAGGAGAAATCCCATGTCTGTAACTAAAGAACAAGTTGTTGATTTTATTGCTAATATGACTGTACTTGAACTTTCTGAGTTCATCAAAGAATTGGAAGAAAAATTCGGCGTTTCCGCTGCTGCTCCTGCTGCTGCAATGGTAATGGCTCCTGCTGCCGGCGGTGCTGCTGCTCCTGCTGAAGAAGAAAAAACAGAATTCGACATCATCTTGAAAGATGCCGGCGCTAACAAAATCGGCGTTATCAAAGTTGTTCGTGCTCTTACCGGTCTCGGACTTAAAGAAGCAAAAGACAAAGTTGACGGAACTCCCGCAACTCTTAAAGAAGCAGTTTCCAAAGAAGAAGCTGAAGAAGCTAAGAAACAACTCACCGAAGCCGGTGCGACTGTTGAAATTAAGTAATTCCGATTTTACACAGTTTCAAAATATGAAGACCCCTTTTGGGGTCTTTTTTGTATTGGTATAAAATAAATGGCTCTAGACCATCACTTTTTATTTTTGAAGTAAAGTTGTTCCATAAAAACAGCAAAATTTTCATTTCTGAGGTTAAATCTACATTCACATTCTTTTAAATGCAATATAAATTTTTCATCCGTCAGACCATTGAATTTCGCCAACCGTCTTTTAGCAAAGCTCCAGAAGCTTTCTATGCCGTTCACATGCGATTTTTCCCGCACAAATTCGTTTTCATGGTGGAATACCCTGTAATAGGTATAACCATTCAAAATAAGACCGTCATAGGCTTTCCAGCCGTCTGTATGGATAGTTGAGCCTTCAAGGATTTTTCCTTGTATTATGGGCAATAACTCTTCCCTTGAACATCTTGGAACTATGCTGACAAAAACTTTTCCCTCACGCTTTAAGACCCCAAAAACAGGAGTCTTGCCGGCAGCTCCGCGTCCTCGCTTACCTCTCACTCTTTTGGCTCCGAAATAGCTTTCGTCAAGTTCAAATATTCCAAGCTCCTTTTGATGTTTTTGAATGCTGTCTTCAAGAATTAACTCACGAAATTCCGTAAAATAATTGTTAACAGTTTTACGATTTAACTTTAATAATTCACTTGTTGCAGTGGCAGTTAAATCCATTGAAAAACAGTTAATAATTTTTCTAATTTTATACTTACTTAATCTATTGAATTTCATTATTATTAACCATAATCTCAAAAAGATAATGGTCAAGAGCCAAAAATAATATGTTGAAAATTTTCATTCCGTTTTTCGATGAACAGATTGATGGTATAAAATTTGCTGACAACTATTTGCTTGCCGTTTTTGAAGGCGGTTCATTAAACGCGGTTCGTTTTGAAAAATGGGAACGAATGGTACCTGACGGGGAAAAGAATATGGAACAGGAAGAAAAGAAAATAAAAGCAGAGCAAGAAACGCAGGAAAAGGACGAAGCTTCGATTTCTTTGGATACGCTTCCCGTTACGGTTCGGTTTGAATTGGAGCAAAGAATGCTGACTGTGGCTGAAATACGGGCATTACGTTCAGGGTATACGTTCGCTTTGTCAAAAAATCTCGATGAGGCGGTGAATTTAGTCGCCAACGGCAAGAAAATAGCTTCCGGAAAAATTGTGGATATCAATGGCATGCTCGGTGTGCAGCTCATGTCAATAAATAAAGATTAGGTGGGTATGCAGGGATTTAATCCTTTTTTTCAAAGTCACGGTTTGTATAAAAGTTGTAAGCAAGGGTGTATAAGCCCTCTAAGGTTGTGTTTTCCATGCTGGTTGCTTCGGCAATGGTCAGCCCTTTTTCAATGCCGTTGATAATTTTTTGTATGTCGGTATCGGTAAAAAAATCTTGGGTGGCATTTGACATGGTTTTTCCTTTATTCTTCTTAGCGGGTAAGAATAGACTGCATGGTTTGGTTGGTTTCGGTAATGGCTTTGTTCGCCCCTTGCAGGAAAGAATTGTATTGTCCCATATAGTCCTGCAAATAAATCATATCGGTTTGCGTCGCCGTACCGAGGGTTTCTTGGAAATTCATCAGTGATTTGATATTGTATTCCCATTCGTCCTTGTCGTGGTGGGTATCATTGCCCGTTTCGTCCCAGCTCAGACCGTTTTGTTTGAAATAGTCTTGCATTTCCTTAGGCATTTCCGTGCATTTGTCTTCAGTTTTCGCTTGATTTTGCAGTTCTCTCGCTTGTGCGATCATATCCGCGCATTTTTTTTGTTCTTCTTGGTCCGCTTGGATTTTTGTGATATATGATTCCGCATTGGTGCGGCAAATTTGTGATTGTTCCAATTGCAGCTTTGCAAAAATAAACTGGATATTGCTTGAAGACCCCAGGGAGGAAAAGTCGGAAACCCCTTGTGTTCCTTGGCTGCCGCTTATGTTTGTTATTGACATGATTTTCTCCTTTTTCACTACATGCGGATGATGTTTTTTCTGCTTGACGTTTTTGCCGTGTTTTGCTTTTGAACGGAATGTTCTTGTTGAATTTGTTTTTTTACTTTTTCCCATGCGTCTGCCACTTCTTTTGGCAGTTCACTGTCATTATTTTTCAAATCAGCTTCTGTAAGATTGTTTTGTTTCATAATTTCATCAAATTGGCTGTTGAGTCTGGCGAGTTCCGCTTTCATTTCTTCAAGTCTTTGTTCGCTTTCTTGTAAATTCATGGTAAGCCTCCTTAGCGTGTCTATTTTTCATTAGCAAATATAATGCCAAAATATAACATAGTGTATTTATTTTTCTTTTTTATTGTATGCGTTTGAAATCGTATGGTATGTCAACTTTGTTGCCAGTTCAGAGTAATAAAAAGAGGCTGTAAAAATACAATGCATGTGTAATTTTTACGGCGGTCTGATCTCATGTATGGGTTGTAGATAGCATAAAAACTTATGCTTTGTCTAATAAGTAATCGTATAAAGGAATTTTGCTTGCTGAATTATGAAAAGTATGAAAGGGATTTTTTTTAGATATGATACTTAATTTAAGATATATGAATGAAAAAAAGGCAGATTGACTGCCTTTGTTTTATTTGGATATTTGGCATCTCCAACAAGATTCGAACTTGTATCTAAAGTTTCAGAGACTTTTGTTCTAACCATTGAACTATAGAGATATTTTTTGTAACATAGAAATCGGATAGGTGAATTTAACCTTAGTTTCTTGGTTGTGTCAAGAATTTTTGTTGGGATCGGATGAGTTTTTTTCGGTGTCTGCCGTGTATTTTTTCGATAAGAACGTGATATTTCATTGTATTGAAAGAAAAAAGCATATTAAGAATATTGTAAAAAATGGTTTATGGTAATTTAATTCTGAACAATTCAGAACAGATCCTGGTAAAAGTCAAAAAAAATATTTTTAATATTGACATATTTCTATATGTCTATATTATGACAAGAACTCAAACGGACTTCAAGTAAAAAATTTTAACGGATTTTTTTGCGGGAAAGGAGGATAAATGAATAATTCCGATATATTGAATGATAAGGACATACCTGTTGTGTTCAAAGCGTTCTGTGATGAAAACCGCATACGGATTTTAAAACTATTGCTCACGGGAGAAAAATGTGCGTGCGTACTTTTGGAAAATCTGCATATTTCGCAGCCGACGTTATCCCATCACATGAAAATTTTGTGTGATTCCGGAGTGGTGTCCATGCGGAAAGAGGGAAAATGGGCGCATTATTCTTTATCGCCTGACGGAATAGGCTATGCGATAGCTGTGTTGGAATATTTATATAAACGTAATGAATTGTCCTGCAATTCTGCAGCTGATGATACGTGCTGCGTGAAGTAAGTTTATGGTGTGGGAGCTGTTATGGAATCAATAAAAATTATCTGGGATTTTTTTCAAAAGGAAATACTGGGCATGCATTGGCTCAATCGCTTGCTTGGGGATATGCTGAATGGTGTTGGTTTGGATGTTCGTGAGAGGATTGGGGGGAGTCTGCAATTTTTTCTCTATGACACGGTAAAAATTTTCTTTTTGCTTTGTTTGCTCATTTTTCTTATTTCTTATATTCAAAGTTATTTTCCTCCCGAACGGACAAAAAGAATTTTGGGAAGATTTCAGGGCGTTACTGCCAATATCTTGGCTGCCTTGCTTGGCACGGTGACGCCTTTTTGTTCTTGTTCGTCCATTCCGCTTTTTATTGGTTTTACAAGGGCTAAGCTGCCCTTGGGCGTAACGTTTTCTTTTCTGATTTCTTCGCCCATGGTCGATTTGGGGTCGCTTGTCTTATTAATGAGCATTTTTGGTTGGAAAATCGCTCTTGCGTATGTTTTTTTGGGTTTGGTTATTGCAGTTATCGGCGGAACTGTGATTGAAAAAATACGGCTTGAAGAGTATGTGGAAGATTTTGTGCGCAACGGAAGCTCCGTTGACGGCATGGAACGGGAATTGTATTTTGGGGATCGCGTGCGGTATGCCCGTGGTCAGGTTGCATTCATTGTGAAAAAAGTTGCGCCATATATTCTAATCGGGGTTGGTATCGGGGCTTTTATCCATAACTGGATACCTGAAAACATTATCGTGGGGCTTCTTGGTGATGATAACCCGTTCGGGGTTATTCTTGCCACGTTTGCAGGGGTTCCCATTTATGCGGACATTTTTGGGGCGATTCCCATTGCGGAAGCATTGCTTGCCAAAGGGGCGCAGCTTGGCGTTGTCCTTTCGTTCCTAATGGGCGTGACAACGTTGTCGCTTCCTTCTCTTGTGATGCTCCGTAAGGCGGTTAAGCCTGAATTGCTTGGTATTTTTATCGGAATTTGCGTTGTCGGGATTATTCTTATAGGATATTTTTTCAATGCAGTACATTTTTTACTGATATGACGGGAGGATAGTATGTTCTTTTTTGGAAAGAAAAACAAAGCTGTTGATAATTCCGCAAATAATTCTGCGGGCAGCGGAAACGAACTTGCAAAGGGCGGCAATGTAACAGTAAGCAGTATCAAAGTATTGGGCGCCGGTTGTTCTTCATGTCATACGCAATTTGAAAATGCCAAACAAGCTGTGCAGAATATGGGGCTTGTCGTGGAAGTCGACTATGTGACGGATTTACAAAAAATCATGGAATATGGCGTGCTGAGCACTCCCGCCATTGTGATTGATGAAAACGTGGTCGCCATGGGAAATATCCTAAGCCCTGCCGATATTGAAAAACTTTTACAAAAGTGAAAAAGCAAGCAGTGTTTTAGGTTTGAAATTTTTAGTCATTATGTGCACAGGTGATAAGAATTTCAATTTTGAAATAAAAAAGTCCTTTCAGCTTTTGCTGAAAGGACTGAATTTTTGGAGCGGGAGACGGGATTTGAACCCGCGACTTCAACCTTGGCAAGGTTGCACTCTACCGCTGAGTTACTCCCGCATATATGGAGGCGGCTTCCAGATTTGAACTGGAGATAAAGGCTTTGCAGGCCTCTGCCTTACCACTTGGCGAAGCCGCCGTATATGCAATTTTTTTGTCTGGAGCGGGAGACGGGATTTGAACCCGCGACTTCAACCTTGGCAAGGTTGCACTCTACCGCTGAGTTACTCCCGCTTGACGAAACACTTTTGTACATAACTTTTATTTGCCTGTCAACAAAAAAAGCACATTTTTTTAATGTTTTTTTATATGGATTTTGGTGTGTGAAATGAGCGGGATAGGATAATTCTACCGATACATTGCATGAGGTTTTGCAAATAAAAGAAAATGGTTGCGTACGGATTGGAGCGGTGAAAAGTATTTTAATATGAACTCGTCGTTCTATACATGGTAAATGCGCTGAAAAAAATTTTTTGATTATCCCAACTCAGAGCTTTAATGCCTGCATAGAACATTGCTGTATGAATATATTCTTTGCGGCAGATTGTTTTTCTTAGTTAAAACGAAGCGTAATAGTCATGCAGAATATTTTATTAAAAAATTATTAGAACTCCGTAAAAATAATGAGGCGTAAAAAGCAAATACATAGAAACGTAAGGACAAACAAACACCCCATTTATCGGTTTTGTTTTCGCCAATAAATGGGGTGCCGTGTATTTGGGGAGCTTTTTTGTTTAAAGTAATGTCTTGATTTTTTCCAAGGCGTCATTGATGCCTTGAGGTTTTGTTCCGCCCGCTTGGGCTACATCGGGACGTCCTCCGCCGGAACCGTCAATACATGCGGCAATTTCTTTAATCAAGCTTGGCGCTGTGTATTTCGCATGCAAATCTTTTGACACATAAAGAATAAGGGACGCTTTGCCGCCGTCTTCCATAGCAAGAAGAGCCACACCGCTTGGCAGTTTGGAGCGGACATCATCCATTAAATCACGCAACGCTTTCACGCTCATGCTCGGAACTTTTTGGCTCAGGATTTTGATGCCGTTTATTTCTTGCACAGCATTCATGATATCGCCGCTGGCTGAGGCATTGGCTTTATCAAGTTCTTTGCGTAAGCTTTTGATTTCTTTTTGCAAAGCGTCGACACGAGGAAGGATTTCCCCTTGTTTTGCTTTGAGTTCATGGCAAAGAGCTTTGCTTTCTTCACGCAGGGCTTTTACTTGGCGGATGGCGTTCCAGCCCGTGACAGCTTCAATACGGCGGGTGCCGGCAGCCACACCGGATTCGGATACGATTAAGAACAACCCTGCTTCGCCTGTATTGGATAAATGTGTTCCTCCGCAAAGTTCCATGGAAACCGTTTCTTTTCCATTGCCAACGCTAAGCACGCGCACGGTGTTTCCGTATTTTTCACCGAAAAGGGCGACAGCGCCTTTTTCCTGGGCTTCTTTTTGGCTCATTTCTTCGGCGATAACAGGATATGCTCCCATAATCATTTGATTGACTTTGCATTCAACCAAGGCGATTTCCTCTTCTGTCATGGGGGAAATATGGTTGAAGTCAAAACGCAGGCGTTCGGCGTTCACCATGGACCCGGCTTGGTTGACGTGTTCGCCTAAAACTGCTTTCAGGGCGGAATGCAGCAAGTGCGTGCAGGTGTGGTTTCTTGCCGTTGCTTGCCTGTTTTTATCGTTCACTTGGAGCACGACAGTTTCGCCTGTACAGAGATTTCCTTGTTCCGCAGCAACTTCATGTATGATGGTTTGTTGAATTTTCAGGGTGTCGTCAACCCTGATTTGTGATGTTCCGGTGCTGATACAGCCCGTATCACCGATTTGTCCGCCGCCTGCACCGTAGAAAGGAGTTTTTTCCGTGATGACATAACCGCGTTTGCCCTCTGCGAGTTTTTCCGTTTTTTGGGCGTTTTCGTCCAAAATGCATAAAATTTTGCTTTCAGCATGCAGGGTTTCATACCCGACAAACCGTGATTGAACGTTTTCCGTCAGGACCGTTTTAAAGCGTGTGGCCAAATCCTTTTCGCCGGAACCTTTCCATGCCGCTCTTGCCCGTTCTTTTTGCCGTTTCATTTCATTGTTGTAACCGTCAACATCAATGCTGAAATTGTGTTTTCTGGCGATGTCGTCAACAATATCAAGAGGAAAACCATACGTATCGTATAATTTGAAAGCAACGCCGCCCGCGATGACTGTTTTCTTTTGCGTTTTCAGGGTTTGGATTTCTTCTTCCAAAAGGAGTAAGCCCTTATCGAGGGTAAGGCGGAAGCGGTCTTCTTCTTCATGTACGGCTTTGAGAATAAAATCTTGGCTCTTCACAAGCTCCGGATAGGCCTTGCCCATAATTTCAATGACTTTTCCGACGGTTCTGTACATGAACGCCGTTTTGTTCAAGCCGATAAGGGTGCCGAAGCGCAAAGCTCGGCGGATTAAACGGCGCAAAACATAGCCCCGCCCTTCATTGGAAGGAAGAACGCCGTCTGCAATCAAAAAGGCGGCTGCACGGCTGTGGTCCGCAATAACCCGCAGGGCAGTGTCCACATCGTTGGTGTCAGGCAGGCTGTTGCTGTAAGCAACGCCCGCATCGTTCGCTGTGAATTGGATAATATCCTGAAAAAGATCGCAGTCGAAATTGGAGCGTTTATTTTGGCAGACAGCCGCAATGCGTTCCAAGCCCATGCCGGTGTCGATGCAAGGGTGGGCGAGGGGTTCACGGGTTCCGTCCGCTTTTTGGTTATATTGCATGAAAACCAGGTTCCAAATTTCCAAAAAACGGTCGCAATCGCATTTTCCGATGCCGCAGTTGTCACCGCAAGTCATGTCTTCGCCTTGGTCAATGAAAATTTCAGAACAGGGACCGCAGGGACCGGTGTCGCCCATGCTCCAAAAATTATCTTTTCCAGGTATTCTGAAAATTCTGTCAGCATCAACGCCTACTTCGTCCCGCCATAAATTGAATGCCTCATCGTCATCAATGTAAACGGTAACATAGAGGCGGTCTTTGGGAAGACTCAATTCTTCCGTGACAAATTTCCAAGCAAAGTTCATTGCGTCTTTTTTGAAATAATCGCCGAAAGAGAAGTTGCCGAGCATTTCAAAAAAAGTATGGTGGCGGGCTGTGCGCCCGACATTTTCCAAGTCGTTGTGCTTTCCGCTCACACGCAGGCATTTTTGGGCGGTGGTGGCGCGTTTTGTTCCGATATTTTCCTGTCCGAGAAAAACATTTTTAAATTGCACCATTCCCGCGTTGCAGAAAAGCAAACTGGGGTCGTTGTGAGGGATGAGAGAAGAAGAGTTTATTCTCTTGTGGCTGTTTTTTTCAAAATAAGCTAAAAATTTTTCACGTATTTCTTGAGCTGTCAGCATAAAAATCCCCTTATTCCTCGCCCGGTTCATCAAAATCGTCTTCATCCATGCTTGAGAGCATATCGGAATTCATGCCTAAATGTTCAATGACCTTAGCTTCGATTTCACTGCGGAGAGCTTCGTTTTCATCAAGCATGGTACGCACGTTGTCACGTCCCTGCCCCAATTTTTCAGAACCGTACGCGAACCATGCGCCGCTTTTGTCGATAATTCCGGCAGTAACCCCTAAATCAATGATTTCGGCGGAGCGGGAAATACCTGTGCCGAAAATAATATCGAATTTCGCTTCCCTGAAAGGAGGAGCCATTTTGTTCTTCACGACTTTGACACGGGTTGTCGCCCCATATGATTCTTCCTTATCTTTCAGCGTTTGGATTTTTCTGATGTCCATACGCACGGAGCTGTAAAATTTAAGAGCGTTTCCGCCGGTCGTGGTTTCAGGGCTTCCATAGCCCATGGTGCCGATTTTCATACGGATTTGGTTGATAAAAATTACGCAGGTTCTGGATTTGTGGATAGTGCCTGTTAATTTTCTCAGCGCGTGGCTCATAAGACGGGCATGTCCGCCGACTTGGGTTTCGCCCATATTGCCTTCCAATTCCGATTGGGGAATGAGGGCGGCGACGGAGTCGATGACGACCAGGTCGACAGCTCCGGAGCGTACAAGCATATCGGCAATATCAAGGGCTTGTTCTCCGTGGTCGGGTTGGGAAATGAGCAGTTCATCGACTTTTACGCCGAGGCGCGCGGCATAGGTCGTATCAAGTGCGTGTTCGGCGTCAATAAAAGCCGCGGTGCCGCCCTGTTTTTGGCATTCTGCGATAACGTGCAGGGTAAGGGTCGTTTTGCCTGAAGATTCAGGTCCGTAAATTTCCGTAACGCGTCCTTTGGGCACTCCGCCAATACCGAGGGCGAGGTCTAATCCGATAGAACCTGTAGGAATAACAGGAACCTGCACATGGGCGTTGTCTGATAATTTCATGACAGCACCTTGGCCGTATTTTTTTTCAATGGTGGTGAGAGCGGTTTTCAGAGCTTCCAATTTTGCGTCTTCTTGTGAAAGCGTGGGCTTTTTTGCCATAGTATATTTCCTTTTTAAGTATGCTATCAATATATTGTTTATAACCTTTTTGGCTTTGGCTGTCAAATAAGGGAAAATTGCGGCAAGGGAACGTGCGGACTTCTTCGCTTGCCTTTTTGCCTGTCTTTGCTATACTTTTTTCATGATGAAACAATATGACGCATTAGCTCTTTTTTCCGGTGGCTTGGACAGTATTTTAGCCGCAAGGCTGATGATGGAGCAGGGAAAAAAAATCCTTTGCCTGCATTTTACCAGTCCTTTTTTTGGGGATAACGCCGCCGTTCCTTTTTGGGAAAGAAAATACGGATTGGAAATACTGCCTGTTGACATTTCCGACGAATATTGTCAAATGCTTTGCAGTAATCCTGCAAACGGCTTTGGCAGCGCATTAAACCCCTGTGTCGACTGCAAAATTATCATGATGAAAAAAGCCAAAGCGCTTATGGCGGAATATGGGGCGAAATTTTTAATTTCCGGCGAAGTTTTGGGGCAGCGCCCCATGTCGCAGCGGCGTGATACGTTGAATGTGATACGGCGTGACGCCGAGGTGAGGGATATTTTGCTTCGTCCTTTATCCGCTTTGCATATGGAGGCATTGCCCGTTGAGTTGTCCGGCGAGGTGGACCGGGAAAAGCTTCTGGGATTGTATGGACGGGGCAGGAAAGAACAGCTTTCTTTGGCAAAGCGTTTCAATATCGTTGATATTCCGACCGCAGGCGGCGGCTGCAAACTCACGGAAAAGGAAAATGCGCGGCGTTATTACGAAGTCATGCAAAAAGTGCGAAAGCCGAGCGCTAATGATTTTTTTCTGGCAAATCACGGACGCCAGCTTTGGAACGGAAATATTTGGGTCAGTATCGGGCGCAAGCAGGCTGATAACGAGCAAATGCGGCAATATCAAAAAGAAAGCGATTATATTTTGCGGATTGAACATTTCCCAAGTCCTTACTGCATTGTCCGTCAAACCGAAAATAAGCCGGTTCCTGCTGAAGAATTGCAACTTATCGGAAGTATTTTAGCGAGTTATTCCAATAAGGCATGTGCCTTTTTTACAGAAAAAAAAGAGCCTGTTTCCATAAAAATCGAGCATAACGGAAATCTTGAACGAATCGGTGTCGAGCCTAAACGCTATGAGCAATACAGGGAATTGCGTTTTGAGGAAATTAAAGACGCATTGCAGCAATTGAAGAAAAATATGGCGGAATAAGTATCTTAGGAAACTTTTTTGTAGGAAACAAGCTGTATCAATCTTTCTTTATTGAGTTTATGCCTTGTGCCAAGATGTTCTATGATTTGTTCAAGAGTGAATTTCGGATTGCGGAATAAGAGAATAAGTTCTTGCAAAATCTCAATTTGCTCTTCCGGCATGAAGAGCGCGTAGCGTACAAGCTCTTTTTGCTGCAAAACGGTTTTGTCGCCGGAAATGAGAAATTTATAGAGCAGGGCTTCAAAAAAACTTTGAAAACGGATTTCCTCCGCCGCATGGATAAAATTTTCCGCATGGCAATTAATAACGATGTCGGGCTGAATTTGCCGCAAAATTTCCTTATCGAAACCTGTTGTCTGAAAAAAGAAAACATGGCTGAAATATTGGCTGATAGTGTTTATGGAAAAGCGGGTGAAGGAATCCCCGAAAATAACCCCGACCAAACGGCTGTGTTTTGGGTTTTCGCAAAGAATCAATCCTCCGACGTTGACTATCTCGTTGTAATAAATGATGTTGTTTTGCGGGTAGCGCCAGCACAGGGCTTGCGGGCAAGGCTCGGAGCTTATTTTTATCCATAAATCATGCAAAGGTGTTGTGTAAAATTTTTCCAAGCCTGAGGGAAGCTTCTGTTTTAATAGACCGGCATATAATTGGTCGCAGGCAAAATCGTTCCAGTGGGTATCGTATTGATAATAGCAATGCTCTTGTTTTTTGAGTTCCTGAAAAAAGGACAGGGGATACTTTGCAGGCGTATGCTCTTGCAGCTGCATGGCGGGGCGGTTGTCGGAAATGGGGTAGTGTTTTAATTTTTCCTTATAAACGCATTGCTTGAGCGGAAGAATGATAAAATGATAGGCAGCGCCGAAAGAGGCGCAAAAGCTTTGCCGTTGTTCCAATTCCTGTTTCCATGCTTGTATTTGGTCCTTATTGAGGGAAGATTTTCCCTGCAAAATGGAATGGATGGCATTTGTGCCCTCATAAGCGAAAAGCCATGAATCATCGGAAATGAGAACATCATTTAAAATCGAGTGCATTCTTACAGGCTTTGGATAAGTTTTTCCAGATTATTGGGTTCGCCCTCCCGGTAATCTTCCGGGTAAAGGAGCGCGGACATGAACCACGGAGAATTTACCTGCAAAGATTTTTTGGCACTTTCGGAAAATCCGTGCAGGGTCAGTAAAACGTTTTCCGCTTGTTCAATATCCGAAATGTCTTGTTTTCGGGCGTTGTCGTATAGCGCTGCAAGAATGTGTGCTTTTTCATGCATGCAGCTGACATATTCCTGCTTGTTTTCCGAGGACAGCATTTTTTTCGCTTTTGCTTCAATATCTTGAATTTGTTTGGCGGTTTGCAAAAGATATTCTTTCAGAACCATGGATTTTCCTTTGCTTTTTCAATATTATTTGCGTTTTTTGAGAACTTTTTTCATTATTTTCAACGCGTTTTCCATTTTTTCTTTTTTGGCTTGCGTTCCCATGTGTCCGATTCTGAATATTTTTCCGTCCATGGGACCAAAACTGCCCGCAATGTACATGCCATATTCGGCAAGAGCCCATTTCCATGACTTGAAATCAAACCCTTTTGGCAGCATGGCAGCCGTGCAGGTTGGGGAATTGACGGCTTCGGGGCTTGTCCAAAGCGGTATGCCAAGTTCTTTCAAGCCGTTTCTGCATAGTTCGGCAACTTCGAGGTGACGGCGGTATACAGTTTCAAGTCCTTCTTTTTCAAGCAGCTGCGCGGACTTATGCAAAGCCTGTATGCCGGTATAACAAGGAGTGTAAGGAAATTTCATGGGATTTTCGGCTGCATTGTGGAAAGGCAGAATACTGTCATATCCGGCATAGCCTACTTTTTCCGCAATTTCCCAAGCTGTATCGCTTACAAGCATGATGCCCGTGAAAGGAGGGCAGGAAAAACACTTCTGCGAACCGCCGAGCAGAATATCGCAGTTCCATGCGTCAGTTTTTATTTCAGCTCCGCCCATGCTGGCGACGGCGTCAACAACCAATAAAGGCACATTGCGTTCTTTTTTGAGTTTTCCGAGTTCTTCAAGAGGGTTGAGCGTACCTGAAGGCGTTTCGCAATGAACGGCGGTGATCATCACAGGTTTGGTGCGCTTAATCGCTTCGTCAATACGTTCCAAATCGTTCCGGGTAATGGTGCTGTCGTAGGGGAAAGAAACCTTATCGACAACACAGCCCAGACTTTCCGCCATATCGGCAAAGCCGTCGCCAAAAACACCGGTTCCAACCGTAACGACCTTGTCACCTGCCTTCAAACAGCTTTTTAATGCACCCCAAAGACCGACCATGGCTTCGCCTGTCGGGAAAATCGCCTCATTTTCCGTATTGCAGATTTTTTGGATTTTTTTCGTAAGATCGGCATAAAGTTCCGTGTATTCCGTTCCGAAGCGGGGCGGAGCGAAATCCTTATGCATGACTTTTGCAATTTTCGGGTGAATGGTTACGGGACCCGGATAAAATGGCAAGGCGCCATACGCTTTGAAACCCATGCTCAATTCCTTTCAGATCAGTATAATTAAAATTTGTATTGGTTGTTTGTTCCCAAATGGTTTGTAAGGCTGTGTCCGACAGTAAAAAGTTTCGCTTCGTCGAATGCGGAGCCGATAATTTGCATGCCTACGGGCATATTGTGCGCCATACCCACGGGAATTGCAAGACCGGGAAGTCCCGCAAGGTTCAAAGAAAGGGTGAAAATATCCATTTGGTACATTTGCAGAGGGTCGGTCACGCTTCCTTTTTTCCATGCCGTAATAGGGGACACGGGGGCTAGGAGCACATCGCATTCTTTAAGGGCATTGACATAGTCATCGCGGATAAGGCGGCGGACTTGAGCGGCTTTTTTATAGTAGGCATCGTAGTACCCTGCTGAAAGAACATAGGTTCCAAGCAAAATGCGGCGCTGGACTTCTTCGCCGAAACCTTCCGTTCTTGACATGGTATACAGTTCGTCCAAATCCTGAGGTTGGTTTGTTCTGTGTCCATAGCGGATTCCGTCGTAACGGGCAAGGTTGGAGCTCGCTTCCGCCGAGGCGATGATATAATAAGAAGCGATGGAATACGTAAGATGGGGCATGGAAACTTCTTTTATGTTCGCTCCCAATTTTTTTGCTTCTTGTATGGTGTTTTGGCAGAGTTCCGCAATTTCGCCGTCCATAGCCTCGCTTTCAAAAAATTCTTTTGGCAGACCGATGGTGATATTGTTCAAATCCGTCTGAGGATGTTGGAAAAGCTTTGTGAAATCTTCTTTTTCACGGGGGGAGGAAGTGCTGTCCCTTTCATCGTGCCCTGAAATCACGGAAAGAATGAGGGCTGCGTCTTCAACCGTGCGCGTAAAAGGTCCGATTTGGTCGAGAGAAGAAGCATAGGCTAAAAGTCCGTATCGGGAAACGCGTCCATAGGTCGGTTTTAGTCCCACGCAGCCGCAAAGGGAAGCTGGCTGGCGTATGGAACCGCCCGTATCGGTGCCGAGCGAAGCAAAAGACTGGCAGCTTGCAACGCTGATGGCGGAACCGCCGCTTGAGCCGCCGGCCACGCAGTCCGTATTCCAAGGATTTGAACCGGCTTTAAACGCGGAATTTTCGCAGGTGCTTCCCATGGCGAATTCGTCCATATTGTTTTTGCCCAAAATAATGGCGCCCGCTTTTTCCAGTTGTTCAACAGCGAAAGCGGAATAGGGCGGAATGAAATTTTCCAGAATTTTGGAGCCTGCCGTTGTTTTCATATTCTTCGTCGCAAGGGCGTCTTTCACTGAAACGGGAACGCCCCAAAGAGGCATGGTTTCGTCAAAGCCTTTTTCATCAAGTTCTTTGGCTTTTTGCAAGGCTTGTTCCGGATAAATATTGATGAATGCTCCGAGTTTTTCATCTGTTTTATCGATATGCTCAAGACAGGAGCGGGTCAGTTCCGTTGCGCTGATTTCTTTTTTGGCAAGGGCTTTTTTTATTTCCGTTATGCTGCGGGTAATCATTATTTATTTTCCTTCTACTATTTTTGGCACGATGAAATATGTTCCGTCTGTTTCCGGTGCGTTTTTGAGAATTTGCTCCGGAGTTTGTTTGCGGAACGCTTTGTCTTCACGGACTGCGCTTTCATGAAACACGGGAGAATAAAGAGGGGCGGTATTTTCTGTTTTCGCTTCTGACAATGTATCGATATAATTTATGATATCAGTAAATTGACGGGATATTTTCTCAAGCGTTTTTTCGTCCGGAGAGAGTTTTGCAAGCTTGCAAAGGTGGGCTAAGTCTTGGGCGGAAGTTGTCATGGTATATCCTTTTTAGTTGAGAATGGATTGGATTAATGCGTCAAGGGCGTTTTGTTCTTCTTTCTGCTCTTGTTTTGTTTTGGTTTCATCGTCAAGGTTCGGCAGAGCCTTTCCGTTTTTTTGGTAAAGCAAAAACGCTTCCTTATTGAAAGGGGTGCGTCCGTTTCGGGCGGGCTGGTTGATTATGAGTTCTCTGGAAAGTTTGCCTTGCGCGGAATAAACGAACGGCGCGCCGATATAATCGACTTTCAGTGCGGAAAGTTTTCGGTTTACCTCTTGGTTTGGTTCTTTTTTTTGTATTTGCAGTTGACTGGACATGAGCACAAAGTCAAAGCCCAATGCAATCCAGTTTGTTCCGATGCTTTGCTGTTTGTTCAGTTCCCCTTGGAAAAATTCCTTATAAGGGCTTTCCCGTTTGCTGTCGTAAGAAACGGGGAAAAGCGTCAGAGCAAACGTTTGGGAATTGATATTGGCTGGATTGTTCAAGCTTTGTTCCCAAAGGGATGTGCCGAGCATGACTTTCTTGTGCCCGCCATGGTATTGCATATAGGAAATAATCATATCCATTTTTTTCCAAACATCAGGGAAGAAAATGGCGTCGATAGGACGTTTTGCGATAGGCAGCTTTCCTTTTTCGGGGGTTCTCGAGTCAAGGAATTTTTGCGTTATGGAATTGAGTTCGTGCACATCCTTATCGGAATATGCCATGCTGTAAACGGACAGCCCCCTTTCTTTCGCCATATTCGTAAAAAGGGTGTTCATTCCTTTTCCGTAAGTATTGTTTTGATAAAAGGAGCCGAAGCTTTTTATTCCCAAATCTTTTTGCGCCACGTTGAGAACCGCTGTGATCTGGTCTTCGGGGCTGGTGAAGAAACGCCACGCGTCAACGCCTTCCATGCTGTGTTCCGGCAGGCGGGTAAGGAACGTGAAAAAGATTTTTTGGCTGGTGAGTTTGCTGTTGTAAAGGGTTTGGTAGATGTTGGTTTGCAGTGGACCGCCGATAACCGCGCATTCTTGGGGCAATTCCTCAAGGTAGCTTATCCAGTTGGGGTCTTGGGTGTCAATGAAGGTGATATTCCATTGTATGCCTTGCTCTTGGAGGAGTTTTTGGGCGATTTTCGCACCTGTGATGATTTGCCGTGAGAATGTGCTGTACGGGCCGCTTTGGGGAAGAAGCATGGCGACAGAGCCGTTTTGGGCTGTCACGTAATTGCTTGTCGGGGTTTTTTCAATGGTGATGTAAGGGCTTTTAAAGTAGTTTTGGTTTTTGAATTTGCTGAGAATTTCTTGGTTGTTAGGCAAAAGTCCGCGTTTTGCGGCTGTGAAGATTATCAAATTATAGGGGAAGTATGTTTCGGAGCTTGGTGAAATAAGTTTCAGGTTTGCGGCAAGATCCGTATCCGGAACAGCATTCAAATCATGGAATAATGTTTCTTCCATGTATTTTTTGTATTCGTCGGTGGACTGAGCACATTGGGAAGCCAACGAACTGAGGGCGACTTTGGTGTTGGCGTTGTTTCTGCTTGCGAGAATATAGGTCGCTCTGTCACGGAGTTTGAGAGGTTTGGAGCTGTCGGACCAGACTTTTGCGGCTATTTCGCTTTGTTCGGCGGAAGTTTTGCCAACCAAGTCCTGCACCCAAGCTTCTTCATCATTGGGATTGAAAAGGCTGTTGGAAATGGGAAGCGTTTGCACGCAGGACGAAAGGGTGAAAACAAAAAACAAAAGAGTTATGAGAAAGCATTGCTTTGAAAGCTTCATATCAAATCCTTTTTGCGTATACCTTTTTTGATAGCAAAGTATATCGTATGGAAAACGTACTTGCAAGCCTTATTTTGGTTGAATGGGTTATCCTCTTGCAAGTTCTCTTTCCAAATCCCTGTTTTCCGCACGGCGCTTGAGTTCGTCACGCTGATCATGGAGTTTGCGCCCGCGGGCGAGGGCTATTTCCAGTTTCACTTTGCCGTGTTTCAAATACATTTTCAAAGGAACGACGGTCAGTCCTTTTTGTTCGACTTTTGCCGTAAGCTGTTTGATTTCTTGGTTATGCAAAAGAAGCTTTTTGTCCCTGCCGGGATTTTGAACCATATAACCCGCATTGGAATAGGGGCTGATATGCATGTTCATAACAAAGGCTTCGCCGTTTTTAAAATCAATATAGCTGTCGGTAAAGCTGACACGTCCTTGTCTTATGCTTTTCACTTCCGGACCGGTGAGCACGATGCCGGCTTCAAAAAATTCAAGCAATTCATAATATTGCCTGGCTTTTCTGTTTTCCGCTAAAAAAGAAGGGCTTTTTGGATGTTTGCTCATGGAAATATCCTTTAATCTCTTGTGACGAGTGTGTAAATCTCACTTGTTGTCCAGCCGTGGCATTGCGTTTGCACCCGTTTGGCTATTTGCTTCGGCGAACCGCCTAAGCTTTTTTCTTCCCGTATGATTGCCTGCACTTCCTGCCGGGAACTTTTGCTGATTTCAAGAGGAGGACCGACAATGACGGTCAGCTCTCCCAGTAAATGTCCAAGGTCCGGAACAGTTTCCAGATTCAGGAAAATGAATTCCTCATGTTCTTTGGTCAGTTCCCTTGCAATGCAAACATCACGGGCGCCTAAAAGAGTATACAGATATTTTAGGGTTTCCGCAATTCTGTCTTTACGCTCAAAAAAAACAAGGGTGGAAAAAATTTTTGCATACGGTGCGAGGGTTTTTTCCATGTCGCTTGTTTTTCGCGGTAAAAAGCCGAAAAAAGTGAAAGGATTGGGAGCAATGCCGCTTCCCGCCAAGGCTGTGACAGGTGCGGACGCGCCGGGAATGGCGGTAACGGGAATGTTTTTTTCCCGGCAGGCTTTGACGATTAAATATCCGGGGTCGGAAATGACAGGCATGCCGGCATCGGAAATAAGCGCAATATCTTCACCCTGCTGCAAAAAATTCAGGGCATGCTCCAATTTTTTTTCTTCGCTATGGTCATTGAAGCTGATAAGGCGCTTGGCTTTAAGTCCCCAGCGGGCGAAATTCAGTCCCGCCCGTTTGGTGTCTTCGGCAAGCACGAGGGGAACTTCTTCTAAAATTTTTCTGGCGCGGGGGCTCAAATCCCCGGCATTGCCGAGAGGTGTCGCCACGATGTGGAGTTTGCCGAACGTATTATTGGGTGATGACATTGCAAAAATGCTCCAGTTCCAAGGTTTCGCCGTTGATACAAATCAAATCGAAACGGCAGGGGTGATCCCAAAGCCCTTTTTGGTTTAAATACAGGGTTGCGCCTTTGATGATGTTTTGCTGTTTCTTCGGGGTAAAGGCCTCAAGGCTTTGTTCTCTGTCCTCGTTATGGCGTGTTTTCACTTCCACGAAAACAAGTTCTTTGTTTTTCTTGTCCATGCAAATGATGTCTATTTCGTAAGGGTGCGATTTCCAGTTCCTTTCAAGGACGGCATAGGAATTTTGTTTCAAATACCGGCAGGCTTTTTTCTCGCCTTTCCTGCCGAGCATGGAATTTTTCGGTGCCGTGATTTGTCTGGAAATCACGGATAAAAGATTTTTCAGCATAGGCTTCCCTGTTCCATGCTTTTGGGACGTACGGATTTAAAGTCCATACGGTGCAGGGGGCATGGTCCGTGCTTTTGAATGGCGAGCCTATGCTCTTTTGTGCCGTAGCCTTTATGGGAAGCAAAGCCGTATCCGGGGTAGCGTTCGTCCATTTTTATCATGAGCTTGTCCCGAAAATTTTTGGCGATGACGGAAGCTGCCGAAATGCTTGGCTCCAAGGCGTCGCCTTGTACGATGGTTTTTTGGGACAAGGGCGATAAGCTGTATTTTGCCAGATAAAACGGGGGAATGGGGAATGTTCCGTCTATCAGATATATTTTAGGGTCGGTTTGAGGAAATTTTATTTTTAATGCGGCTATGGCGCGCGCCATGGCAAGAAGACTTGCCTGCAGGATATTGATTTCTTCTATCGTTTTTTGCCAAACAAGTCCGATTCCCCAAGCCCAAGCAAGATTTTTAATTTCACCGTCAAGGCAAAGGCGTTCTTTTTCGGAAAGTTTTTTTGAATCGTCCAAACCGATCAAATCAAAGTCTTTTGGAAAAACAACGGCGCCTGCCACAACAGGACCTGCCAGGCAGCCGCGACCGACTTCGTCAATGCCTGCGCAAATGTTTTCGTTTGCCAAATCATGAGGACGGTATAAGATACCGTGATTGATCAGTTCTTTTCTTTTAGCCATGCTGCTGCTCCAAACACAAAAACCCCACCCGAAAACTTCGGGAGGGGCAGAATATCTCGCCCATACGAAAATAAATGGGCATGTTGAAAATCTTAGTAATTGTTGCGAGGTTTGATACGCGCAGCCTTACCACGAAGATTGCGGAGATAGTAAAGACGAGAACGGCGTACGCGACCGCGGCTTACAACGTCGATATGGTCGATAAAAGGAGAATGTAAAGGAATGATACGTTCAACGCCCACACCATCGGAAATTTTACGAACAGTGAAAGAAGCATCGGTGGAACCGCGTTTTATACGGATAACATTGCCTTGGAATACTTGGATACGTTCTTTTTCGCCTTCAACAATTCTGAGGTGAACCTTCACAGTGTCACCGGAGCGAAATTGAGGAATATCGGTACGTAAATGTTCGCTTTCAATCTTTCTGAGAATATTCATGATGCCTCTCCTTGCGAGGAATTTATCTATTAGGTTGCATGGCAGTATGTGGTGCCAAGAAGCAAATAATATTAATTACCTATTTTTCTGATAAAAGCAACTTAAATTTTTGTATGGAAAAAATTTAATGCAATTTTTATCGTCGGAAGCCCGATAAAAGTAAAAAATTACTATCAATAGGAACGGTATTTATTAGCAGATTTAAAAATTTTTGCAAGCGATTTTTTGGGAAAATTTTAAATTTAATTGCAGTCGCCTAAAAGCCTGTCCAAAATGATTGCGCAGGCGGACCGCACAGGCAAATGGTTATATTCTCCCATATAGCGGAGGGGAGGAAGCAAACAGCCGCATTGCTCCAGCGCTTCGGGCGCCAATCCGTGGCTTGTTCCGAAAACGAGCAAAAGGCAATTTTCCTTTGCCAGTTCGGCGACTTGCGGAAAAGGAACCGCAAGCCGTTTTTCACGCCCTTTTTTGTCTTTTTCGGCTTTGGCGCTTGTGCCGATTAAAATAGGTCTTATGCCTGAAATACGTTCGACATTTTGGCATGCTTCTTCCAAATTGCCGGCAAGGTGCGCAAGCGCCAAGGCTTTCGCCCTGTCCGGGTTTGTTTTTGCTCCGTCCCCTTGCGTCCAGTGCGTAATCAATTCTTCGACAAGAACTTTTTGGTCTTGGACAGGGGTGACGATTTGCAGGGAAGAAATTCCATAGGTGCAGGCGATTCTCGATATGTCATGAATATCAAGATTTGTGACGGAACTTGTTCCCGCCGTATTGTTTTTCAATAATACGGGGTGATGAACAAGGGCGATATGGATGTTTTTGGCGAAAGAGCGTTTATGCATTGTTTTGAGAAACATTCTGTCCTGTTCGGAAAGCTGCGCCTTCGCCAGAAGGTCGGGTCTGTACCTGTATGTCATGGCGAGGGATTGTTCGCGCCGCCAAGAGCTGATTTCCTTATGATTGCCTTTTTGCAGAACTTCCGGAACTTCCAAGTCCATAAAATCTTCCGGGCGTGTGAAATGGGGATATTCCAAAAGGTTTTGCGCGTAACTTTCTTCTGTGCCCGATTCGTTTTTTCCCATATAACCGTCTTGCAGACGTGCTGTCGCTTCGATAAGGGCGAGAGCCGCCACTTCTCCGCCGTTTAAAACAGCTTCGCCGATGCTTATGCGCCGTATGGGCAAAAGCTCGTAAAGCCGTTCATCAAACCCTTCATAGCGTCCGCAAATCAAGGTCAGATGTTCTTCTTTGGAAAGTTCTTCAGCCAGTTTTTGGGTAAGGGGTTCTCCTGCCGGAGTAAGGGCGATAAGGCGTCCTTTTTGGGGAATGGCGCGGATAGCGTCTAAAATGGGCTGGACCGCAAGCACCATGCCGGGACCTCCTCCATAGGGGCTGTCATCGACTTTGTTGTGTTTGTTTCGGGTATAATCGCGGGGATTGTAAAAATCGACACCGACAATTCCCGTTTGTTCGGCTTTGGCGAAAAGGGCGGTGTGAAGAGGGGAGGAAAACCATTCGGGAAAAAGGGTGACAATATGGTACTGCATGGGAAAAGCTTATGAACGGGAAGGGGGTTGAGGAATTGAAACCTTGTCTTTTTGGGAAGCGTTTTTCGTTTGCGTGCCGGGCTGCCGCTTCACCGTTTTTTCCTTATCCGGCTGTTCCAAATAGATTTCCAACAATCCTGGCGGGGGGCAAAGATAAACGGCGTTGTTTTCCAAATCGTAGCGTTCAATAAAATTTGAAACAGCAGGGAAGAGAATTTCTTGTTCTTCATGATGAATGAACCAAATTTCTTGCCCTGCTGGAAATGAAATTTCATCAATAATACCTAGGGGGGTATTTCCGACAAAAGCTGTGCAGCCTATGATTTGATGAAGATAGGGAGCGGTTTCCGTTTCTTCTTGTTCGTTTAAGGCCTGCAAATCGGCATCAGTGAGAGATTGTTCAGTAATAACGAGTTCGTAGTTGCGATATGATTCAGCGTCCGTCCTTGAGTTTATGCCTTCAATTTTAAGAATAAGCATATTCCCTTGTTCCTTATAGGTTTTTATGACACAAGCTTTGGGCGGTATTTTCCCGATTTTGAGAAGCACCTGATTTTTATCAAAATAATCATAGGATTCCGCATAATACTGAACGCAAAGTTCGCCGCGGATTCCATGAGGCCTTGTGATTTTGCCTATAACGATAAGGGAACGGTCGGCAGGCATTATTCTAAAATTTCTAAAACAACACGTTTGCGGGTTTTTGCTGACACAGCGCCGAGCAAGGTGCGGATGGCGCGAGCCGTGCGTCCCTGCTTGCCGATGACTTTTCCTAAGTCTTCTTTTGCGACGGTAAGCTCAAGCACGGAAGTTTGTTCTCCTTCGATTTCACGAACTTTCACAGAATCAGGATTGTCAACAAGAGATTTGGTGATAAATTCAACGAGTTCTTTTTGCATAGTTTTCTCTCTCAAAATAAAGGTTTTCCCAACAGTCAGCAGGGCGGCGCGTTCCTTCAACCAATAAAGAAGCATTTACTTTCAGTAATTTCTCTTTACAGAAAAGCACAAACCATGTAAAACATATCAACTAATTATAGCATTGTCAATGCTATGGAAAAAAAACTCTTTTTATATAGGTTAACATGGTTATTTTTTTTCAAAAAGCAATAAAATTTGTAGTATTGCCGTTGTTTTTGGCATTTGTTGCTTTTTTGGGAGAAGTGCGGGCGAAACCTCCCGATGTGGTTGTTGTTGATAAAGATACTGATAAGCCCTATCCTTTTGACATATTGAAAGCCAATACGTGGCAGCCCGTTGAAAAAGGCCTGCAATTCTTGAGAATGTCGGAAACCGTCATGAGGGATAGGGGAGAAGGGGAAAATCAGAAATTACCCGTAACTGTCGATTTTGATATTCTGAAATTCGACCCTGCATATTTTGATTTTTCCGTATACGGAGCCGTGACCGATAAGACGGAAAGCAAGGCTTTGCTTGTCTGGCTTCAGCAGTATGATTTAACGGCAGTCATTAATTCGTCCATGTATTTGACCGACGGAAAAACCAGTATCGGCTATTTGCGGAAAAATGACGTTTATAACAATAATCATATCGGAAAAAGTCTGGGAGCGTTTTTCGTTTCTTGCCCTTATGAAAAATATCAGGGAAAAATTCCTTCCTGTTCTATCATTTACGATAATGACCCGGATTTGGACACTTACTTTTCGCAAACGGAAAAAGAAAGGACCCTTGAAAATGCGCTGAAAAAATACAGCGTTGTGGTGCAGAATTTTAAACTCGTCGATTTGCCTGACAATCAAAGCGAATGGAAAGCGCAGCGGCGGCATTCCATTGCCGCTGTCGCTCAGGACGAGGATAATGAAATCCTATTGATGTATGCATCAAAACCTCTGACCGTTCAAGAATTTCGTACTGTACTGCATAAAAACGGTCCGTTAAGAATTAAAAGAGCCATGTATGCGGAAGGCGGTGCGGAGGCGAGCATGGCATACAGGAAAAAGACTGTTTTTTTATGGCAACATGAGGAAAACATTATGCTTTTTTTAAAAGGAACCGTAAAGCTTCCCAACATAATAGGCATAAAACGGAAACAATAATTTTTGCCGGCGGTATTTGTTTTATGAATAATTGTTGCAAAACAGAAAAAATAAGCATACAGTGCAAACTGTAAATCTTTCATTTGTAAGAGAGGTCATTATGAGTTTACAAAACGCTGGCTTTTTTGGTTCAGCTTTAAATTGGTACATGAAATCATCTTTAATCCTGCTTATTTGTATCGGTATGGTTTTAGGTGTGTTTTTGGGCGTTGTTGCTCCAAGTTATGCGGGCAGTTTTTCCCTTTTGGGCGATTTGTTTGTCGGGGCGCTGAAAGCTATTGCTCCGGTCCTTGTTTTCACTCTTGTCTGTGCTTCCGTGACAAACCATGAAAAAGGGACTGAAACAAAAATCAAACCTTTGATTGTTTTGTATTTGGTAAGCACCTTTGCCGCAGCCCTTATCGCTGTCATTGCAAGTTTCATGTTTCCGACCACGTTGCAATTGCAAGCTGCCGAAGCCGGCGAAGCCGTGCAGACTGTCAGCCAAGTCTTGAAAAACTTGGTTGTGCAGGTTGTTACGAACCCGATTACGGCTCTTTCCCAAGCAAACTACATCTCCCTCATCTTTTGGGCTGTCGCTTTTGGTTTCGGTTTCCAGCATTGTTCCGATACAACCAAAAAATTCATTATTGATTTGGGACATACCGTTTCCGATGTCGTAAGAATGATTGTGCGCTGCGCTCCTTTCGGTATTTTCGGTCTTGTATATACTGTTGTCGGTGAATTTGGCATTGACGTTCTTGTCGGCTACGTGCGGGTTTTGGCAGTGCTTCTCGGTTCAATGTTCTTTGTGGCTTTTATCGTCAATCCGATTATCGTATACGCAAAACTCCGTCAAAACCCATATCCCCTTATTTGGTTCTGCATTAAAAACAGCGGGGTGACGGCATTCTTCACCCGTTCTTCCGCCGCCAACATTCCTGTGAATATGGATTTGTGCCGCCGTCTGAGCTTGCCTGAATCTACTTACTCCATTTCCATTCCTCTAGGCGCTACTATCAATATGGCGGGCGCCGCAATCACCATTACCGTGCTTACCTTGGCTGCCGCTACCACGCTCGGTATCCAAGTAAATCTATTAGACGCATTGTTATTGAGCGTTGTCGCTTCTTTGTGCGCTTGCGGGGCGTCAGGCATTGCAGGCGGTTCCTTGATGCTTATTCCTTTGGCTTGCAGCCTTTTCGGCATCAGCAACGATATTGCTTTCCAAGTTGTCGGCGTAGGCTTTATCATCGGTGTTCTTCAAGACTCCACGGAAACCGCGCTGAATAGTTCAACCGACGTCGTATTGACTGCCACGGCGGTATTGACGCCTCTTGATGATGTGACAGCCCGTGTCCATGCCGCAGTTGAAAATTAATACGTTTTTATTTTCAATAAGATAAAAAAAGGCACAGCTTATGTGCCTTTTTTTGTGCCTTATTGTCCTTGGCTTTATGCGTTATAAGCCGCCGGGGGAATTTGGCAGACCTTCCGGTTTATGATTTTATTGCCATGGTTCATAAAAAGCGTTTTGCATAGGTATCGATAGGCTGTTTTATGCTCGGAAAGGGCGGCGTGAAATTATGGAATGAACATATTGAAGATGAGATAGGTGCATATTCCTTTTGGTTTTGGATCGCATGTATGAAACGATATGCTCAAAACAACGATGCTTTGCTTTGAAAAGAAATTGCATTCTCATGGGAAAAGGGTGTTACTCCTGAATGAGGCACAAAAAAAGACCGGCATATGATCCGGTCTTTTTTTGTCTGTTTTTTATTTTGTGATTAGTCGTCTGTCGGAGCACCCTCGATATTCTTGTTTGCAAAAGCAAGGAAAGAACCGATGGCGATAAGGGCGCCCGCAATGCCGATGTATACGGAAATGGTATAATCAATACCGAAACCTAAGTTTTTGTCCATGCAGATGTAACAGACTACGACGGAAGTCATAAAGGTCGCAGGAATGCTTGCAATCCAGTGGAAACGACCCTTGCGGTAAAGGTAAGCCGCACCCGCCCAAAGCATGATACATGCCAAGGTTTGGTTTGACCAGCCGAAATAACGCCAGATAACGTTGAAGTCGACTTGTGTAAGGATAGCGCCGACAATGAAGAGCGGAATGGCGATGGAAAGACGGTTTTTGGAAGGTGTTTGGTTGAAGTTGAATACTTCCGCAATGGTGAGGCGGGCTGCACGGAAAGCGGTGTCGCCGGAGGTGATGGGAAGAACAATAACGCCAAGAACAGCTAAAATACCGCCGATTGAACCCATGAGGCTAAGAGCTGATTGGTTGACAACGTTTGCGGGACCGCCGCTGGCAAGAGCCGCTTGCAATTCGGCAGGGCTTTGATAGAACGTCATGCCGACAGTCGCCCAAATAAGAGCGATGAAGCCTTCGCCGATCATCGCGCCATAGAAAATAGGACGTCCGTAGCTTTCTTTTGTAAGGCAGCGGGACATGAGCGGAGATTGGGTTGCGTGGAAGCCGGAAAGAGCGCCGCAGGCAATGGTAACGAAGATAAGCGGATAAATCGGAAGAGGATTGTCTCCGGGGAATTGGTTTGTCATTTCCGCCGCAGGATAGAAATCATAGCCTTTCACAAAAAGCATGACAGTCATGCCAATCGCCATGATAAGCAAAACAGCGCCGAAAATGGGATATAAGCGGCCGATGATCTTATCGATAGGCAAAATGGTTGCAAGAAGATAGTATACAAAAATGATGATAAGCCAAACATTCATGTCGATGCTTGTGAGGTTTTTAAGAAGCATGGCTGGTGAAGTCATGAATACGACGCCGACAAGCAAAAGAAGGATGACCGCGAATAACTGCATGATACGTTTGAACACATTGCCTAAGTTATAGCCGACAATGTTTGGAACGTTCGTTCCTTTGTAACGGATGGAAAGCATGCCTGAGAAGTAGTCATGGGTGGCACCGGCGAAAATGCTGCCGATAACAATCCACAATAATGCAGTCGGACCGTACAATGCACCGAGGATAGGTCCGAAAATAGGTCCAATTCCGGCAATGTTCAAAAGTTGGATAAGCCAAATCTTAATTGGTGACATCGGAACATAGTCAACGCCGTCAGCCATTGAAATCGCAGGAGTTACACGGTTATCGTCCTCGCCGAAAATTTTGGCGACGATTTTACCGTAAACCAGATACCCTACCAACAATGCTGCACAAGCGAGTAAAAAGTAAACATAACCTGGCATAACGCACCTCGTTTTAGGTTAAAAAATTTTGAAACTGTTTGTAAATAGTATTAAGTCCATGACTAGTCAATAAAAAAATTTGAATCTACGCTTATTTTCACTAAAAAAGGCATTTTTTGCTGAAATATGCTTGCCCGGTTTTATCGGCTTGAAAAATTTCTGTTTTTTGGCACAATGAGACCATGAGGTGAAAATGGAAAGACCGAATGCAATCCCGACAAGCCCCGGTGTTTATCTGTATAAGGATAAAGGCGGAAGAATCATTTATGTTGGCAAAGCGCGTAATTTAAAAAAACGTGTTCTTTCTTATTTCCGTCCCGACGAGCAGTTGACCGCAAAAACAAGAGCCATGATGAGCCATGCCGTTTCCGTTGAATTTTTAACCACGAGCACGGAAAAAGAAGCATTGCTCTTGGAAGCGAGCCTTATAAAAAAGCACAGACCGCATTACAATATTGTTTTGCGTGATGACAAGCAGTATATTTTATTCAGAATTGCGGTAAAAAACGCTTATCCGCGTTTGGAGGTGGTGCGGAAGGTGAAAAAGGACGGTGCGCATTATTTCGGACCGTTCACTTCTTCGCAGGCTGCGCGGGAAACGTGGAAAGCCCTCCATTCTGTTTTTCCTTTGCGCCGCTGTAACGACAGGGCTATGAAAAACAGGGTGCGTCCTTGTCTTTATCATCATATCGGGCTTTGTTTGGCTCCTTGTTCCGGAGAGGTGCGCCAAGAAACGTATTTTGAAATCATTCAGAAAGTCGAATTGCTTTTATCAGGGAAATCACGTGAACTTCTTGAAATGATCACCCGAAAAATGGAAGAAGCGTCGGAAAATTTGGAATTTGAAGAGGCTGCGAAACTTCGTGACCAAAAATTTGCCATAGAGAAAACCGTCGAGAAGCAAGGGGTTGTTTTTCATAACGGGACGGATATGGACGTTATGGGGCTTTGTTCGCGCGGGGACGGCTTGGCTCTTGCCGTGCTTTTTGTACGCGGCGGGCAAGTGATTGATAAGGCGGCTTTTTTTTGGGCGGGGCTTGTCATGGAAGATGCGAACGAGCTTTTGCTCGGATTTTTAACGCAGTTTTATTCACAGGATAAGGATATTCCGCCCCGCATCGTTTTGCCTTGGGCTTTGACGGCGGAAAAAGAAGAAAGCGTGGAAAGTCCGGCTCTTATCGGGGCGTTAGGGGCTGATTACGCTTTGCAGGAACATGAGGAAGATTTGGAAAGCATTGCCGCAATGCTCAGCGAATGGCGAGGGGCGAACGTGCGGATTGTGGCGGCACGGACCAAGGATGATGAAAAGCTTGTGGAAATAGCCAAAACCAATGCGCGGGAAACTGTTTATAAACGTTCCGATTTAGGTATGGACGAACGTTTGGCGGCTCTTTTTAAAGTGCAGGAGCCTATCCGCAGAATCGAATGCGTCGATGTTTCCCATACTTCCGGAACAGCGACAAAAGTCGGGCTGGTTGTCTATCAGGACGGAAAGCCGCATAAAGCCGATTACCGCGTTTGGAATATGGAAAATACCAACGGGGACGATTATTTGGCTTTGTCGCAATGGGCGAAACGCAGAGCGGAACACGGCGCGCCGTGGCCGCATTTATTGCTTATTGACGGCGGACGCGGACAGGTGAACAGCGTGCATGCGAGTTTTCAGGAATTTTTCAGTGCGGTGCATGTTCGTGATTCCCAAAGTTTTGATTTGGAAGAGGGGCGTTTGCCTTTTGTGCTTGCAGGCATTGCCAAAGCCCGTGATGAACAGGGGCATGCGGACAGGAGGGCAGGCAATTTGGCGGACAGGATTTTCCTGCCTGACAGGACAAATCCTTTGCCTTTTAAAGAAGGGAGTTCCGAACTCTTGTTTTTGCAGTCCATTCGTGACGCCACCCATGATTTTGCCATAGGCAGGCATAGGCAGGCGCGCAACAAGCAGGGACTGGACGCGCAGCTTTTGCATTTGCCCCATGTGGGACAAGAAACGGCAAAGCTTTTGTGGCAGCATTTTAAAAGTATTGAAGAAATGAAAAAAGCCGGTGTTGAGGAGCTAATGAAGCTGCCGAAAGTGGGAAGAAAAAAAGCTTTACAGCTTCGCGACAGCCTGCAAAAATTATAAAAAAAATAGGTTGTTAAAAAGAGCCATGTTTTGCATGGCTCTTTTTTTGATATGTCAAGGAAAAGGCTTATTGATTGATAGCGGTGACAATTTCTTGTATTTTAGTTTCAAAATCCGGACATTTGATGATATCGCCTATTCCAAAAGCGGAAAAAGACGCGGAGCAGATATGGTTCCAACATAAGAAATTGCTGATGCTAGAAAATTGTTCTGCAATAAGTTCGTATTGGCGTGTTTTAGGTCCGCTGCCTCCGACAACCACGCTGACTGTCTTCTTCGGTTTTTGTTTAAAAATGTTTTGACGGGCAACAAATTTGTCAATGAACAGTTTCAGCTGCCCTGACATTCCTATCCAAAATACCGGAGTGCCAAAAACAATGCATTCAGCGTCGTTGATTTTTTGGAGCATAGTATTGGTATCATCCCTTTGAACGCAAAAACCATCATTTTTTTTACATTCAAGACAGGCAAGACAAGGCGTTACCGTCATGGAATAGGATTGCAGTAATTCCACTTCATGATCCGCTTGGAGTTTTTTTTCAAGCGCTTGCAAGGCTAATGCGGTGTTGCCTGTGCGGCGGGGACTACCATTTATCATTAAAATTTTCATGATACGTCCTTTTATGAGAATATGCGGTTGTTGAACATTATCGATATTTTTCTTCAATCTCTTTGGCTGTTTTTTCAACGGTATCAATGAAATACTGTCGTTCTTTCAAAAGCGCTTCCGCAACTTCGGGGTCGTGAAGAGCGATAATCTGCGCCGCCATATAGCCGGCATTTTTTGCTCCCGCCTTGTCCAGCGCCACTGTTCCGACCGGAAATCCCGCGGGCATTTGCACTGTTGCCAAAAGGGAATCAAGCCCGTTCAGGGAAGAACCTGTCAAAGGTATTCCGATAACAGGCTTAATGGTGCGGGCGGCAACAGCTCCTGCAAGGTGGGCAGCCATTCCGGCTGCGCAGATGAAAACCTGACAGCCTTGTTTTTCCAGTTCGTCAACGATTTTCTCCGTGCGGAGCGGTGTGCGGTGTGCGGAGGAAACCGTAAAACGGTAACTGATACCGAGTTTTTTCAATACTTCAACGCAAGGACTGATCGTGTTTTCATCAGAAGCGGAACCCATTAAAATACCGACTTGAACCATGGCTGTTCCTTTTTTCGTATTATTTGTTTTGTAAACGTTTAATGCCTTTATCTCCGATGTCACGGCGATAATAGGAATTTTCCATTTTTATTTTGCCAATTGCTTCATAAGCTTTATTTTTTGCTTCTTGCAAACTTTCGCCAAGTGCGGCAACGCAAAGTATTCTTCCGCCGTTGGAAAGGGTTTTTCCGTTCTCCGCCTTTGTGCCCGCATGGAAAACTTTTACGTCATTCAACGCATCGGCAGCGGCAATACCTGTTATTTCCATACCTTTCGGATAGCTTTCCGGGTATCCTTTTGCAGCGAAAACAACACCGAGGGCGGATTGGGGATAGAGTTCCAATGCAATGTTTTTTTCTTTTAATTTTCCTTCAACGCACGCCTGCATAACGGGAAGGATATCGCTTTTCATCCGCATGAGCAAAGGCTGGCATTCAGGGTCGCCGAAACGGACATTGTACTCAAGAACTTTCACTCCCTTTGCTGTCATCATAAGCCCTGCATACAAAATGCCTTTGAATGGCGTGCCGCGTTGAGCCATTTCCTTAAGCAGGGGGCGGACCGTGATATCTGCCAATTTCTCAAGTTCTTCATCCTGTGCGAGAGGAGCGGGACTGTATGCGCCCATTCCGCCGGTATTCGCTCCCACATCGCCTTCACCGATGGCTTTATGGTCTTGGGCGGAGGGCAGAGCGAGGGCGTTTTCTCCGTCACAAAAACAGAGCAAGGAAAGCTCTTCGCCTGCTAAAAATTCTTCAATGATAATGGTATTGCCGGCGTCGCCGAATTTCTTATCGCCAAGCATGGATTTTGCGGCGTCTTTTGCTTCTTGGACGCTTTGGGCGATAATCACGCCTTTTCCCGCTGCCAAGCCGTCAGCTTTAATGACGAGCGGAGCTTCGTGTTTATCGATAAAAGCGAACGCTTTTTCCATATCTTGGAATGTTCCGTAAGCGGCTGTCGGAATACCCGCCGCAACCATCACTTCTTTTGAAAACGCTTTGCTTCCTTCAAGCTTTGCGCAGGCTTTGCTCGGACCGAAACAAGGAATGCCGATAGCTTCCATGGCGTCGGTTATGCCGAGCGTAAGAGGAAGCTCCGGTCCGGGAACAACAAAATCAATCTTTTTTTCCTGTACGAATTTGACGAGCCCGTCAATATCCTTATCAGAAACAGGCACATTATGTTCTTGGGTTCCTCCGTTTCCGGGAGCGACAAAAATTTCCTCTGCAAGGGGACTTTGATTGAGCTTCCATGCAAGAGCATGCTCACGCCCGCCAGAACCGATAACTAAAATACGCAAGGGAAACCTCCAATAGTTTTATGTGACTGAAGTATAAATCGTTTCAGCGATATTTTCAATTTTAATTTTTGAAGTTGAATATTAAACTCACGAAATTTGTTTTTTGTCATGATGTTGCTGTCAAATGAAGCAATAATGCCATAGCGCCTTGTGGGCGGAATGGGGTTTTGAAGTGCTGCGGTCAATGAATTATTATCTCTGTTATAGCTGAACACAGTGAAATTTGAGCCGATATGAGGGAACAGTTTTTGATTGCATAGCCGCAGCGTTAAACCTATTGCGCTTTTTGAAAATTGTCTTTTCTGTCGATATGCCGTTTACCGGATAAAATAAAGCAATTCATAGCAAGAGCAATTTTTTATCATACCGTGTTACTCTCTGATAAGTCTGAGCAGTTCTTCCGTTTTTTCTTGCATGAGGGGTTCGTTGGCGCGGCTTTCGACATTGAGGCGGAGCACCGGTTCCGTGTTGGAACCCCGCACATTGAAGCGCCAATCGTCAAATTCCATGGAAAGACCGTCTATTTTGTTTATTGTTTTTGCGGAATTTTTATAGGCGTTTTCAATTTTTTCCAAGGTAAGGGCGATATTTTCAACGTTTGAATTGATTTCTCCGCTGCATGGAAAAGCTTGTATTCTTGCGTCCACAAAAGAAGCGAGACTTTGTTTGGAGGCGGAAAGGAGTTTTGCCACCAAAAGCCAAGGCAGCATTCCGGAATCGCAGTAGGCGAAGTCCCTAAAATAATGGTGGGCGCTCATTTCGCCGCCATAGAGGGCGTTTTCTTTCCGCATGGTTTCTTTGATGAACGCGTGTCCTGATTTGCTTGTTATGTTGATACCGCCGTGCTTATCGACAAGTTCCATTGTGTTCCATGTGAGGCGCGGGTCGTGGATAATCTTTTCATGGGGGAATGTTTCCAGCAAGGCGCTTGCGAGCATGCCGACAATGTAATATCCCTCGATAAAACGTCCGTTTGCATCATAGAAAAAACAGCGGTCAAAATCGCCGTCCCAAGCGATGCCGAAATCGGCTTTGTGCCTGCGAACCATTTGCGCCGTTCTTTCACGGTTTTCAGGAAGCAAAGGATTGGGAACGCCGTGGGGGAATGTTCCGTCAGGTTCTTCGTCAACCAAAATAAATTCAAAGGGCAGATACGGAATGAGTTCTTTCAGGGCGAGATACGCGCAGCCGTTTCCTGCATTGGCGACTATTTTAAAGGGCATAAGCCCGTTTGCGTCAGTATGGGAAAGGAGGGTTTCAATATAGGCTTGGCGGTAGGAATGTTCAATAAAACTGCCTGTAATGTCAGAAGGGATTTTTTGTCCGTTGATGATGCGTTCTTTGATTGCCAGCAAACCGGTGTCGGAGCTGATCGGAATAGCGTTTTCGCGTACAAATTTCAAGCCGTTTTCATCTTGCGGATTATGGCTTCCCGTAACCATGATTCCGCCGTCGAAAGGAACACCGTTTTCTTGAATGTAGGCTGTTGCGTGGTAAATTTCTTCTGTTCCGCACATGCCGATACCTACGACATTCGCCCCTGCATATTGCAGTCCTGTGGCAAGGGATTTATAGATGTCCGGAGAAGAAAGTCGGGCGTCGTGCCCGATGACGACGTTTTTTATGTTGAATTCCCGCACATAGGCATAGCCGATTTCAAGAGCAAGCGCAGGGCTGAGGGAGCTTGGGACTTTTCCCCGTACGTCATAGGCTTTAAAACAATCAAAATTCATGGCGTGTTCCTTATTTTAATGTTCCAAATGCGCACCATGGCATTTTTTATATTTTTTACCGCTTCCGCAAGGACAAGGGTCGTTTCTTCCTATTTTATCTTGGGCATGGACGGGATTGTTTTTGGCTTCCAACGTAGTGTTTTGCCCGGAATTTTCTTGTGTTTTCACTTCCCTGTGACGAAGTTCCGTCCTTTGTTCCGGTTCTTTTTCTTGGTTTTGTTCTTGACCGCCGTCCGTATTTTCCGCTTGCTCCAAACTCTGTTCTTCCTGCTTTTGAATGCGGACACGGGTCAGGGCGCGCAATGCGCCTTCTTTGATTTGGTACAGCATGTTTTGGAAAAGTTCAAACCCTTCACGCTTGTATTCCAGTTTCGGGTCGCGTTGGCCGTAACCGCGCAGCCCGATACCTTCACGCAGATAATCCATGCTCTTTAAATGGTCTTTCCATGCGCGGTCGAGTTCTTCCAGCACGAAATATCTTAAAATATCTTGATATATCGGTCCTGCTTCCAGCTGCAGTTCTGTTAAAATACTTTGCAGCACATTTTTGCATTCCTCCTGCGTTATCGGGGTGCTTTGAGCGGTTAAAAATTCCGGAATCATTCGTCCGATATTGCAGACGTCCAAAAGTTTCGCCCCGATTTCCGCACGGTGTTCTTCCGTTTGGTTTTTCTTGTCGTGTTCGCTGTAAAAAATTTCGGCAAAGACTTCGTCTGCAAATTCTTCCACAACAGGCTGAATGTCTTCTTCCAAAATGATGTCTTTGCGCAAATCGTAAATAACCGTGCGCTGCTGGTTCATGACATTATCATAATCAAGAAGGGTTTTGCGGATTTCAAAGTTGTGGGCCTCAACTTTTTTCTGTGCGTTTTCAATAGCTTTTGAAACAAATTTGTTTTCAATGGCTTCCCCTTCGCTCATTCCGAGTTTTTGCATAAGGGTTGAAATGCGTTCGGAACCGAAAATACGCATGAGGTTGTCTTCCAAAGAAAGATAAAAACGGGAGGAGCCGGAGTCGCCTTGGCGGCCGGAACGTCCGCGCAGCTGGTTGTCGATACGGCGGCTTTCATGGCGTTCCGTACCTAAAATATGCAGACCGCCGAGGTCTTCCACTCCTTCGCCGAGTTTGATATCCGTGCCGCGTCCCGCCATGTTGGTGGCAATGGTCACGCGTCCTTTTTGTCCCGCTTCCGCAACGATTTGCGCTTCTTCCGCCAAATATTTCGCATTCAGGACATTATGAGGAATGCCCATTTTTTTGAGAATGCCGGATAAATACTCGGAAGTTTCAATGGAAATTGTGCCCACAAGCACAGGCTGCCCTTTTTGGTGCAATTCTTTAATGGAATTGGTGATGGCTGCAAATTTTTCTTTTTGGGTCCGGTAAATAATATCCGGGTAATCTTTGCGGATCATGGGTTTGTTGGTCGGAACCGTAATGGTTTCAAGCCCGTATATTTCCATAAATTCCACTGCTTCCGTCTGGGCTGTGCCAGTCATGCCCGCAAGTTTTTCATACATGCGGAAATAGTTTTGGTAGGTAATGCTGGCGAGGGTTTGGTTTTCGGATTCGATTTTCACTTTTTCCTTGGCTTCCAAGGCTTGGTGCAAACCGTCGCCAAAGCGTCTGCCTTCCATGGGGCGGCCCGTGAATTCGTCAATAATGACGACTTTCTTATCGGCTGTGACCATGTAATCGACATCGCGCTGATAGCAATGGTTGGCTCTTAGGGCTTGCAGCACATGGTGCTGCAAGGAAATGCTTGAGGGGTCGAAGAGGTTGTCTATCCTGAGAATTTCTTCAATCTTATTTACACCGTCTTCCGTCAAAAGCGCGGAACGGGTTTTTTCGTCAACAGTGAAATGCTCGTCGCGTTTGAGATATTTTGTCAGCTCATTCATTTGCAGGTATAAATTCGTGGATTCTTGAGCCGCTCCGGAAATGATGAGAGGGGTCCTCGCTTCATCGATCAAAATGGAGTCCACTTCGTCAACTATGGCGAAATTATGTCCTCTTTGCACCATGTCTTTTGCGTAAAATTTCATGTTGTCACGCAAATAGTCGAAGCCGAATTCATTGTTTGTTCCGTAAGTGATATCGCAGTTATAAGCTTCCTGACGCTCTTCGTCGGAAAGACCGTGCACAATGACGCCGCAAGTCAAGCCTAAGGCTTGATAGAGTTTTCCCATCCATTCGCTGTCGCGCTTAGCGAGGTAATCGTTGACAGTTACGACGTGCACGCCTTTTCCCGTAAGGGTGTTCAAAACAACGGGCAAGGTCGCCATAAGGGTTTTTCCTTCCCCGGTTTTCATTTCGGCGATTTTTCCTTGGTGCAGGGTTATGCCGCCCATGAGCTGCACATCATAATGGCGCATGCCGAGGATACGCAAACTTGTTTCGCGGACGAGAGCGAAAACTTCCGGTAAAATCTTGTTCAGGCTTTCGCCGTTCATCACTCTTTCTTTGTAGGACGCAAGGGTTGGGGCAAGTTCCGTGTCCGCCAGTTCCTGCATTTGCGGTTCCAATGCATTGATTTTTTGTACGACTGGACGCAGGGATTTAATATATCTGTCGTTTCGTGTGCCGAAAATTTTTGTGAAAAAGAATTTCATGGAAGCGCTCCGGTTGGACTTTTGTTTTGCAATAATTAAAAATAAGGCATGATTTTATATTTGGCAAATACCTTTTTGGTAAAAATTGTTGTAATTTTTATAATACACTGAAATAACATGATAAAAATATTATATTTTTTTGATGTTTTTCTTGACGGGCGTAAATGAATAAAGGATACTTTTATTTTATGCGAAAAAAGGATCGGTTATGAAACAAAAACACCCTGATTTAGTGTTTGCTTTTGAAAATGGTGAAATCGCCTCTGACGACGCGTATTATATGCTGTGCCGGCGGGGCGATGAATGGGCGCTGCCGAGACCTGACGAGCTTATTCCTTTACCCCGTGAAAGCGAGTTTTTTCTTTTGCCCAAGCGAAGAGCCGTCGGGCTGAACAAGGAAACAGGAGAAGTTGAGGAGTTGGAAGAGCTGGCGGTCGCCGCTTTTGTTGCGCCGGGCTATACGATTTCCGGTCATCCTGTTTATGTTACGGAAGAAAATGCTCCGACTCTGCCTTTATTCGCTTACGGGGCTTTGGGAATTATCGGCGATGATTTTTATGTTTGCGCTTCGCAGGTGGATAAGGACACGCGTCAGGTTTTCGAGGGAATTTCTCCCAAGAAAATAGAAAAAAAAGCAAAGGCGCTCATGAAAGAGTTTCCCAAAAACAGACTCATGCAGCATCTTATGAATAATTGCGTCTTGCGTTACGGATGTCCTGCCGCAAAAAATTTGGTTTTGGGGCGTTATGAAGCGCCGCTTCCGACTTCAAGGGCGTGCAATGCGCGTTGTATCGGCTGTATTTCCCAGCAGGAGTCGGATTCTTCCATTTGCCAGGCTCCGCAGGACAGGATGAATTTTACGCCCACAGCGCAGGAAATTGTTGAGGTCATGCTTTATCATCAACAAAACGAGAAACAGCCTATTTATTCTTTCGGGCAAGGCTGCGAAGGGGAACCTCTGACTCAAGCCCCTTTGCTTGTGGAGGCTGTGAAATTATTCCGTGAAAAAGGCGGAATCGGCACGGTCAATTTAAATTCCAACGCCTCCATGCCCAGGTGGATAAAGGAATTGGCTCTTGCGGGGCTCAATTCTTTGCGGGTGAGCATGAACAGCGCAAGGGGAACTGTTTATGATAAATATTACCGTCCGACCAATTATTCTTTCGACGATGTGCGAGAATCCATACAAACGGCAAAAGAGCACGGACTTTTCGTTTCTTTGAATTTGCTTTTTTTTCCCGGAGTGACGGACTGCGAAGAGGAAGTGGAAGCTCTTATCGGGCTTGTGAACGCGTATCACGTTGATTTTATTCAATTGCGGAATTTGAATATCGACCCTGAAATGTATTTGCGTTTGCTTGAAGGCATTGAGTTTGGTCCAAGCGTCGGTTTGGCGAATTTCACCAAGCGCCTGCTGTCTTCTTGTCCGCATTTGCAATTTGGATATTTTAATCCTAAAATTTGTACGGATAAATAAAAAAGGAGCATATTTTTGCTCCTTTTCATCCCTTTTATCTCTTATACGAGAGTGTTATCATATTGATTTCTGCTGTGTTACGATTTATAAAAAAGTAACACAAATTGAAAAAATGTGCAACCGTTTTCTTTGTGTTTAGAAAACGGAACGGAATTTGATTTTATAGGAAAATTCTCCATAACTAAATGAGGAAACCATGAAAAAAATAGTTTTACTGCTCTGTTTTTGTATTATTTTCATAGGGCAAACAGCCGTCGCCGAAGAAAATTTTTCCGAGGAACTGATTGAAAAGTTTGAACTGGATACCATCAAAGGGGTGACAAAGCTCATTGTCGTTGACACTACGGTCAATGAACCCCGCTGCTACGTGCTGAAACGTTTCAACGGAGCATGGGTTTGTTTGCAGGAGGCGCAGGCGTATATCGGACGCGGCGGGGCGAAAAAGAATAAGATTGAGGGTGATTTGGCAACGCCCAAAGGGCTTTACAATTTCATCATAGCTATCGGCATGCAGGAAAATCCGGGGAGCATACTGCCCTATTATCAAATACGCAAAGGCGATGTTTGGGTAACGGACCCGCAATCGAAATACTACAATTTGTTTGTTCGTGAAAATACCGTGTATAACGACTGGCTTTCCCAAATTGAATTGGATAAAAGACCCATTCGTTATGCCTACGCCCTTGTCGTTGACTATAACATAACCCATCGGGAACCCTATATCGGTTCGGCTTTTTTTCTTGAATGCAGCAACGGCAAAGCCACGGACGGGAATATCGGTTTGCCGAGGTCTATGATAAAAGAACTTTTATCTTTTGTGGATAAGGAAACGAAAATTTATATTCATTAACATAGTTAAAAAATTAAGATAGTTGCCGAAATTTTGATAACATATTCTTTAAACTAAATATTTTAATTGTGTTTTTTTTAGGAATAGTATAGTTAGTGTTTGTAAGGAGTTAATTATGTGCGGAATTATCGGTTACTGCGGGCACAGACCTGCTGTTCCTCTTGTGTTGGAGGGGTTGAAGCGTTTGGAATACCGCGGTTATGATTCGGCAGGTTTGGCTTTTTTGCAGCTTAATAAATTGGAAGTCATCCGTTCGGAGGGAAAACTTTGCAATTTGGAAGAAAAAGTTGCGAAAACGGCAAACACCTTCGCCCCCATCAGCATAGGGCATACCCGCTGGGCGACGCACGGGCTTCCTGTCGAACGCAATTCTCATCCCCATAAAAGCAATAATGACGCTTTAGCCATTGTCCATAACGGCATTATTGAGAATTTTCAAGAAATAAAAGATGAACTGATACAAAAAGGCTATGTTTTCCATTCCGATACCGATACGGAAGTATTGGTCAATCTTGTCGCTGATGAGCTTGACAGTGTTCTGCAAATAAATTTTGGAAAAAAATATGTGGAAATCCAGCAGGATATGGATGAAGCTTTTCAAAAAAATCCTGAATTGTATTTGCCGTTTTTGGAGCAGGCTTTTTGCAGTGCATTGCAGAAAGCGCACGGGGCGTATGCTGTCGTCGTGCTCAGTCCCCTTATTCCGCAGCATATTCTGGCAGCGCGTTTGTCTGCGCCGCTTTTGCTCGGTATCGGTATCGGGGAATATTTCGTCGCTTCCGATGTGCCGGCATTTTTGCCTTATACCCGCGATGTCGTTTTTTTGGATGACAGGGAATATGTGGTTTTAAGCGCAGGTGCGTATGCGGTGAAAAATATTTTTACGGCGGAAAAGCTTGAGAAGACCGTGCATCATATTCCTTGGGATTTGCAGGGAGCGGCGAAAGACGGTTATAAACATTTCATGCTTAAGGAAATCATGGAACAGCCTAAGGTTTTGCGTGATTGCCTTGTGGGCAGACTGCAAGACGACAGGGTTTGCCTGCCGGAACTGGATGGTTTGCCCGTACCCGGAAGCATTCGTATCATTGCCTGCGGCACAAGTTACAATGCCGGTTTGTGGTCGCAATATTATTTGGAGCAATTTGCGGAAATTCCCGTTATCGTGGAAATCGCTTCGGAATTTCGGTACAGGAAACCGATTTTAAAGGCTGATGAGCTTATTGTGGTTATCAGTCAATCGGGTGAAACGGCTGATACGCTCGGCGCTCTTCGTTTGTGCAAGGAAAAGGGCTATCCCGTCGTGGGTATTTGCAATGTGCTCGGTTCTTCCGTCGCAAGGGAAGCGAGTGCTTGTCTTTATACGCAGGCAGGACCGGAAATAAGCGTCGCTTCGACAAAAGCCATGCTCAGCCAAATGGTTCTGCTTCTTTTGCTCGCTCTTTATTACGGGCAGAGGAAAAATGCCGATTGTTCCCATGCGAAAAAACTGCGGGCAGGAATTTTGAACGAATTGAAGGCGCTGCCGGAAATCTTGGAAGGAGCGTTGCCCGTCATGCGGGATAAAGCGAAGAAGTTCGCCTATCAGTATGCCTATGCGAAGAGCTTTTTCTATCTTGGGCGCGGCACTGCCTATTCTTTAGCTCTTGAGGGTGCATTGAAATTAAAAGAACTTTCTTACATCCACGCGGAAGGGTATGCCACAGGGGAAATCAAGCACGGACCTATCGCCCTTATCGACCCGGACTTTCCAACGTTCGCCCTTGCTTTTGATGATGATAATTTTAACAAGGTTTGTTCCGGAATTTTGGAAATAAAGTCAAGGCAGGGCAATGTGATTGCTTTACTGCAAGAGGGAACGGAATTGGAAAATAACGATTTATGGTATATTCCTCAAACAAAGCTGCCGGAATTTTTAGCCTTGCCCGCCATGCAGCTTTTCAGCTATGAAATGGCTGATTATTTGGGAAAAGATGTGGATCAGCCTCGGAATTTGGCGAAAAGCGTGACAGTTGAATAAAGCGGAATCATTGTGAGATCATTGGGGAATAATTGAGGAAAGCATGGCGATATTAAATCTTTGTTTTGGCGATAATATGAGTTTTTTGCCTGAACTCGCGTCCGGTTCAATCGATTTGATTTATATTGACCCGCCTTTCAATACGGGAAGAACGCAAGAGCGTACGCAAATAAAAACCATTGCCAGCACCGAAGGGGACAGGGTCGGTTACAAAGGGAAACGGTATAAGACGATAAAGCTCGGCACGCTCGGCTATGTTGATATTTTTGATGATTATATCGGTTTTTTGGAGCCCCGTTTAGTTGAGGCGGAACGTATTTTGTCCGACAACGGCAGTATTTTATTCCATATCGATTATCGTGAAGCCCATTATTGCAAACTGCTTTTGGATTATATTTTCGGGCGTGATTCGTTCATGAATGAAATCATCTGGGCGTACGATTACGGGGCGAGAAGCAAAAAACGCTGGTCAGCCAAGCATGACAGTATTTTTTGGTATGCAAAAAATCCGAAAAAATATATTTATCATTATGATGCCATTGACAGGATACCCTATTTGGCTCCCTCCCTTGTGGGCAAAGAAAAGGCGGCACGGGGAAAAACGCCCACCGACGTTTGGTGGCAGACTATCGTAAGTCCTAACAGTAAAGAAAAAACCGGCTATGCGACGCAAAAACCTTTAAAAATCATGCGGCGCATTATCAATGTTCACAGCAACGAAGATTCTGTCGTCATGGATTTTTTTGCCGGCAGCGGGTCTTTTGGAAAAGCCGCTTTGGAGCTTGGGCGGGATTGTTATTTGATTGACAAAAACCCTGCCGCCATTGATGTTATGAAAAAACGTTTCGCCGGTGAGGAAATTGTTTTTCGGGAACATGCGCAAATAGTCAAATGAACTTTGCGGAAAAAAATTCATTGTGTTTTTTCTTGTATTTTCCGAATAAGTTCGTTGATTTTTCGCATATTTTCCGTTTTGTTGTCTTGTCTGAAATTTCTTCGGTCAGCAAGAGCGGTGTTTAAAAGTTCGGCGGCTTGTTGATATTCATTAAGTTCTATGCAGGAAGCGGCAAGGAAGAGAAGATAATGGAACTGTGTGTTGCAGTTCAGCAATTTTCGGGCATTGAGTAAAAACAGCTCTTTGTTTCGCATGGCTGCTGCGAGCATGCATTCCAGTTTTATGGCGGTAAAATTGCGGCTTCGGTCCATACTTTTGATGAGCGTATGGGCTTTTGCAAAAAATTCTTTTTTTATAGCGCAGACAGTCAAGGTTTCCGTAAAAAGCGTGTCATTTTTTATTTGAAGGGCTTTTTCGAGAAGCTTTATGGCTGAAGCGTATTTTTTTCTGGGCAATAGGTACAGTTGTACGAACCAATAAAAATAATAGGGATTTTCCGTTCGTTTTAAAAGGCGTGTGAAACTTTTTCTGATATGAGCATTGTTTGGAAACAGGTTTGCGGCAATAACGATAAATTCTTCCGGAACGGAATTTTTTAATGCGGTGTTTTTTTCAAGTGAAACAATAAAAAAATATATTTTTTCAAAGCGTTGTGCGTCGTTCTGTATATTTTGGCTGTATTCTTTTTCTTTCCATTCAAGGGGCGTATCGGTTTCTTTGGAAAAAAGCAGGGAATTGAGCAAAAGTTCGCTGTAATCTTTTCTTTCGGGTTCGGCATTGTTTTCCATCATGACATATGGTGATTTTTTGTTAAATCCTGATTGGATTTTTAAAAAAGACCGCACCGGAAAGGTATTTTGCGGTATCGGCTGATAAAAAATGTAATCTGCAGTTGGAAAATACAGCGAATAATTGCGAACGGAATTTGCCGAGCTGAGATTGAACAAGCCTGCTTCTTTGTTGGAATAAAAATAAAGTCCTTCCAAATCGAGAGCAGGAAGTTTATCCAGAAGAATTTCCTGTTTATTTTGTATATGAATGAAATTTTCCGTTAAATGCGATGTTGCGCGTGTTATGACGGGATATTTTTGTTGTAAATTTTTTGTCAGATCATAGTATATGTATTTTTTTGCGATATGGGTTTTGCCGGAAGTTTGGACGGGATTTTTTGAAATCTCTTTCCTTTTTTCTTTGATGACATAGGCAAATTGCTTTGAAAAAAAAGGTGAAACATGATGAATATCCTGCATCGGCTCCCTTTCGGACCGAGGCGTGGCATTTGTGATGATAGAACCTATGTCAAGACAGGGAATGGAAAGTTCCTCGCAAATCTGCACATGCATTTTTTGCAGGACTTGAGAATTTTTATAAGGAAAAATCAAATGCAGGTGTTTTATACGGGCTTCTTTTATTGTGGATAAAATGGTGAAAAGTTCATTGTAAAACCAATCCGCTGTGCGTTGTTTGCAATAAAAGCAGTCGCTGTCATTGGGACAGCAGTCCGTAATCAGAAAATCATAGTTTTTGAAAATCGCATATTTCTCAAGGGCGAAAGGAATGAACTGGCATATTGTCGCCCCAATGGAATAATTATCCACTTGATTGGGAAATTCCAGTGCCTGGTAAAGGGGAGCGTAGCCGTTTTTCAGAATTGAATTTGATGTTCCTAGTATTGCGATTTTCATGGTTGTGTTTTGGGATTTGGGATTTATCGGTATGTGTTGATTTTTTGGGTTAAGGCGGTGATTTTTTGTCTGTCTTCTTCATGGTGGAAATTCCTCGGATCTGACGTGATCATATCAAGAAATTCTTTTGCAAGTTCGATTTCCCGAAAAGCCAAACAATTTTCCGCAAGGAAAACAAGGTGGTTGATCGCTGCGCCATAGTCAAGAAATTCTTGCGCATACCGCACGAAATCCATTTTATTTTGCGTTTCTCTTGCCAATAGTATCAATAATTTCAGACGAATGACAGTATGTTTTTCCGGAATTTCCTGCAGAATGAATGTTTGTGCCTTGGCAAATTCATTTTGCGCAAGATAGCAAATTGCCAACATTTCCTGAAAAGAAACATCTTTTTTGAGCGTTATGGCAAATTCCAAAAGTTTTGCCGCCATAGCGTATTTTTTTCTCGGTATCAGATAAAGCTTCGCAAAGTAACAGGCATAATAGGGGTGGGCGGAATGTTTGAGTATTTTAATAAAGCGTTTTCTGAGAATGTTATGCTTAGGATACAGCATTGCCCCTGTCAAGATGAAATCATCGGAAATAGGAGCATTACTATCTTTGTATTGTTCAATATTATTGATGAAATGATATATTTTAGCGAATGTGTTCAAATTGTTTTCATTGACAGGGGGCAAGTTCTTTTCTTGCCAAGCAAGGGGCGGATTTATTTCTTTTGAAAGCAGCAGCGCATTGAGCAAAAGTTCGCTGTTGTTTTTCTCTTTGGGAGGAAAATTATATTCTTCCATGACATATTCGCATGCGGGATTGAAACCCGCCTTTATTTTG